>DASRNM010000051.1:0-9425 GCA_035647435.1 Clostridia bacterium
GGATTATATTTCAAGAGCGTGTGCAGGTGATGTCAGAAAGGCTTTGAATTCTCTTGAACTGAGCGTCCTTTCCACAGTTCCCCAAAACGGTGTCAGAACTGTAACGATGGAAACCGTAAAAATGCTCACGCAAAGAAGCTCCATGAAGTATGATAAAGACGGAGATGAGCACTACGACATAATCTCTGCATATCAGAAATCAATGCGAGGTTCAGACGCAGACGCAGCACTCCATTACCTTGCTCGTCTAATTGAAGCGGGTGATTTGCCCTCTGCATGCAGAAGGCTTTTGGTTTGCGCCTGTGAGGACGTAGGGTTGGCGTACCCTCAGGTTATCCCTATTGTTAAAGCGGCGGTCGATTCGGCTTTGATGCTCGGTTTGCCCGAGGCGAGAATTCCCCTTGCCGATGCCGTTGTTCTTGTCTGCAATTCTCCAAAATCAAACTCTGCATATAACGGTATAAATGCAGCTATTAATGACATCAAAAGCGGAAAAGCAGGGCCTATACCTAGAAATCTTCAAAACAAGCACTTTGACGGCGAGGATAACCAAAACAAAGGTCAATTTTATCTCTATGCCCATGATTATGAAAATCATTGGGTTGAGCAGCAGTACCTTCCTGACAACTTAAAAAATGTTAAGTATTACGAATTTGCAAAGAATAAGAATGAAATGTCTGCAAAGATATATTGGGATAAGATAAAGGATTCAAACAAAAAACAGTAATTAGTTAAAACAATAACAAACAATTTTAAAAATAATATTGACTTATTATAAAAAATATTGTAGAATAAATTTGTGATTAGATAAGAGGTTGGCAGTTAACAGTTTGTGATTCATTGCATATTTTTGTGCAATGATAGTTAAACAAGTCGAACAAATTGGTAGTCTCTAATTGTATCGGGCGGTACTAATGTACCGCCCGATAGGCTTTTATTCAAAAAAACCTCGCTGTTAAAGCGAGGTTTTAAATATGTGTTTAATTATTCTTTTCTGCTCTCAACTTTGCGAAAAAATCACTCAGAAGTGTTGAACACTCTTTTTCCATCAAACCACCGAGCAATTGAGGCTTGTGGTTGTAGGGCAAATCGAATAAATTTATGACCGATGAACAAGAGCCTGCCTTTTTATCAAACGCACCGTAAACGACACGTCGCAGTCTTGAGTTAATTATTGCTCCTGTGCACATTGGGCAAGGCTCGAGGGTAACATACATTTCACATTCCCAAAGGCGCCAACCGCCAAGGGTTTGACAAGCGTTGTTTATTGCCTCTATTTCAGCGTGTGCAAGGGCATTTTTGCTTTTCTCTCTTCTGTTGCGCCCCGTGCCGACTATTTTGCCGTTGTGTACAATTACAGCGCCCACAGGCACCTCATTCTCTTCTAAAGACTTAACAGCGTGCGCAAGAGCTTGTTTCATGAACTTTATATCATCCATTATATACTCCTATACTCCTACCATATAAGTTACAATAGAAAAAAACAAAATCAGCAAAGAAATAACCATCGGTGCGGTGAACACATAAGATGTAAGCTTTTGACCGTTGTTAAGCATCGTTTTTACCTGAGCTGGTTTATTACGCTTTTTGTCAAGTGAAAAAATAATTAGCGCAACAATGCCTAAAAGGGTGAGAAACGCAATGATATAGTTGAAGATGCTTGCCGTCACATCGGGGGAGCGTTCTGCTGCCACAGAAAAGACTACAGAGAAAAGGTTGTTTGCAAAATGAATTGCGACACCTGTCCAGATTGAGTTTGTCGCAATCACAAAATAGCCAATGACGACGCCAACCAAAAAAGCGAAAAAGGATTGGGTGGCATTGCCGTGCATGAGTGCGAAGACGGCAGCTGAAACCAAAATAGCAAACCAATCTCCGTACTTTCTTAATGGTTGCATTACAACGCCTCTGAGGGCAAATTCCTCAACAAAGGCAGGCACAACAGCAACACTCAAAAAATAAAAAAACACAGGGAGACCCTGAGTCGGGGTAGGAAACTGTGGTGTTTGCGAGTTAAATCCAACTTGTTCAAGGAGAGTTGAAAAAAAGAAGGATATATTATTTGCAACAAGGCAAAGCATAAATGCGGCAAAGACAGCTGTTATAAAAAGCTTTGTTGTTTTCGGCGCTCTGAAATCAAAAATGCGTTGCTTTTGCCCATCATCGTGAGACAATGATATCAAGAAGAACGGAACAAAAATACAAACTAAAGATATCATTATTGTAAAAGCGTTGCTGAACAGCAAATCGTTATTATACATTTCGGAAAGACCGAACATTCTAAGGAACATAATAGCAGCAAAAGAAAGAATTTGAATTAAAATAAGAGCAAGCCCTGTTTTAAAGCTCAACTTCTTTATAGACTTTTTTTCATTTTCTCTGTGCATGAGAGCGGTTCTGTATTGATAATTAATGCCACCATAGGGGCTATAATTCCATTCGTTCCCGTCCGGAATTCTGAAGCCATTATTATTGCGAAAATCATTCATTTAATCACCGATTTTTCGTTGAATATATTTCATTCGATTATACATCATTAAATTGTTAATATCAAGTTATTAATAAACAGCAAGGGGAGACGGAGCAATTGTTTATTGTTATAAAAAGAGGGATAAAGCGTCAATTTTGAATAATTTTGAGTTCAAATGCCTATTATTATAATGGCAATTTATATTCATTGAAATTGTTTGTATACTTGCAATTATTGGTAAATTAATATATACTGTTTGTATTCAAAAAAAAGGAGTTGACTACATGGATCCTATCAAAGTTGATTTTACTGGCAAAGGGAAAAGTAGTGGCAAAAAAACAGTTATTATTCCCCCAGAGAACGCCAGGCTAAAGCTTATAATCAGCATAATTGGTACGGTAATTTTCGCCGCAGTGGCTTTTTATATTATGCTACCTCCACTTAACATTAAGGCGAAGGAATTGTACTATTATATCGGTTTGGTTATTGCAAGCTTCATAGCGTTGATTTTTATAACATCAAAGGCTTTAACAAAGCCTGAGTACACACCATATGTTAAAAAAGTGGCGGTTGTGCCGATTGTTTTGGCAGTTGTTATTGCCCTTGTCGCCGGTGTGGGGGTTTTAGCATCCTCGGTATTTTTCCGTGCGCGTTCATACAGCGAGCTGATTACTGTCGATACAAACGGCAAGTTTGATATAGATATAGATGAAACCGATTTTAATTCGGTGCCAAAGCTCGATGAATCAGCGGCAATGAGCCTTGCAAACAGAGCGTTGAGTGACCTTGCAAATGAGAACCTTGTTTCTCAGTTCACTATTCAGAGCTCAATTCCACAGATAAATTATGATGAGACTCCGGTAAGAGTTGCACCTCTCAATTATGCGAGCATCATTAAATGGTTTACAAACCGAACCGAAGGCCTGCCCGGCTATATCATAATTGACATGGCTGCGGAGAACACGAGATATGTTGCGCTTGAAGAGGGAATGAAATACTCTCCGGTGGACCATTTCAGTAGGCTGTTAAGTCGTCATTTGCGCTTTGCCTATCCGACATTTATGTTTGAAGGGTCAACCTTTGAGGTTGATGAAGATGGGCATCCGTATTGGATTTGCGCAAGAATTGACAAGACGATTGGTCTTTTCGGCGGTCGTGATATTATCGGTGCCGTTTTAGTTGACGCAGTGACAGGCGAATCAAATTACTATACGGTTGACGAGCTTACAAATGACGCAAATCTTATGTGGATTGACAGAGTATTCTCTGCTCAGATTCTTGTCGAACAGTACGACCATTTTGGCAGTTATAGAAGTGGATTTTGGAACTCCATTCTCGGCCAAAAAAATGTTATTCAGACGACAGAGGGATATAATTACCTCGCAATAAACGATGATGTGTTGCTTTACACAGGCGTAACATCTGTAACAAGTGACCAGTCGATAATTGGATTTGTGCTTATCAATCAAAGAACAAAGGAAGCTGTATATTACAGAGTCAACGGTGCAAAGGAATACAGCGCAATGGAAACCGCAGAAGGTCTTGTTAAGGATTATGGTTTTAACTCAACCTTCCCGTTGCTTGTGAATGTGGCTGATGAACCGACCTACTTTATGGCTTTGAAGGATGCGAGCAATGTTGTTCAGCGTTATTCAATGATTAATGTAAAGCAATACAATAAGATTAAGACTGTTGGCGAGACGCTTGGCGAATGCTTAGAGTCATATATAAATGTTTTAGAGGAATATGATATCCGTGTTAATAAAGATGATATAGATATCCCCGATGATAAAAACGATATTCAGGTCCCAGAGCCCGACAATGGAGAAAAGCAGAAGCAAACCGTAACAGGGGTTGTTGAAGACATAAGGTCGGCTGTTCTTGATGGGGGTAGCTATTACTTTATCAAGTTAGAACAAAACAATGCATACTATTCTATAAAAGCCTCCGCGTCACCAGAAGTTGTAATACTCAACAAGGGTCAGAATGTTCAAATAACATTCGAAGGTGATGAAAAAACAATTATTCCGGCAATAAAATTAAGCGTTGTGGAATAAACCCATTTAAAATATTGGCACAGCTTTTAATTTGTATTAACAGCTGTGCCTTTTTTAAGGTGTAATATGAGAAAAAATAAAAAATTAAAGCCTGCAATATACACGATAGCAACCGCTCACCTGGATACCTCGTGGAGCTGGGATTTTGAAAAAACACTCAGTGATTATCTGCCGAAAACTTTGACACAAAACTTTGAAATGCTTGAAAAATATCCTCAGTATGTTTTTAGTTTTGAAGGTAGTTATAGGTATGAACTCATGGAGGAATACTATCCCGAGCTTTTTGAAAAACTCAAGGAATACATAGAGGCAGGGCGTTGGAATGTTGCAGGGAGTGCTTATGAAAACGGAGATGTAAACATCCCTGCTCCCGAAGCGCTGTTTAGGAATTTTCTTTACGGAAACGACTATTTTTATAAGAAGTTCGGTAAAAGAAGCGTTGATGTCTTCTTGCCTGATTGTTTCGGCTTTGGGTATGCTCTGCCGTCGGTTGCGGCTCATTCAAATCTCAAAGGCTTTATCACACAAAAACTAGTGTGGAGCAGTGCTTATGGGGTGCCCTTTGATATTGGTGTCTGGAGTGGGCCAGACGGGCAAAGGATATATGCGGCACTTGATGCAAGAGATTACAATGCAACGCTAAGAAAGGTCAGAATCCACCCTGGGTTGCGACTTAGCTTGCGTGCGAACACAAAAAGATATTCTTTGCCGATGACGGTTATTCTTCATGGTGTCGGTGACAGAGGCGGTGCTCCGCGTGAGGAGTCAATAAAAAGCGCAATAAGACAGGCTGGAAAAAACCAAAAATCGAAAATTGATGTAATTGTTTCGCAAACAGATCAAGTGTTTCGTGACATTGAGAAGTTATCAAAGCAAAACAATTTGAAGTTGCCGGTTTGGGACAATGAGCTTGTAATGACAGACCATGCAATTGGTGGGTACACGTCAAGGGCGATAAGCAAGCGTTGGAACAGAAGAGGGGAACAGCTTGCCCTAACTGCCGAGAGAATGGCTGTTTTTGCTGATTTAAATAACTTGCAGGAATATCCTCAACAGCCACTGAAAACTGCGTGGAAAAGAATTGTTGCACACCAGTTTCATGATGATATTACAGGCACATCACTTGAAGAATGCTATAAGCGCAACTGGAATGACTACATGCTCTCCATCAATACGCTTGCAGAGGAATACAGGAGCGCAGTGGGGAGTCTTTCATGTTGTTTAGACACTTATTTCGCGAAAGGCACGGCTGTTGTTGTTTGCAACCCCCTCCAGTGTGTTGAGGGCAGGCGAGAAACTGTCAGTGCCGAAATAGAAGTGAGAGGCGACACAAGGGCTGTCAGGGTATTTGATGGCAATGGTGAAGAGGTCCCTTCACAAATTCTCGAAAAAGAGGGCAAAAAACTAAAGGTTGCATTTTGTGCCGATGTTCCTTCTGTAGGAATAAGATGCTATGATATTCAAATGTCTGAAAAGGCCTGTGAATTAAAAACTGATTTATCGGTTACTCAAAACAGTCTTGAAAATGAAAAGTACAAGGTAAGAATTGATGCTAACGGCGACATTTCATCCATATATGATAAAATTATTTGTAAGGAGCTTTTGAGTGCGCCTATTCGCATGGCTTTAAGTAAGTGCGACGGCAACACAAGATGGCCCGCGTGGGAGCTTGTCTATAAGGAGATTATGGATACGCCTGTTGACTACGCACAAAAACCTATTGTAAGAATACTAGAAAAAGGTCCTGCAAGGGTTTCGCTTGAAATAATAAAAAACAGCAGAGGCTCAGAATTTAAACAAATTATTTCCCTTGATTCAAGAGGAGAGTTTGTCAAAGTATTTAATGAAATTGAATGGCGCTCACTCAGAACGCTGCTAAAAACGGAGTTTGTACTCAATGCAGATAATGAAAAGGCCACATATGATTTGGGGCTAGGGGTTATCGAGAGGGGCAACAACAAAAAAACACTTTATGAAGTGCCTGCGCAAATGTGGGCGGATATAACGGACACAAGCGGTCTTTATGGAGTGTCGGTGCTTAGCGACAGCAAATACGGCTGGGATAAGCCGCGCAACAACACAATCAGGTTGACGGGAGTATATTCGCCTCGCGCTCCATTCCGAGATAATCAGCACTTGCAAGAGTTTGGGCTGAACAGATACTCATTTGCAATCTATTCTCACGGCGGCTCATGGCAAAACGGAACACAACAAAGGGGCATGGAATTTAACGAGCCTATGGGAGTTTTTGAGGTCGAAAAACATAAATCTAACGGCTGTGAAAGTAGCGTTTCCTATTGCAGCGTAAGCGATAACGATGTGTTGATAAGGGCGATTAAAAAGGCGGAAAACTCAAACGAGATTATTGTAAGGTTAAACGAGGGAACAGGCAGAGAGTGCGAAAATGTTGAGCTTAGGTTAAACGGAGAGATAACACAAGCAAGAGAAGTTTATGCCTCTGAAGAAAATATTGATGAAATAAAATCTCAAGTGATTGATGGGAAATTGATTTTCAACATGGCCCCATATGAAGTTAGGAGCTTTGCACTTAAAGTTAAACCAGAACATTCTCTCGAGTGTGCAGAATGTTATGATATAAGCCTGACTTTCAATGCTGATGCGGTGTCGACAAACGGGAACAAAGCCGATGGGAGTTTGCCTAAAGTCGGTTCAATTCCCGCCGAGCAGTTTCCCAAGAAAATTGTGTGCGGCGGAGTTTCGTTTAAAACAGGGCCTATAGAAGACGGCGAATACAATGCAATGACCTGCAAGGGTCAAAAAATTGATGTCCCCGAGGGCTGTGGCAGAACTCATATAATTGCTGCATCATTTGATGAAGATAAAGCCTGTGAATTTAAAATCGGTCAGACAATTCAATCGGTTAAAATTCAATCGGCAACACAAAGAATCGCCGCATGGGATTTGTATTCATTGGGTGAAACGGGGTATGTCAAAACAGACACTCTTGCGTGGAACACAACCCATATGCATTCTGAAAAAGGTGATGACTTCGGGCGGCAGGTTTACTTTTACAAGTACTCATTTGTTGTGCCAAAAGGTCAAACAAGCTTTGAGTTTCCAGACGATGAAAGCATTGTCGTTTTATCTGCTACGGGTGTGAAGAACGAGCATTTTGCAAGAACCTTGTCTGAACTTTATGATACACTTGAGCCAAGAGAATGTACATATAAGATTTCGCAGGAGGAAGATTTTGAGGCAAGAAACATAGGGCATCACAACAACAGATTTAAAGCAAAATTTATTTGGGAATATGTTAAGAGAAGACTCAAAAAAGAACTATCTCAGCTTTTTTAAAAGGCAAACAAAAAAGGAGAACCGTAAGTCGGTTCTCCTTAATTATTATAGATAACTATTAAGCTACATCGCCGATATCCAAATCTGGTTGAGCTCCAATCTCGCCAATCGGTTTTGTCGGTGTAGGTGTGTCATTGCCGTTAGAGCTTGTTGGATTGTCGCCACCACCGTTTTTGGGGTTTGTCGGCGTATTGTTGTCGCTTCCATTAGAGTTTGTTGGTTTCGACGTATCCTTATTGCCTGGCGTTGTAGGTATGATATTGCCGCCACTATCTGTGGGTGTGTTTTCGTTGGTGTTTTTATTTGGTGTATTATTGCTTGAATTGCCCTTGTTTGAGTGGTTTTTCTTAGTTATTAGCAAGTCAAGAGGTGCTTTTCTTTCATCCTCATTGTCAAGCTCGATATTGGATTTGCCATAAAGTGCATCTTGAACTATCTTTGCAGACTTTGCATAGTCTACAACCCAAACGAATTCACCGTTAATACTCGCCGATTTTCCTGTGTTTCCGGCGTCTGTATCGGGGGTGACTATCTGAACAATGTCATAATTTGCCCAAGCCTGTGTTATTGCCTTTGTGCCTAGAGACAACAAATCCGGCTTTGAAAAACTGGTCCTTATGTGTGGGAAAACAGCATTCATAGCGTTGTTGAGCTGAGTTGTTGAAGCATCCTCCGCGCTTTGTATCAAAGCCATGATAACTGAACGCTGTCTGCGGGTTCTGCTGATATCGCTGTCGGAGTCACATTTTCTGATACGGCTGAATATCAAAGCTTCTTGACCCTCCAGCAAAACGTTTTTGCCTTTAGGGAATTTTCTTGTCGGCTCATATGCGATAAAGCCTTTTGAATGATTGTTAATGTAGGCTGCCTCATATTTTTCAACATCAACAGTAACTCCACCGAGCGCATCAATTAGCTTCGGGAAGGATTTGAAGTCAACGCTTACATAACCGTCAATCTCAATTTTATAATTGTTTTCGATTGTTTCAAGAAGTGTTCCAGGGCCGCCCCAGTTATAAACAGCATTGATTTTTCGGTATCGTTCAGAACCGTTTATGTCCATATAGGTGTAACTGTCCCTCAAAATTGAAACAAGTGTTATTTTCTCGGTCGCTCTGTTTGCCGAAACAATCATGATTGCGTCTGAACGAGCACCTGCCATAGTACCGTCGGTGCTGTCAACTCCGCACAACAGAATGTTCACAACATTTTTGCTCGACATCTTCTCGCCGCCGTTTGTTGCCCATTGTTTTAATAGGCTGTTTAGCGAGTCATAGTCGCCAACATCGTGTATAATCTCAAAGTCATGGTCTGAATCATCAACATAACTAGCATCTGAATCAGAGAAATCAATGCCCTCATCGCCCGAGTTAATAAGACCCAGTTTATTGTAAATAAAAAAAGTTATAAGCGTGCCTGCAATTACAAGCAATGAAACAAGCGAAACAATGCAGATTTTAAGGTTTCTTTTATTATTGTTCATCAGGAATGGCTTAACTTTAAGCGAAAAGAAGCGTTTGACCTTTTTAACGATATTTTTCATTAACTCACCTAACTCTCAAAACATGGACATATTATAACAT
>DASRNM010000052.1:0-4302 GCA_035647435.1 Clostridia bacterium
CGGATTTTTTTAATTTTAAACAGTGATAATTAAAAAGCATTTAAATTGAAAAACTAAGAAAAATGTGGTAATATTGTTTTTATTAGAATAAAATAATATTAGTTTTTTGTGGGAGGTAAAAATATGCTTAGAATTGAGAACCTAACCAAAACCTATGGTGACAAAAAAGCTGTTGATGACCTATCCTTGCACATAAAAAAGGGTGAGATTTACGGTTTTATCGGCCACAACGGTGCAGGAAAAACAACAACGATCAAGTCGTGTTGTGGCATACTTCAGTTTGACAAAGGTGAAATATATGTTGACGGGATTTCGGTCAAAAAAAACCCTATTGAATGCAAAAAGAAAATAGCATATATTCCTGATAACCCCGATTTATATGAATTCATGTCCGGCATAAAATATTTGAATTTTATTGCCGATATTTTTGGCGTTGGGCAGGCCGAACGTGATGAAAGAATCAAAAGATATGCTGACCTTTTTGAATTGACAGAAGACTTAGCGCAGCCTATAAGTGCCTATTCACACGGCATGAAACAAAAACTTGCTTTGATTTCTGCGCTCATACACACCCCAAAGCTGATTATAATGGACGAACCTTTTGTAGGACTTGACCCGAAATCTGCCCACAAAACAAAAACTCTTATGAGAGAGCTTTGCGATAATGGCGGAGCGATTTTTTTCTCGACTCATGTTCTTGAGGTTGCGGAAAAGCTTTGCGATAAAATCGCAATAATAAGGAACGGAAAGCTTGTTGTTTCTGGCGATATGGAAAAAGTTAAGGGCGAGGTTTCGCTCGAAGCCGTATTTCTTGAATTGGAGGAGAAAAATGTTTAAGGCACTGTTAAAGTCACGCCTTCAGGCGTTTTACAGTTACTTTTTTAGAAGCTCAAGGCTCAAGAAAAAACATAGCCCTCTATTTAAGATAGGAATAACTATTTTTGTGATTTATGCAATAGCTGCAAGCGAGTTTTCGATAGGCATGTTGTTTGATTCAATGTGCGAGCCGATGTATAAAATGCAGCTTGAATGGCTTTATTTTGCGCTTGCTGGGCTAATGGCGTTGTTGCTTTCGTTTATTTTTAGCATATTTATGGTGCAAACACAGCTTTATGAGGCAAAGGACAATGATCTTTTGCTTGCAATGCCGATACCACCTAAATTTATTTTGGCAAGCCGAATAATGGTGTTAACATTAATGAATTATGTGTACCAGTCATTAATCCTTCTACCTGCTGGAGTGGTATATATAATTAATTGCCCTGTTAGCACTTTGGGAATAGTGTTTTTTGCACTGACATTTATCTTTTTGCCGTTTCTTGTAATGGCCATTTCAAGCTTTTTTGGTTGGGTTGTTGCGATTATCAGTTCAAAAATGAGAAACAAAAACACCGTAACAATGGTGATGTCAATAGGTCTGCTAATTGGTTATTTTGCAGTTTTTAGCAATATTCAAAAATATATAAATCATCTTATCGAAAATGGCGACCAGATTGCAAATGTGGTTCAGAAAGCGTTGCCACCTGCATATTATTTTGGTATGGCAATCACTACACACGACATCTTGAGCCTTTTGATTTTTTTGTTGTTTGCGATAGTTCCCTTTGTAGCTGTCTATGCACTTTTGTCATATAGCTTTATAAAAATTGCCACGACAAAAAGAGGGCGAGCGAAAATTGAATATAAAGAAGAGTCACTTAAAGTTAGCCGCCCGAAAACAGCGCTTATCAAAAAAGAGCTTTTGCGTTTTACTTCAAGCCCGATGTACATGCTAAACGGCGCACTCGGTGCTGTTTTCACTGTTGTATTTGCTGTGGTGCTTACTGTTAAAAGTTCTATTGTAACAGATATGTTTTTGCAACTTCCTCCTGAATTTCAAGGGCAAATCGGTTTACTTATGGCTATAACCCTTTGTGCGTTGAGTGCAACGAATATAATTTCAGCTCCCTCTATATCCCTTGAAGGCAAAAACTTATGGATTGCACGATCGTTGCCGGTTGATTCGGGTGATGTGCTCACAGCAAAAGCATATATGCACATGATTGTATGTTTACCCACCGTTATAATTGCGGCAACCTCGTGTAGCGTCTTTCTTTCGCTATCAGTGGCAGAAACGCTGCTTGTGTTTCTCCTCCCCTGTGCATTTACAGTGTTTACCGCTTTTGTCGGTGTGTTTATCAATCTAAGGTTTCCAAAATTCGATTGGATTAATGAAACGGTGGCAGTCAAACAAAGCATAAGCACATTGGTGACAATGCTAGTGTCTATTGTGTCGGTAATAATCCCTACGGTTGCGTATTATCTTAAACTTACAGACTATTTTAACGCAGAAGTATTTCTTGCGACAATGCTTGTTGTTTTTTCTGGTGCATCGTTTGCATTGTATAAAAACCTAACAATAAAAGGCAAAGAAATTTTTGAAACATTTTAAGGCTTGCGATAAATCAAGCTTGTGAGTTTGGCGGAGAACTTAAATACAAGCTTTAACACAAGCCAAGATATAATAAATAAAGAGGGAGGTGTTTTTATGTTGCAAACAAACAGGAGTTTGCTCAAGCTTATTTTATTATCCTTTATAACTTTCGGAATATATGGGCTGGTTTTCTGGTATAAACTTATAAAGGATGTAAATGTCATTTGTGTTGAGGATGGCAAAAAAACAAGCGGAATTATTGCATTGTTTTTCCTGACGTTAATTACATTTGGAATTTATTCATTTTGGTGGTATTACAATGTTGGCGAAAGACTCCATGATGCGGGTCAGCGGTACAACATAACAGTGGATGTTGATGGTGGCAAGGTTCTTATATGGATACTTGTCGGACTATTTACTGTAGGAATAGGGCAGCTTGTGGCTATTCATTTGATGATTAAAAATCTCAATATTCTTAGCGAGGTTCACAATTCAATAAGCTAATTCAGAAACATATCATAAGCCTGCGTTCAGTAAAGAGCGCAGGCTTAATCTTTTGCAACAAGTGGAGGGAATTTCCTAAAGACACAAAACGACATGTTGCAAAACCTGTCGAATTGTAATATGATATATTTGTAAAATCACACTATAAATGCATCTAAAACAGATGCGTCAATGTAAGAAGATTGAGAAAACGAGGTAACACATAGATGCTGCATCAAGGAATATATGAGCAAATTATAAACAAAGGTCTTGACAAAGAGCTTGCGAAGAACACAGACAAGCTCTGTCAAACTGCGCCGATTGATGCGGGAGAATCGTCCAAGGTGTTAGCGAAATATGTATCTGAAATCATTGAAAAAGGCCTTGATAATGTTCGAGATAACGGCGGAGATTTGGCCGCACAGGTTGAGCTTGTAAACAAAATTGTTACCACCATTATGACCGAAACAAAAGAAGCTGATTTCGATTTGCTGGCGGTTGCCAAGCGTGCGGAGCAGCTTCTTGCCCTTTTTGATAAGCAAAACAGCATTCTTGCTTTAAATGGTAAAACAAAAATTGTGCGCCCTGAAACATCAATTGCTCAAAGCTCACTGTTCACAGGTGCTATTCATGAGCCGCAGATGTTCACCGAGCTGAAGAAGGAAATTGCATCCTGCAATCGGGTTGATATGTTGGTATCTTTCATTAAGTGGAGCGGCTTGCGTTTGCTTATAGACGAGCTTACCGAATTTACGCAAAATGGAGGCGAGCTTCGTATTATCACCACCTCGTATATGGGTGCCACCGATGTTAAAGCCATTGAGGAATTGCGAAAGATACCAAATACTCGAATCAAGGTAAGCTATGATACCAAACGCACACGCCTGCACGCTAAGACCTATGTGTTTTACCGTGATACAGGGTTTACTACTGCTTACGTCGGCTCCTCGAATCTTTCCAACGTTGCCATTTCCAGTGGTTTGGAGTGGAACGTAAAGGTGACGAAAAAAGATTTGTCTGAAACTATTGACAAAATAGCAGCTACCTTTGAAAGCTATTGGAATTCAAATGAATTTGAGGATTATTCAGAGAGCGAAAAGGAGCGTCTTTCAAGAGCGCTTCGCGCCGAAAAATATTTTGACAGCAATAATTTTGACGCTTACACCTTTGATATTACACCCTACTCCTATCAGCAGGAAATATTAGATAAGTTAGAGGCAGAGCGCACTGTGCGTAATTACTACCGTAACTTGATTGTAGCTGCAACTGGGGAGCGTGTCATAATAGTGACAGGGTGCATTAACGTTTTGGTATCAAGGGTTTCAGGAACTTTAACTAAATATAATTCATGCATTGCTTAGAGCGATTACGATTTAATTGTTGTAAGCAGTGCATGAGAGGTAAGG
>DASRNM010000053.1:0-4129 GCA_035647435.1 Clostridia bacterium
ACCATTCCATGTGCGATTAACTATTTATGTTTTATAAAAATCATTGTTTATAGCAAAATAATCATAACTTAAAATATTTAAAAATTATTAAGTAAAATATATTGACAAAAATTGATTTGATGCATATACTGATAACATATCAAATATTTTTGATGTGAGGTGATATTTTGAGTACAATACATGACAAGCACGCAAAAGTGTTCAAAGCTTTTTGTGATGAAAAGCGTCTTAGAATACTTGAATTGTTGCGTGGTGGTGAAAAATGTGCCTGTGTTTTGTTAGAACAATTAGATTTAGGGCAATCCGGTCTTTCTTACCACATGAAGATTTTGGTTGAGTCGGGCCTTGTTGAAAGTCGGCAGGAGGGTAAATGGACGCACTATAAAATCAGTGAAACAGGCAGCGGTTATGCGCTCGAACTGCTTAAAACCCTGACAACATCAAGTATAAAAACAAAGAACAACAATTGTTGCTAAAAATAAAAGCCATCATTGTGATGGTTTTTTATAGGTATAATAAATCAAAATTATTAGATATGATTATTCTATATTGAAAGCGAGGCTATACAAGATGCAAATATTAAAAGCAATTTGGCTCTTTTTCCAAAACCAAATTCTCGGCATGAAATGGTTAAGCGAATTGATTGGCAACGGCCTTTCAGCAATCGGGTTTGACCTAACCAACCGTTGGGTAGGTAGTATTCAATTTTTTGTTTATGATGTAATCAAAATAACATTCCTCTTATGTCTTTTGATTTTTTTTATCAGCTACATTCAGAGTTACTTTCCACCTGAGCGCAGCAAGAAAATTCTTGGGCGATTTCATGGTATCGGGGCAAATTCTATTGCCGCCCTGCTCGGCACTGTAACACCATTTTGCTCATGCTCCTCAATCCCGCTCTTTATAGGTTTTTCATCTGCAGGCCTGCCTTTGGGAGTGACCTTTTCCTTTTTGATTTCTTCGCCAATGGTAGACCTCGGCTCCCTTGTTTTGTTGACGAGTATTTTCGGCGCAAGGGTGGCTATCATCTATGTTGTAATTGGTTTAATGATAGCAATAATCGGTGGCACGATTATTGAGAAGTTGCACATGGAGAAGCACGTTGAAAGCTTCATTATGACTGCTGGCGGTGTTGATATAGAATCACCTGATTTGTCAAGAAAAGATAGACTTGCTTTTTCAAAAGAGCAAATGCTCTCAACCTTTAAAAAAGTATTTCCTTATATTCTTATCGGTGTCGGAATCGGTGCATTCATTCATAACTGGATTCCCCAAGAATGGGTGGCAAGGGTCCTCGGTAACAATAACCCCTTTGGTGTTATACTAGCTACTCTTATCGGCACTCCCATGTATGCCGACATTTTTGGAACAATCCCCATTGCAGAAGCACTGTTCTCCAAGGGAGCACAGCTCGGCACTATTTTGTCTTTCATGATGGCAGTTACTACACTTTCTCTACCGTCAATGATTATGCTACGCAAGGCGGTTAAACCAAAGCTTTTGGCACTTTTTATTGCAATCTGTACGATTGGAATCATAATTGTCGGTTACTTGTTTAACGCTTTCCAGTCGTTGTTAGTTTAGGGGAAAAAATTATGACAAAAAAACGGTATCCTGATATTGATTATTTGATGTGCGTTGAGTGTGGTGACTATATCACGAATTGCCCCCACGGTGCATATGACACTACAAAGGCCCCTTCGTCTGCTGTGAAGAGCCCCGAATTGTGTGTCGATCATTGTCACGGTTGTGGTAGTCGTTGCCCTGACGAAGCGGTTAGCTATGTGGGTGATGATACAGGTTGTACACCTCCAAATGGAGAAAAAGCTGAGGAGAAATTCTGTTACTCTTGCGGATACGGAACAGTATCCGAAAAAAAGATTGTTATTGAGTATCTTTATCTAGATCTTCAAATCTGCGAGCGTTGTATTGGAACGGACAATGTGCTTGATGAGGTCATGGCAACACTTACCCCTGCGCTAAACCTTGCAGGTTTTGACGTAAATTATAACAAAATTGAGATTGAAACAGCAGAATTATCAAAACGATATAGGTTTCTTTCATCGCCTACAATCCGAGTCAACGGCAAAGACATTTGCCTATCGGTTGCAGAGAATAGTTGCGGTTGCTGCAGTGACATAAGCGGAACCGATGTTAACTGCCGGGTGTTTGAATATAAAGGGGATTTCTACGAGGTGCCCCCGAAAGAAATGCTTGCTGAGGCTATTCTAAATGCAGTATTTGGCAAGGCTGAAACTGATTATTTTTGCAAAGAGTATGAATTGCCAGAAAACCTGCAAGAGTTCTTTAGCGGAAAGAAAGTTAAATCTAATTACTCTTGTGGAGGCAATTGTTGCTGATGGATAATAAAAAACTATTAAAAATCGTAATCCCCATTTTTTTGCTTTTCATTGTTGCAGGGATATGGATATTTAAGAATATAAATAAAGGGTTAGAAGACCTTGTAACACCTATTAATGAGGAACATTTTATGCTTGAGACAACATCAATTGATTTAGATTTATTTAAAGAATATAACTTACCAATCATCATTGATTTTGGAGCTGATTCATGTATTCCTTGTAAAGAGATGGCTCCTGTCTTAAAAACATTAAATGCTGAAATGCAGGGCAAAGCCATAATTAAATTTGTTGACGTATGGAAAAATGGAGAAGCTGCACAGGGTTTCCCTGTTCAGATCATTCCCACTCAGATCTTTATCACCGCTGACGGTAAACCTTATGTGCCAAATGATGATATTCAAATTATGTTTGACATGTATAGCCACAAGGACACTGGTGAACATGCTTTCACTGTACATCAGGGTGGACTGACAGAAGAGCAAATGCGGACTATCCTTGCCGATATGGGGGTAGATGGATGACACAAATCCTAGAAGCTTTGTCCAAAATAATTGTTGAGAGTGGTTGGCTCGCACCTATAATTGCATTTGTAGCTGGAGTACTTACTTCTTTTACCCCTTGTTCTTTGTCTAGTATCCCTCTTGTCATAGGTTACGTGGGTGGTGCTGGTCAGAGGAATGCAAAAAAATCATTCTGGCTTTCTATCACTTTTGCTTTGGGAGCCGCTGTCACATTTACAACATTAGGGGTAAGTGCTTCTATTGCCGGGCGTTTAATTGGGAATTCTGCATCATGGTGGTACATAATTTTAGGCATACTAATGTTGTTGATGGCTTTACAAACGTGGGGAATATTTGAAATTATACCATCAAGTTATCTAGTTTCTAAAAACACTAAAAAAGGCTACTTAGGTGCTTTCCTTGCAGGAATTCTTGGAGGAGTTTTTTCCTCACCCTGCTCCACACCTGTACTTATCGCCCTGCTTGCTATCGTCGCCGGAAAAGGGAGCGTTTTTTGGGGAATACTATTGTTGCTGATGTATTCAATTGGTCATGGCATTCTAGCAATTGTAGCTGGAACATCCATAGGCTTTGTTCAAAAGTTTTCTTCAAGCGAAAAATATGGTAAAGCAAGCACGGTGCTAAAAGCAGTGATGGGTACACTGGTCTTGCTCATTGGATTTTATATGTTTTATCTTGGGTTCTAACATAGTATTAAAAAGGAGATTTTATTATGGCATTGTTTGGAAGAAAGAGTAAAAAAGTTGAAAATTCATCATGTTCTTGCGGTGATTGCGATGCACAAAGCATGGCAAAAGCAGAAACCGCCAAAAACGAGGGTGCAAGTGTAAAGGTTTTGGGAGGCGGATGTGCGAAGTGCAATCAGCTTGAAGCCGCAACAAAGGCAGCTTTAGAGCAACTTGGAATGGACACTACTATTGACCATGTGACCGATTTTTCACAGATTGCCGCTTATGGTGTGATGACTATGCCCGCACTTGTTGTAGACGGAAAGGTTGTTTCATACGGGAAAGTGCTCAAAACAGATGAGGTAGTGGAAATTTTACAAAAGGTTAGATAAGCTTAGACTTTCACAACAAATCAAAAGCTTAAATTCAAAGATTGATAAAGTTAAATTTTGCTTTATTTATTAACATGCCTTAAACTCACAAGACTTAAAATATCTTGTGGGTTTTATTTTTGTTTGCATTTTGATGTTTTGATAAAAATGTGTTAGAAATCCCTTACTTTTTTGTTCTTCTTTTA
>DASRNM010000054.1:0-2671 GCA_035647435.1 Clostridia bacterium
AAGCATTGGACATAATAAGAAGTGAAGTCATAAAAGGGGAAATCATAATGAAAAAAATATATAAAGGCATATCGATTGGAATAGTTGTAGTCGTTTCGGCATTGTCGATAGCTCTTTTCACATCGTCAAGTTTAAGAAATGCTTTAGATTTCAACAATTTAACCACGGAATTTGTAGAAAGCACTACAAACCGAGAAACGACGACGCAGAATGAGGATTTTGGTATAATAGGCCCGAATGAGAGCGGCGAATCAAACACCGAAATTCAAACGCAGGGGGAAGCTAAAAGAGAAACAACAACGAAAACAACTGTTACAATAAGGAAACCTACAATCACCAAAAAAACTACAACAACCAAAAAGATTACAACTACCAAAAAGACTACAACAACTAAAAAAATTGGCCCAAAACAGTCAACACCTTCAACGACGGTTTCTCAGCTTGAGAGGGAGGTTGTTGTTCTTGTAAATGAGCGCCGCAAAGAGCACGGGTTGAGTGCATTGACTTTGAATGAAGACCTTTCGGCTGTTGCTCGACTTAAATCTAAGGATATGAATGATAAAAACTATTTTGCTCACAATAGCCCGACGTATGGCACTCCCTTTGAAATGATTAAGAAATTTGGGATATCTTACAGAACAGCTGGGGAGAACATTGCTAAGGGATATACAACAGCAAAAGCAGTTGTTGACGGGTGGATGAATTCTCAAGGGCACAGAGAAAACATTTTAAACTCGAAATATACGCAAATAGGAGTCGGATATTATTCCGCGGGTAGCTCCCATACAGAAAACTATTGGACACAAATGTTTATAGGCTAAAAACAAAAACCTCCGAAAAAATGGAGGTTTTTTATTATTAAACTACTTTATCTTTTTATATGTGTTGTAGGTGAACTGGTACCCATTATCCTCAAACTGTTCAGAACTTTCGACGAACTCCCAGTCATCTTTTTTGTCAAGATTGGGAAAGAACTTTTGAGCATTTCCGTCTGCTTGAATTTTAGTTATATAAGCGGTGTCGCAATAATCAAGCAATTGTTGATATATGGATTCACCACCGATGACAAAAACATCCTCGCTGTTATGAGTTTCAATTTCGTCAAATAAACTTTCAAAATCATTGCACACTACGGCACCTTCAATTTGAAGATTTACGTTTTTTGTAAGTATAATATTTTTTCTGTTTTTAAGCGGTTTTTGGTTAGGCATAGTCAAAAATGTGGATCGCCCCATAATGACAACCTTATCAATAGTTTTACTTTTGAAATATTTCAAATCCGCAGGGATATAAAATAACAGCTTGTTATCTCTACCGATACCCCAATTCTTATCAACAGCAACAATTAAATTCATTATGAATGTCCTTTCCTAAACTGCAACGGGAATTCTGGTTTTAAACTCGTGCGTGTTATAGTCCTTTAGGATTAATGAATCCGCAGTGAAATCATAAAAATCCTTTATACTTGTGTCAATTTCAAATTTAGGAGCTTCAAAGGGCTCTTTTTTTATAAGCTCCTCAACAAGTGGAATGTGTTTGTCATAAATATGAGCGTCAGCAACAATATGCACAAGCTCGCCAACCTCAAAGCCACAGCATTGAGCGAGCATATGCAGCAATGCAGCGTATTGGCAAACATTCCAGTTGTTTGCGACGAGCATATCTTGCGAGCGTTGATTTAAAATCCCGTTGAGTTTTTTGCCTGTAACATTAAAAGTCATACTGTAAGCGCAAGGGTACAAATTCATATCATTCAAATCTTGATGCACATAGATGTTTGTCATAATTCGGCGGCTAATAGGGTTGTTTTTTAGGTCAAAAATAACTCTGTCAACCTGGTCGAATTCACCTTCGGAGTATTCATGCTTAATGCCGAGCTGGTACCCGTACGCCTTGCCAATGCTGCCGTCTTTGTCTGCCCATGAATCCCATATATGACTGTTTAAATCATTGACATTGTTAGACTTTTTTTGCCATATCCAAAGAATTTCATCAACAGCGGCCTTGAAATTCGTTTTCCTGATTGTGATTGCTGGAAATTCTTTTGAAAGGTCGTAACGGTTGACCATAGCAAACTTTTTTATCGTGTGCGCACTTGAACCGTCCCTCCATTTTGGGCGAACGTCATAGTCAGTGTCCCAAAAACCATTGTTAAGAATATCTTTGCAATTCTCTATAAATACTTTGTCAGCGTAACTCATTGTAACCCTCCGAAAATTTTTGATTATCTACAAATAACTGCAGTGCCCGAGCAAGCAACCATAAGCATTCCATTGTCAGCACCGAGCACCTCATAGTCAACATCAACGCCGACAACGGCATTTGCACCCATTTGCATTGCTCTGCTTTCCATTTCATTTATAGCGTTGTTTCTCGCTTCGATTAGCTCTTGTTCATATGTACCTGAACGACCGCCAAAAAAATTTGAAAAGCCTGCAGCAATGTCTTTTATAACATTAACACCTGCAATAACCTCGCCAAAAACGATGCCCTTGTATTCAACAATGTTTTTCCCTTCAACAGTTGGTGTAGTTGTAATTATAATAAGATGACTCCCTTTCAAAACATAATAAGTAAAATTGTTCTAAGGATAGTTGTAATTATTATTATACATATTATTACTGAAAATGACAACACAAAACGGTAATTTGTCATACAACGATAATTTAAA
>DASRNM010000055.1:0-11985 GCA_035647435.1 Clostridia bacterium
TAATGTAATCGAAACATAAATTTAAAATCGGTGGTTGTGAAAAACAACCACCGATTTTGTTATATAGTCTATGTTTATTTTTTGTAAAAAGGCAAGGGGACAACCTTTGCACGCAGCTTTTTGCCCCTGACATCAACAAACACCTCGTCACCATTGTCGACGCTGTCAACGCCAACAAATGCCATAGCAACAGCTTTTTTGATATAAGGGCACATTGTGCCGGAGGTGGTTGTGCCGATTTCTTTTTCGCCCTGATACACCTTGCAGCTCTCACGAGCAATTCCACGGTCGATAAGCTCAACGCCTATGCGCTTGATTTTTGGTGCGCCCTTTTCTAGAATTGCACGCTTGCCGATAAAATCGTCTTTGTCGAGTTTAACGCAGAACCCTAAACCTGTTTCGAGTGGGCTGATATCATCGCTCATTTCATGGCCGTAAAGGGGCATCGCAGCCTCAAGACGAAGTGTGTCCCTTGAACCGAGACCGCACGGGATAAGACCAAATTCCTCACCCGCTACCATGAGTTTTTCCCACAAATCAATTGCAAATTTGTTTGATGTATATATTTCATATCCGCTCTCGCCCGTGTACCCTGTTTTTGAAACAAGGCAATCGATACCGTCAATCAACACATTTTCTTTAAAGCTGTAATATTTTACAGGCAAGCAATCTTCATTTACAAGCTTTGTGAGGATATCCTTTGACAATGGGCCTTGTAACGCTATTTGAGCAATGTCGGCGGAAATGTCTTTAAAGATGACATCGCCTTTTATGTGTGATTTGACCCAAGCAACATCTTTGTCGTGGTTTGCAGCATTGACAACTATTAAATACGAGTTCTCGTTTTTGCGGTAGACAAGGAGGTCGTCGACTACTCCACCTTTTTCATTACACATGGGGCTGTATCTGACTTGACCGTCATACATACCCTCAAAGTTGTTGGTAAGAAGGTTTTGTAGGTTTTTAAGAGCATCGGGGCCTTCAAGTGTTAGCTCACCCATGTGGGAAACATCAAACATGCCTGCCTTAGTGCGCACTGATATGTGCTCTGTGGCAATGCCTGTTTTATATTGTACGGGTAAAAGATAACCTGCAAAGGGCACAATTTTGCCCTCGTATTTAACGTGCATTTCGTAAAGAGGGGTTTTCAATTCCATTAGTGTCAAGTCCCTTCTGTATTAAAAGTTACTAATCATTATCTTGACACATTATAGTACCGCCAGTGTTTTGTGTCAACAATTCGTGTTGTAAAATATAATACAAATTAATATCTGTATGAGGATTTGTCCTCTGCCGTCACAACCCTTTTGCTGACCTGCTCAAAAAGCTTTGTTTCAAAATACCCTGTCAAATGAGTTTTTTGCTTTATGCCGGCAAGGATACTGTAGTTCATTCTACCTGAACCGTACTTTTTCGTTATCGGGTTTGTTTTCACAACGGTGTTTTGCATATCTCCGTATTTCACCATTGTTGTCTGCTTTGAAAATATACCCTTTGAATATTGAAAAAGATTGTCATCAAACGCAATGCTTTTTGTGATAACACTTAAATATCCGGAGCAGAGCAAAAGTGCAAACAAAAGCGCAATGACTTGCCAATAGGTTGAGCTTTCAATAAAGAGACCTGCGCCTACCAAAACAACAGTGAATAATAAGATTTTTATAAAAACCATCAAAAAGGCTGATTTATGTGATTGTATAATTTCGTTATCGCAAACATAATCTGGTGCACAGTGGTTGAGAATTTCGTTTGCCTGTTTATTGCTAACAAGCAGACAAAGCTGGGGGACCTCTTTGTTTTCGTTGCCGAAGCCAACAACTGCAACCTCAAGTGAGCAAAGCCCGAATATTCTTGCTAAAAGGGGACGCTTTATAAAAACGCTGTTTATTTTACTGTACTCAAAGCTGTATTCCGCCTTTTTAAGAACGCCGTAAGATATGTAGATGTTCTTGCTGTCCGTTTTAACTGTGTAACCGATATGATTCAATATGGAATACACCGTTGCAAATGTGCCGCCGAGCACCGATAGAACAACACAAAAAACAATACTATTAGTTGATGTAGCATCCATGCTCTGCGAAAACAAGGGTGAGAATATAATAATCGCAGCGAAGAGCCCTTGCAGAATTGGTAAGGTTAAAAGCCTGTGGCGAATCACCTGTGCTATTGAAAATGAAACAACAGTTTGCCGCGGTTCATATGCTTGTGTTTCAATGGGGTGAGGGCCGGCCTCGTTTGTTGAAGGTTGTTCAGTTCCAAGAAGTGTTTGCCTGTTTTTGAGCAGCTCCTCCTTTAAGTGTTGAGCGAACCCTTCTTTCAAAACAAAGGTAAAATCTGTTTTCTGTGCGGTGTGGGAGGAGTTGAGGTCAATTTTGACTTTTGAAGTCCCGACAAAGCGTTCAAAAACATTTTGTTCAATGTTTACGGTTGAAATGTTTAATATAGATAACCTTGAGCTTTTTTTAAATATCGTGCGTCTTTCGTAAACAAAATCAGAGCCGTCTATGTAGAAAAAAGTTTTTCTCCATATAAAGAATGAAACTAGTAAAACAATAGCGCAAACGGCGATGAATCCAAACCCCGAAAGGGCAATTGCATAGTCTTGCGCACTAGTAGCTGTGCTTGCAAGCTTTGTCCAAAACTCCTTTGTCAAAACCTCTTGTTCGGAGTCGGTCAAAAAATTAAACGCTCCGAAAACGAGTATGACGAAGAAAAAGCCTAGTCTCTCAATTATAATAGATATATGGTTACGGGTAGGGGTGTTAAACATCGTTTTGCACCTCTTCGATTTTGCTTATCTTTTTGTTCAGATTGCTGTTTAAATATGCTGCAATTTCGTCTGCTTTTTCAAGCTCTAAAAATCTAAAAGTGGCAATCGAACCGGCTGTTGTAATATTTACCTTGGCAACACCGAAAAGGTTGTCAATAGGCCCTCTCAACACATCTATCTGATGAATTCTGTCAATGGGCACGATTGTTCTTTTTATGAACAGTATTCCCTCTTTTATTTCAATTCTGTCAGACGCAATGAGGTATTTGTACCTCCTGAACCTAATGAGTGGTACAGCAAAGATATATACAATGCTTAATACAATAATTGCGATAGGAATTGCAATGGGAATTGTGTTTTTGCCAACAGCAATAGCGACAAGTGAGGGTAAAATCAAAATGAAAAACATCAACAGCAACGAGCTGAGTCTCATAAGCTTAAGAGCTTTAGGGGAGAGCGATTCGTAACTCACAAAATCCACCAACCTTTATATAAATATATTTTGATATTATGTTATTTGTTGCTTTTTGTCAATACCGAATATCTTTTTGCTTTTGAAACACTTTGAATTAATACAGTTTTAAATACTTTTTGCAGATAAATTCAGCGGAAGTCACACAAATAAGCGAGCAATCCAAATATATTGAAAGAGAAATAAAAAATGCGATAATTATATCAAATTGCCTTTATTTTATTGGGGTTTTATGGTATTATGTTTAAGAAAATATAAGGGGAAGATGGTTTGAGCAATCTTTCTCAAACAACGGGAGGATAAAAAATGGCAAAGTTTATTTTATCAGCTTTTTCAGATGAGGCATCTGCAGATATGAACGGTCAGATAGCCGCATGTAAAGCAAACGGAGTTACCCATGTTGAGTTAAGAGGGGTTGACGGAAAAAACATCTCAAACTTCACAGTTGATGAGGCTGAAAAACTCAAGAAAAAACTCGATGAAGCAGACATAAAAGTTGCAACAATAGGCTCTTTTTACGGGAAGATTGAAATAACAGAGCCGTTTGAGCCACACTTTGAGGCTTTCAAGAACACAGTTGAGGTTGCTAAGGTTCTTGAGGCAAAATACATAAGAATTTTCAGCTTTTACTTTAATGAGGGTGAAAGCTATGAAGCATATAAAAACGAGGTTTTTCGCCGTGTAGGTGCAATGGCAGAATATTCAAAGAAGTTTGATATTCTCTGCTGTCATGAAAACGAAAAAGGCATTTACGCAGACATCCCCGAAAGATGCATTGAATTACACGAAGCTGTTGGCGAAAACCTTGGAGGTATATTTGACACCGCAAACTTTATCCATTGCGGAGTCGATACCCTCCCTGCATTCAAACAACTTAACAAACACACAACATATCTTCACATTAAAGACGCAAGAAAGTCCGACGGAATGGTTACGCCTGCAGGCTTAGGCGACGGTAATTTAGAGGAAATTCTTCGCATATTTGCAAGAAAAAAGGGCGAGAGAGTTCTGTGCGTCGAGCCTCATCTCACAGTTTTCGAAGGGTTGCAAGAGCTTGAGAAAGACAACAAGTTGATTGACAAGCTTGAAGGTCAGGATTTTAAATACCCTAACAGAGAAGCGAGCTTCAAAGCGGCAGTTGATGCAACTAAGGCTCTTATAGAAAAAGTGCAACCAATAAGAATTGGTGTTATCGGTGTTGGTAACATGGGCACAGGGTATATTAAAAACTATTGCAAAGGTGAATTTATTGAAACAAGAGTAACCTGTGTAGCAGACACTAACCCAGACAAACTTGAAAACGTAAAAAAGATTATGCCTGAAATAAAATGTTATAGCTCGAGCGATGAGCTTATCGACAGTGGCGACTGCAATGCTGTTCTTGTAGCAACCCCTCACTATGACCACCCGACAATTGCAATTGATGCAATGAAAAAAGGGCTTGATGTCCTCATTGAAAAGCCCGCAGGTGTTTACACAAAGAAGGTAAGAGAAGCAAACGAGGTTGCAAAAGAAACGGGCAGAGTTTTTGCAATAATGTATAACCAAAGAACAAACCATGTTTACAGAAAAATCAAAGAGTTAGTCGAAAGCGGA
Source organism: Clostridia bacterium (assembly GCA_035647435.1). Taxonomy (GTDB): domain Bacteria; phylum Bacillota; class Clostridia; order Oscillospirales; family Acutalibacteraceae; genus JAAZFZ01. Next base: position 4,839 of record DASRNM010000055.1, read on the forward strand.
GTTTACGGCGAAATGAAGCGTGTCAGCTGGATTGTAACTAACTGGTACAGAACTCAGGCATACTACAATTCTGGTGGATGGCGTGCAACATGGTCGGGTGAAGGTGGAGGAGTTCTTCTCAACCAATGCCCGCACAACCTTGATTTATGGCAATGGATTTGCGGCATGCCTAACAAGGTGCATGCTGTTTGTCATGAAGGTAAATGGCATGATATTGAGGTTGAAGACGATGTAACAATGTATGTTGAATACCCGAACGGTGCAACAGGCGTGTTTGTGACATCAACCGCCGACGCCCCTGGCACAAACCGTTTGGAGATTACACTTGATAAGGCACAAATTATTTGTGATAAAGAGGACTTGATTATAAACGAGCTTGATTGCTCAACAAAGGACCACCTTGCAAACACTCCCGAAGGGTTTGGTTCACCGAAAATTGAAAAGATAGTGCCTGAAACTGACGGCAAGAATGAGCAACATGTGGGCGTTGTAAATGTGTTCGCTGCAAACATTCTCAGAGGCGAGCCTCTTGTTGCAAAAGGAGAGGAAGGCATAAACGGGCTGACAATTTCAAATGCGGCTCACCTTTCCCAGTGGTTGGGTAAAGAAATTAACCTTCCGCTTGATGAGGATTTATTCTATAACGAGTTGCAGAAAAAAATCGCTTCCTCAAAAGGTAAAAAGGAAGTTGTGGAGACAGTAGAGGGCGACATGTCTGCATCATTTAGATAAAAAAAGGAGGTTCACCAATGCAAATGACCTTACGCTGGTTTGGCGAACAAAAGGACACCGTTACATTGGAGCAAATTCGTCAAATCCCCGGAGTTGTCGGAGTTGTTCCTGCAATACATACTCTCCCTGCAGGGGAGGTTTGGCCGCTTGAAATGATATCAGAGATGAAAAATCAAATTGAAGCCGCTGGTCTTACTATGGAATGTATTGAGAGTGTCAATGTCCATGAGGACATAAAGCTTGGTTTACCAAGCGCACAAAAATATATTGAAAACTACAAAACAACTATACGCAACCTCTCAAAAGTAGGAGTAAAAGTTATATGCTATAATTTTATGCCCGTTTTTGATTGGACGAGAACAGACCTTGCTATGGACATGGGAGATGGCTCAACAGCCCTATCCTATAATGGCAAGCAAATTGAAGGTAAAAGCCCTGAGGATATGTTCAAAGAGATTGATGACAATTCACATGGCTATGCAATGCCCGGGTGGGAATCCGAGCGCATGGGCGAAATCAAGGAGATGTTTGAAAAATACAAGGGCATAACCTCAGATGATTTAAGAAAAAACCTCAAGAGTTTTCTTGAGGAAATTATCCCTGTTTGTGAAGAGTGCGGCGTTAAGATGGCAATCCATCCCGACGACCCACCGTGGGATATTTTTGGTCTGCCCAGAATCATTAAAAACATTGATGACATAAGGGTTTTCTTAAAATTAGTTGACAGCCCTGCGAATGGACTATCTTTTTGCACAGGCTCTCTTGGCGCAAGCTTGAAAAATGACTTGCCGTCAATGATAAGAGAGGTTGGCGACAGGATATATTTTGCGCACTTGAGAAATATAAAGGTGCGTGAAGATTGGTTCAACGAAACCTCACACCTTTCAAGTGACGGTTCGCTTGACATGTATGAAATAGTCAAGGCTCTTTATGAGAGCGGATTTGACGGCTACATAAGGCCCGACCACGGCAGAATGCTGTGGGGCGAAGTTGCACGCCCGGGTTACGGCCTTTATGACAGGGCACTCGGCGCAACATATCTAAACGGCTTGTGGGAGGCTGTTTCAAAATGTACGGAGGGTAAATAATGATTAAGCATGACAAATTAAAAAATAAAATTGCCGTAGTAACAGGTGGCGGTGGAGTGCTTTGCAGCGGTTTTGCAAAGGACTTAGCTCGTTCAGGCGTGAAAGTTGCTATATTGGACTTGCGTGAGGACGCAGCACAGGTTGTTGCTGATGAAATCAAGGCGTTCGGTGGCGAAGCAATAGCAGTTGGGTGCAATGTTCTTGAATACGAAAGCATGGAGAATGCTAAAAAGATCGTCAAGGAAAAATACGGTGTTTGTGATATTCTCATCAACGGAGCGGGCGGAAACAGCCCGAAAGGCACAACATCAAAAGATACCCTTGAACTAAAGGATATCACTGAAAAAGCGCAGGGTATAAAAACCTTTTTTGACCTTGACCCTAAAGGAATCGAATTTGTGTTTAATCTGAACTTTTTGGGTACTTTGATTACTACTCAGGCGTTTGCAATTGACATGGTCGGTAAAGAAGGAGCATGTATAATAAACATATCCTCAATGAACGCATTCCGCCCATTGACAAGAATACCTGCATATTCTGCTGCAAAGGCTGCTGTGTCTAACTTCACACAGTTTATGGCAGTCCATTTTGCGGATGTCGGGATTCGTGTTAACGCAATAGCACCTGGGTTTTTCTCAACGATTCAGAACAAAAACCTTCTTTATAATGAAGACGGTACATTGACCCCTCGTTCAGACAAAATATTATCACATACACCATTAGGGCGTTTCGGTGCTGCCGATGATTTGACGGGCTCTTTAATGTTCTTGTGTGACAGTGAATATTCAGGTTTTGTGACAGGAGTAATTTTGCCGGTTGACGGCGGATTTTCCGCATATTCAGGTGTTTAAAAGAAAACTATTTATATAACGGACGGTGTTTACTGTGAATTTGACTGTTAAGAAAAAAGAGGACTGCACTTTTGACATGCTGTCTCTAGGTGAAGTTATGTTAAGACTCGACCCCGGCGATGAAAGGGTGAAAAACGCACGCTACTTCCGAGCTTGGGAGGGCGGTGGCGAATACAACGTTGCAAGAGGCTTGCGGCGCTGTTTTGGTTTAAAAACGGCTGTTGTTACCGCATTTGCAGACAATGAAGTTGGCAGACTGATTGAAGATTTTATTCTTCAAGGTGGTGTGGATACCTCCCTGATAAAATGGGCCCCTTATGACGGAATTGGCAAAACAGTCAGAAACGGTCTGAACTTTACAGAGCGTGGCTTTGGCATACGTGGCGCACTCGGTGTTTCAGATAGAGGGAATACCGCTGTTTCGCAGTTGAAAGCTGGGGATATTGACTGGGAGTATATTTTCAAAACTCTCGGAGTTCGTTGGTTTCACACGGGTGGAATCTTTGCCGCTCTCTCTGAAACAACCGCTCAAGTGGTTATAGAAGCGGTGAAAACTGCCAAAAAGCATGGTACAATAGTTTCATACGACCTTAATTACCGCCCTTCTTTATGGAAAGATATTGGTGGCAAAGAGAAAGCACAGCAGGTGAACCGTGAAATTGCTAAGTATATTGATGTTATGATAGGCAATGAGGAGGATTTTACCGCCAGCTTAGGCTTTGAGGTTGAGGGCAATGATGAAAACCTCAAGGAGCTCAATGTTGACGGATATTGCAAAATGATTGAGCGCGCGGTTAAAGATTATCCAAACTTTAAAGCAGTTGGAACGACTTTAAGAACGGTCAAAACAGCAACAATTAACGATTGGAGCGCTTTATGCTGGGCTGATGGGAAAATATATAAAGGTTTAAATTTGCAAGACCTTGAAATACTTGACAGAGTCGGTGGCGGAGACAGCTTTGCGTCGGGGTTAATTTATGGTTTAATGACCTTTGGCGATGCACAAAGGGCCGTAAATTATGGTGTTGCGCACGGCGCACTTGCAATGACAACACCGGGCGACACAAGCATGGCATCATTAAAAGAAGTCGAGGGCGTTGTTTCAGGTGGCGGGGCAAGAGTGAAAAGATAAATCGGTCTTAATTACAACCGGCAATTAAGGCAACCGAAAAGGAGATAATATATAATGGATAAGGAACTAGTGCTGACTAAAATTCAAGAATGCGGAATTGTTGCAGTTGTTAGAGCCGAAAGCACCGAGCAGGCGGAGAGGATAACCGACGCTTGCATTGAAGGTGGCGTGGCAGCGATTGAATTGACATTTACAGTGCCGAATGCGGATAGGGTTATTGCAAACCTTGCAAAAAAATATACCGCTGACCAGATAATTCTTGGTGCAGGAACGGTTATGGATGCGGCAACAGCACGAATAGCAATGCTTTCCGGTGCACAATATATTGTCAGCCCCTATTTTGACGAAGAAACCGTAAAAATATGCAACAGGTACAGGGTTGCTGTTATGCCGGGCATAATGACAGTTCGTGAAGCGGTTTTGGCAATGGAGGCGGGAGCAGATATTTTAAAGGTGTTCCCTGGCGGTCTTTTCGGGCCAAAAATAATTAAAGACATCAGAGGGCCGATACCTTACGCTAAAATGATGCCCACAGGTGGCGTCGATGTAAACAATGTCGGCGAATGGATACGAGCGGGCGCCGTTGCTGTTGGAGCAGGGAGCGCACTCACATCAGGTGCAAAAACAGGCGATTATGATAAAATAACACAGACAGCAAAGCAGTTTGTTAAAAATATTAAAGCCGCAAGAGGGCAATAATAGTTTTAGCTTCAATTGGAGGAAATAGATGTTTGTTGACATAGCGAAAGTTTTAATAAAAGGAGGAGACGGTGGCAATGGCGCCGTTTCTTTTCGCAGAGAAAAGTATGTAGCTGCAGGTGGCCCAGACGGCGGCGACGGCGGCAAGGGCGGCGATGTCATTTTTGTTGTTGACGATAATCTTGCAACCTTAGCGGATTTTCGCTACAAGAGAAAATATAAAGCTCAAAGCGGAAAAAATGGGGAGGGCAACCGTCGCTTTGGAAAGAGTGGCGAGGATTTATTTGTCCGAGTCCCGAGAGGAACAATAATCCGTGAGGTTGAAAGTGGAAAAATAATGGCGGATATGTCCGACGATAAACCATTTATTGCCGCTAAAGGTGGCAGAGGTGGTTGGGGTAATTCCCACTTTGCAACCCCTACAAGACAGGCGCCGAGGTTTGCAAAAGGTGGAACGCCCGGCGAGGAGTGGGATATCAGGCTTGAATTGAAGCTGATTGCCGATGTCGGGTTGCTAGGATTCCCCAATGTTGGAAAATCAACTTTAGTTTCCGTTGTGAGCGAGGCAAAGCCCATAATTGCGGACTATCATTTCACAACTCTAACACCTGTTCTCGGAGTTGTCAGAATGGGTGAGGGTAACTCATTCGTTATGGCGGATATCCCTGGGCTGATAGAGGGGGCTAGTGAGGGCATAGGGCTCGGGCATAAGTTTTTAAGGCACGTTGAGCGTTGCAGAATGCTTGTTCATATTCTTGACGCAGCAGGCAGTGAGGGCAGAGATCCAATTGAGGATTTTGAAAAAATAAACGCTGAACTTGAAGCGTTCAACCCAGAGCTTTCACATCGGCCACAAATTGTTGTTGCAAACAAAATTGATTTAGCGGAGGATGAACAGCTTGAACGCCTTGAAAAATATATGAAAGATAATGGCTTCGAGTTTTTAAAGATGTGTGCGCCTATAAAAGAGGGCACTGATAATGTTATAAACAAGGTGTGGCAAATGCTTTCAACATTGCCACCCGTTAAACGCTACGAGAGCGAAGAAATACCGATAGAATTCTTTGAGAGTAACAAGCAAAGTGGCTTTCAAACTTCTGTCATTGACGGCATATATTTTGTGGAAGCTGAGTGGCTGCTTAGAATACTGCACAGAACAAACTTGGATGACTACGAATCTCTTCAATATTTTCAGAGGGTTCTTCATTCGAGCGGAATAATTGAGGACCTGAGAGAAAAGGGAATTTCACAAGGGGATACGGTGTCTGTTTATGACTTTGAATTTGACTACATTGAATAAGGAGAAGTGTAACCCATCATTGATAAGCCCACTCGGCTTAGCGTTTGTGGGCGATGCTGTTTTTGACCTTATGGTCAGGAAATATTATTTAAAACAGGCAAATCGCCCCGTGAAAAAACTTCACAACCTTGTTGTCAAACGGGTGTGCGCACAGGCTCAGGCGGAGGCCGCAGGGCTGATATTTCCAATGCTTACCGATGAGGAGCAGGCGGTTTTTCGCAGGGGAAGAAATGCCCACACTTCGCACACTCCTAAAAATGCAAGCGTTGAGGATTATCATCTTTCAACCGCCTTTGAGTGCTTAATAGGGTATTTGTATTTGGCAGATAATAATCAACGAATTGATGAGCTTTTCGATGTAATTAAAAACTCTTGGGAAGAATAGAAATTAAACGAGCAATGGTATAAAAAATTAGCGAATTTATGGTGAGGTAGCGAGATGGCAAAAAGCAATAAGTATGCCATAAGAATAAAAAAACCTTCAAAAGCAAGGCTTTTGGAGATTCTTGTCAACAATCTTATGTGGATACTTGGCAGTGCGCTTTATTCCTCCGCAATAATTGTGTTTGCGCTACCTAATGGCATTGCCCAAAGTGGCGCTTCAGGTGTTGCAATAATTCTGAATTATTTATTTGACACACCGATTGGTGTTACAAACTTTATCATAAACATTCCGCTCATAATATTGGCATGGATTTTTATAGGTGGCAAACTTGTTAGGAAAACACTTTGGGTGACGGCTTTGCTGTCAGCAATGTTGGAGCTTTTTTCATCTAACTTGCCTGAATATAGAGGTGACCCATTGCTAGCGTCTCTTTTTTGTGGCGCAATAGCGGGAATAGGGCTTTCGATGGTCATACTTAGAGGTGCAACCACGGGCGGAACGGATATTGTTGCAAGGCTTGTGAGAAAAGTGTTCCCTCACATATCATTTGGTAAGGTTTTGCTTGCAACGGATATTGTCATTATTATTGCGGCTGCCCTTGTTTTCAAAAATGTTGAAAGTGCTCTCTATGCTGCTGTCACAATGTTTATAAGCACAAGAACGATTGACTATATGATATACGGTGCAGGGCAAGGTAAAATGTTGATGGTTTTTACAGACTACCCGGACGAGATAGCCCAAAGGATAACATCTGATTCAAGAAGGGGTGTTTCAATATTGTCTGCTAAAGGTGGTTATACAGGCGAGGTGAAAGGGCTTGTCATTTGCGTTGTGCGCAGAAGTGAGGTGCACAAGATGAACAAGCTGATTAAATCCGTTGACCCGAAAACCTTTACAATTATTTCTGAAGCAAGCGAAATGCTCGGCGGTGGGTTCAAATCATATACCGAGGATTTATAA
>DASRNM010000056.1:0-11003 GCA_035647435.1 Clostridia bacterium
AAAAAACAAGTATTAAAGGCACGCTTTTTTAAAAATATCTAATGCGTGTTTATTTATTGCAAATGCAAAAACAAAAGCCCGAAACATTTAAAAATGTTTCGGGCCATGGTGCCGGAAGCGGGGGTCGAACCCGCACGGTATCGCTACCACTGGATTTTGAGTCCAGCACGTCTGCCAATTCCATCATTCCGACATGAACGACTTCATTATTATATCTTAACCAAATAGAAAAATCAATAAGATTTATTGTTTTTTTAATAAAACTTTTGGTTTCTTGACAGTATGCCAATCGAATGATAAAATGATAGTCATATTAATAGAAAACAATAAATTTTTGGAGTTGAGTTATTTGAAAATTCTTGTTACGGGCGGAGCCGGTTTTGTCGGAAGTAACTTTATATATTATATGCAAAAGAAATACCCCGAATATCAAATTGTTTGCCTTGACCTTTTGACCTATGCAGGCAACATTAAAACGCTTGCTAAGGCATTTGAAAGCAAGAACTTTAAATTTGTAAAGGGTGACATTGCTGACAAAGACTTTGTTTTCGACCTTTTTAAGAAAGAAAAGTTTGATATTGTTGTCAATTTTGCCGCCGAAAGCCATGTTGACCGTTCGATTGAAAACTCTGAGATATTTCTAATCACGAACATACTCGGCACGCAAGTTTTAATGGATGCTTGCCGAAAATATGAAGTAAAGCGTTTTCATCAGGTTTCAACCGACGAGGTGTACGGTGACCTTCCTCTTGAGAGAAAGGATTTGTTTTTCACCGAAGAAACACCTATTCAAACCTCAAGCCCTTATTCGGCATCAAAAGCGGCTGCGGATTTGCTTGCATTGTCATATTTTAGAACCTTTGATTTTTCGGTAACAATTTCAAGATGTTCAAACAATTACGGGCCGTACCAGTTCCCCGAAAAGCTTATACCGCTTATGATTTCAAGAGCGTTATCAAACGAGAGTTTACCTGTTTATGGTGAAGGGCTCAATGTTCGTGACTGGCTGTTTGTTGATGACCATTGTTCTGCTATTGACTTAATTATTCATAAAGGCACATCGGGAGAGGTTTATAATGTCGGCGGTCATAATGAAAAAACAAACATAGAGGTTGTAAAAACGATTCTTTCATATCTTAACAGGCCCGAGAGCCTTATTACATATGTCAGTGACAGGGCGGGGCACGACCTTAGGTATGCCATTGACCCATCTAAAATCGGCAAGGAGCTCGGCTGGGCGCCTACAACTTACTTTGATGACGGCATAAAAATGACAATTGACTGGTACTTGAAAAACCGACAGTGGTGGGAGGATATTACCAGCGGCGAATATGAAAAATATTATGAGAAAATGTATTCAAATAGATAAAAAAAAGCTCGGTATTCCGAGCTTTTTTGAATAGTTTCATATTTTATAGATTACAATTCTTTTGGGAATGATGATACAAAGCATTCGATATAGGGTTGATTTTAAAACATCAAAAATCAATCCAATTCAAATTGCACTTAAAACCCTTCAAACAGAAGGGTTTTTCTTTTTGGAAAAGCTCTGAAAAAATCTTTTGCTTCATTATTGAGCTCAATGCCATTGAGATATGACGCGGAATCATAGTCAAAACCCTCGCCCGAAAGAAGAAGTTTTGAAGCACAAGGTGCATTCATAGATATATCATATTCAGCAGCACTTTTTCGTTCAACCTTTGCGTTACCGTTTTGATATTCAACGTGAAAGATGCCGCGGTTTTTATCAATACTATCAATTGTTTTGACAGTAAATTCACCGTATTCATCGGGATAACTGTTGGTTTTTAGAACTTTTTCAATGTCAAATATCCTTACAGCGGCATGGGTTTTAACACTCATTGTGTATTGCGAATACTCTGTCAAAACATTTAAAAGGGGAGAGTCTACGGGCAGTTTTTCAAAGCTAATGGTTTCAACCTGGTTGTCATAGTTCCTTATAAATCCCAATACTCCAAGCAAAGCCGCTTTGTTTTTAAATAGCATTTCATTGACCTTTAAAGTTCTTGTTTTTCTGCAAATAGAATATGTAAACACAGCACCGGGCTCACCGTTTTCATAACGCCAAATATATGTATAAGTCATGGTTTTAAACGGTTCCGACGAAAAAACCGTATCTTCTGTTCGTTCAAACATAAGGTTTGTTTGCCGAGCGATTTTATTATAAAAATTATAAAGCTCATCACTGTTTTTGCCCTCATAAATTGTTGCGTTGCAGTTTCGAGGGGCAACTTCAAGTGCTTTTACTTTAGCGTCAACAGTCATAGATTTCATTACGGCTTCATAGCCGAATTTTCTGTAATAGTCATGTGAAAATGGGTAAAGAACACCCATAACCCAACCGTTTTTTTCTGCAAGGTTTTCAATTTTATTAAACAGTGCACGAACAGTGCCGCGCCTTCTATATTCAGGCAGAGTAGCGACTCCGCCTATGCCAATGCAAGGCAGGGTTTTATCACAAAAAAACAAATTATGCGGAAAATATTCAAGCTCGGCCATCAATGTGCCGTCGTCGTCAAATGCACCAAAAACGGGGTTTTTCGGAAACTCTTCTTCTTCTAGATTTACCGACCACATGAAAGCCATTGAGGAAACACGGCAATGCTGTTCAAGCTCATCGGGGGAAACGTGTCTGATGTTCATTATTGCACCTTCCATTTATAAAAAATAACCACTCCATATGGTAATAATACCATAATTTGGAGTGATTAAAAAGAATTGTTTTATATTTTCATGAAAGTTTAACTTCTTCCCAAAGACCAGAGATTAAATCCAATGTTGATTGGTCAAGGTTGTGAAAATAGTCGGACTCAATTTTTTGTTTCGGGTATAAAACTTCCGAATCCTTGAGTGAATACCTTTCGTCCTGGAGAACGGCTGTATGTGGGCATGAATAGCAAATATACTCGGCATTTTCAAGGGCTACCTCGGGCTCGAGAAGAAAGTTTATATACATTTCTGCGGCGGCAACGTTTTGTGCGCTTTTCGGAATGCAGAATGAATCAACAAACGCGTTTGTGCCCTCCTTAGGATAAACAAGTTCAAGGTCGAGGTTGTTTTCGCTCATTGAAACAAAGTCGCCTGCATAATAAGGGGCGACAGCCGCCTCGCCTCTGTCCATAATATCAAAAATCTTGTCCATAACAAATTGTGCTAAAGGTTTTAACTCCTTGAGTTTATCAGCACATTTTACCCAGTCAGCTTCGTTAGTTGTATTCAAGTCAATGTCAAGAAGAAACTGGGTGATACCGAAAGCATCTCTTGAGTTGTCAAACATAAGTATTTGTCCCGAATATTTTTCGTCCCACAAAACATTCCAGCTTGTTGGCACTTCGTCTACAAGTGTTTTGTTGTAAATGAGACCGACATAACCGTTTGTGTAGGGGATAGAGTATTCGTTATTTTGGTCAAAATAAAAGTTTTTGAAATCATCAGGTATATACTTATAATTTGGGATATTATCAAAATTTATCTTTTGAACCATATCTTCGCTTATGAGACGCTCAATCATATAATCTGAAGGGATAATAACATCATAGCTTGCGCCACCGCCTATGAGCTTAGTGTAAAGAGCTTCATTTGTGAAATAATTCGAATAGTTCACAGTGATTCCTGTCAATTTCTCAAACGCCTTGTTTACATCAAGGCTGCCCTCAAAACCGTCTGAAATATATTCGCCCCAGTTGAAAACATTTAGCTTTGTGCCCTCAAGCTCTTTGGTGTATGTGCCGACGAGCTTTGATGTGTCGAGCCCAATTGCCCCGTCGTCAGCACCTGCACAGCCGCCGGCAAATAGAACGCCGAGAACTAAAGAAAGCGCCAGTAGAGATGAAAAAACTTTTTTCATTAATTAGCCTCCTTAATTTTTGTTTTTTTATATTTATTTTCTGATCTTGACTGTGAAATGTTCATAGCCAAAAGCAATAAAAGAATTGCAACAAACATTAAGCTTGAGAGAGCATAAATATTTGGTTTAACCCTTCTTTTTGTCATTGAAAAAATTAAAATCGGAAGAGTTTGAAATTCTGGTCCGCTTACGAAATAGCTAATAATAAAATCATCAAGAGAAAGAGTAAATGCCATAATGAAGCCTGTAACAATTCCCGATGTAATTGAAGGCAAAACAACCTTAAAGAATGACTCTAACGGTGTACAGCCTAAATCCTGAGCAGCTTGCGCAAGGTGAGGGTCTGTTTGCCGAAGTTTTGGTAAAACCGATAATATAACATATGGGAGATTGAAAGTGACGTGAGCAACAAGAAGTGTCGGGAAGCCAAGAACATTTACCTTGCCGAGGATTTGACCAACAAACACAAACAAAAGCATCATCGAAACACCGGTTACAATGTCCGGGTTCATCATAGGTATATTAGTAACTGAAAGGATTGATGATTTAACCCATTTTTTCTTTAACATATCTATGCCGACAGCCGCAGTTGTTCCTATTATTACTGAAATAATCGAGGACGATATCGCAAGGATAAGGGTGTTTTTGAGTGCGCTTAAAATTGAGCTACTGTTGAATAGCTCGCTATACCATTTTAAAGAAAAGCCTGACATAACACCCGTGCTGTTGATTGAATTGAAAGAGAAAACAATCATAACTATAATTGGGGCATAGAGAAAAAGCATTACAAAAAACATATAAAGTTTTGAGGCGGTTTTCATATGATAAGTTCCCCCTCATTGTCTGAAAATTTGTTCATTAAAGCCATGCTTATTATAATAAGCACCATAAGTACTAATGAAAGAGAGGCACCGAGATTGTAGTTATAAGCCGACTGAAACTGTGTTTCAATGGAGTCACCAATTAAAAGAATTTTACCTCCACCAAGCATTTGACTGATATAAAATGTGCTCACACAGGGCACGAAAACCATTGTTATGCCAGAAACAACACCGGGCAGGCTTAACGGGAAAATAACTTTTTTTATGACCTCCATTGAACTTGCACCCAAGTCTTGAGATGCTTCAATTAGGGTGAAGTCAAGTTTTGACATAATCGAATATATAGGCAAAATCATATAGGGCAAAAAGTTATAGACCATGCCGAGAATGACTGCAAAGGGTGTGTTGAGAAGATTAAGTGGGCCTATACCAAAGTTTGCGAGAAAATTGTTAATTAACCCGTTAGTTGAAAGAATAGTTATCCATGAATAGGTCCTAATAAGCAAGTTCATCCACATTGGAATCATTATCAAAAGAACAATATTTCTTTGAAAACTTGTTTTAGTTTTTGCAACAATATAAGCTAAAGGGTAAGAGATTACAAGACAGACAACAGTTGAAACTAAAGCAAACAGAATAGAGCGCAAGAAAGTTTCCCAATAATTTTTAAGAGCATAAATGTTGTCAAGAGTAAAGTCACCCGCTCTGTTTGTGAATGCATAATAAGCAACCATTGCAAAGGGGGCAATTATAAATATTATTGACCAAATGGAATAGGGGAAATTGATAATTGCGCTGACACCTGAGGTTTTTCTCATTGCGTATCCTCCTGTGCGTTTTCCTCGAGTTGTGATAACTCCTCAAACTCATCGCTGAATGAGCTGTAATCGCTTATTGTTCCCGAATACTTAGATTTTTTCATGACGTGTATTTCGTCTGGTTTTATTGAAATGCCAATTTTGTCACCGACTTCTTGATAATCAGTGGATTGTATCATCCACTTGAAATCGTTGATATCAACAATCATTTCATAATGAACACCTTTAAAGGTTACAGAGGTAACCTCGCCGTTGAGCATTCCCTCATCAAGAGGGACGATATCAACATCCTCAGGTCTGATAACAACATCAACAGGCTCGTTGCGTTTAAAACCTTTGTCAACACACCTGCACCTTATGCCCGAAAACTCAACATCAAAATCTGCATGCATAACTCCGTCAAGAATATTGCTCTCACCGATGAAGTCGGCAACAAAAGCGTTTTGGGGCTCGTTATATATATCTATCGGTGTACCGATTTGCTGAATAAAACCATGGTCCATAACAACAATTGTGTCGGACATAGAAAGTGCTTCCTCTTGGTCATGCGTAACATAAATAAAGGTTATTCCCATTCTTTGCTGAATGTTTTTAAGCTCGACTTGCATATCCTTTCTGAGCTTTAAATCCAAAGCACCCAAAGGCTCGTCAAGCAACAAAACTTTGGGGTTGACTGCGAGCGCCCTCGCAATCGCAACCCTCTGCTGTTGACCGCCTGAAAGGGAGTTGACATTTCTCTTATCAAAGCCTTTGAGGTTGACAAGTGCAAGCATTTCCTGTACCTTTTGGTCAATTTCATCGGCACTCTTTTTTCTGAGTCTAAGCCCGAAAGCAATGTTTTCATACACATTCAAATGTGGAAAAAGTGCATAGCGTTGAAAAATGGTATTGACCTGCCGCTTATGGGGAGGCACTCCATTGATTTTTTTACCACTAAAAATGATATCTCCACTGTTTGGCTCAAGAAAGCCTGCAATAATGCGTAGGGTGGTTGTTTTTCCGCAACCGGAGGGGCCCAAAAAAGTAATGAATTCCTTGTCATGTATATATAAATTAAGGTTATTCAAAATTATTTGATTGTCAAAGCGAACCGATATGTTTTTTAAATTGATGATAATATTGTTATTCAACTATCCGTCCCCTTTCAAAAATAGTTTGCGCTAAATCATTAAAACTTCAGCATATACCAATATAGAGATAAACATTTAAAAAGTCAATAAAAAAAGCATAAAAAATAAGCAGAATGTTTTGAGAGTTATGTCAAATTAATTGTGAAAAAGTGCTGTTTAATAGGAATTTGTTATTCGTTATAATTATGAAGGCGCGCTCGAAGATGTTGTGAACAAAAATTGAGATTTGAGCGAGTTGGTAGGGGGAGCACAAACGCAAACCGTGCAACGGCTAAAAACCGTTCGAGGGTTCGAGGCCCTTACTCTTGCTATTATTATGAGCCGAAAGCCTTATTAAAAGGCCCCCGGCTCATTTTTTGCAAGGTTTTAAAAATCAAACATATTTTTCAAGTTCTTTTTCTTCAATTTTAATTTTATTTTCCAACACATCAATTTGCTTTTTTAGTTCGATAATATTATTAATCATATCTATTACATCTTCGCGCTTAGTGCTTATAAATCCTTTGTTAAATGCGGCGGCGGTTATCTTTTTTTCACCGTCAGAAAATAAAATGTTCAAGAACTCTGAGTCATTCGATAGAATTGTTCCTTCACCATATTTCACATGTTGCACTGTAACACCAGAAGCGGAGAAATCCTTGATTTTGTCATATTCTGCAAACAGGGCGTTAAATTCGTCTTGCTTATTTTGAAGTCCGCCTTGAATTGTTTCTGTAGTTCTGCGTATAATGCGTTGCTTTTTCGTTAATCCGACTTCAAACCCTAAGTTGTTGTAAAGTTTATATGTCATTGCAGAATAAATTATGTCGTACGCTAGTACATGATATTTTTCGTCCCCATACATCGTGGCTGTCATACGAGCCTTGTGCATATCCAAAAGAGTTGGGTGATTTTTAATAGCCTCAACAATCTGGTCGCACATTTTATAGTATTTTCGCAAGTCAAAGTTAACACCTGTCCCGAAATCATCGGAATAGTGAGTATAGTCCATAAATTCGCGCGCCTGTTTCGGCTTATAAATGTAATTCTCATCAGGATATCTTAAATTGAGGTAAAAAACAGCGGAAGCCATGTTTTGTTCCATTTTCCAGCTTTTCGGCATACATTCAGCTACCAGTTTGTTTGATTTCGCAATAAAGTTAGATAATCTATTAAAACGTGCAACAAGGTCGCCGTCATCAAGAGCGTAAAGGTCTTTAAACAACTGGCGAATGGCTTCTTTATAAAAATTCGATTTTTTTGCTATCGTTAATAACCCATTGTTGGGCTGAACATATCTGTTGTTTATAAGGTTACTTGTTACTTTAGTGGATTCTTCAAGCATAGAAACAAAATCCTTATTATCCACATCCCAATTATCTTGAAAGTGTTTTATTGCTTCCCACTTATAATATTCTTTATGCTCGTCATTGTTAATTTCATCAAAATTATTACAATATTCGTCAAGCATATCGTATAATCGGCTACTGTTCATATAAACACTCCCGTATAATATCTTTTAAGTAAACATTATAGCATTAATTAAGCATTTTATCAAATTGCCCTCAATAAGCAAGTAATGCAATTCTTATTGACAAACGCTTTATGCAGCAATATAATGGAATTGTGGGCATAAGCTCATTATGCATTTGAATTCAAAAGGTTGATGCACAGTTTTTATATGTATTGACAGATTTGAATATTTTTAACAAAGAGGTGTTTTTAAAATGAACAAAACAAAAGGCGAGGCAATTCTGAAATCTTCCCTTAACCCAATGGCGCGAGTGTTGGTTTCATGTAGGGGAATAGACGGAGAGGATAATGCTCTGGCGGTCGGGTATTGTGGAAATTGCAGCTACGCACCGCCTATGGTTATGGTGGGCATTGTGCCATCAAGATACTCATATAAAATGATTAAAGAATCAGGGTGCTTTGTTGTCAACCTTGTTGATAAGAGCTATAAGAAGGAGTTTGACTATCTTGGCAGTCATAGCAAGCGTGACGAAGATAAGCTCTCAGAAATGAATATTAGGCTTGAAGACGGCAAAAAAGTCAATGCTCCGATTATGATAGATTGCCCTGTTAACATTGAATGCACAATCGTTGATTCTATCGTTACAGGCTCGCATGAAATGTTTATAGGCAAGGTGGAACATGTTCATGCAGACAAAGCACTTTTGGACGAAGAAGGCAACGTCAACTATTCAATGATTGATTTTGTATAATAAGAACATAGTTTTTTGTATGGTTACCTTTGAATTATCCCATATATTTTGAACAGAATAAACAAGCGGTAGCAATATTATGCATGATACAAAAAGTGGCTGAGGCAGTTGCAAAGATTATAGAAAAAAACAAACCCCAAAACCTTTAAAGTACAAAGGTTTTAGAGTTTCTTTCTGGTCTGAGTACCCATAAGGGGCATGGGAAAACCCTGTATTTATGCGGGTTTGCAGCCGATAAGCTATGTTACAAAACAACAATTCATCACAAGAACACCAATTGAGCATTCGATTGACAGCAAATCAATCAAATTTATTACATAGCCGTCTTGTTTCACGACAAGGTGGCTACGTGTTGTTGGGAAACTAATAATATGTTTAAATTTTATAATGTATAATCAGATTTGAAATCAAAGTGATAAAGGTTACGGCAATTTTAAAGGGGTGTCCACAATACAGTGGACACCTCTTTTTCTTAAAAACCCTGTTTCGTTTATTCATCGCACAAGATTTCAAATATCTGACCCTCGACATTGAACACTTCATCAATCGGGATTTGCCTGCCGTCATCCATAACGATAAGTCTTTCAAAATCATCTATTTTTTTAATAACACCATTCACTGTAAGATAAGCACCACCTTTTTTCTTTGTATCCGGCTGAAAATAGGTAATTGAAATTTCATGTTGTTCATTTATCCTCTCAGCAATGAATTGCAACCTATCGCTCAAATAGTTTTTTACAGACTCGTCAAGCTCCACACGTTTTTCGGTAAGCCGTGCTGTTTCTTTGACAGCGGCATCGTGACCAGTGAGTGCTGCAAAGGGTGAAAATTGTGCGGCCCTGTCTATTAATGCCATGGGAGTACGAGTCTTGGAAATAGGACGGGGCAAATTAATGATGTCATCATATTTTTCACTCATTCTTTATGCCCCCCAATTTGTCGGTTCCGGTCTGTTGTGGTAGCACCTTCCTCCAGATTCATACCTTTTAAAATAGCGTTCTTGCCATGTTTTTTCTTAATATCCAGAACGGTTTTCTGGATTTTCTTTTCTCTGGCAAGCTCGGCTTCTTCTTCCGCTTTCTTAACTTGCGCCGCTTCGTAATCGGTAAAGAAATCAAGCTGTTCAAATTTTTCTGTCTTTTGAACAGTGGACTCATCGACAACACGGTTGACCGAAATATTGATTCTTCGGATTAGGAGGTTTTTGTCCACAATGCGATGGAATAAATCTGTAACAGTATCCAAAATCAACTTTGTCGATGAGGTCTGCCGGCCGAGATTAGTTGTGCCATGGGCCGATTTGGGAACCGAGCGTCCGTAGGTGTCGGTGGAGATAGCACCCTGATACTGCTTTTTTATCTTGGGATTGGTTAAATTCTCTCGATCATAACCCACCGTCAAAACAAGTTGGTCGGTTACAAGGCTTTTATCAACTAAGTCCAACACAAGCAAATCGGTCATTTCTCGTGCAATCAACTTTGCTTTTTCAAAAGTATATGGACTTTGCAAAACCTGTCCGGAACCTATGCTGTTGGACTTTGGTTTGTAGGCTTTAATATCGGCAATAGTACAAGGCTCCCAGCCCCACGCATGATCAATCAGCAGTTCAGCGTTAATGCCAAACATTTTATATAGCAAATCCTCGTTGTAATGTTCGGTAGGTTTGCCAAGGGAGCATCTTGCGATATCCCCCATCGTAAAGAGGCCTTGATCCTCTAATCGTTTTGCATATCCCTTTCCCACCCTCCAAAAGTCGGTCAAAGGACGGTGGAACCAGAGAAAACGACGGTAGCTCATTTCGTCCAGCTCTGCAATAGTCACGCCATATTGGTCTGCCCGAATATGCTTTGCCCGTATATCCATAGCGATTTTAGCGAGGTAGAGGTTTGTGCCTATCCCTGCCGCCGCCGTGATGCCGGTAGTTTCCAAAACATCTAAAATCATTTTCGTGGCAAGCTCACGGGCAGAGAATTTATAAGTATTCAGATAATGCGTAGCATCAATGAACACCTCATCAATCGAATAAACATGAATATCTTCGGGGGCGATATATTTCAAGTAAACATTATAAATTTGTGTACTGTATTCAATATAATGAGCCATTCTCGGCGGTGCAGCAATGTAATCCACCGAAAGTTCCGGTGAAGATTTCAGCTCTATAT
>DASRNM010000057.1:0-13709 GCA_035647435.1 Clostridia bacterium
CCATATTGTAAACAGTTTAGCACACTAAACTTGAAAAGTAAATAGTTTAGTGCCAATTGTCTGCGAAAATTTAAACCAAAAGAATACTGCCGCCTTTTAAAGACGGCAGTTAAAAGTTAATTGAAAATATCCTTTTGACCGATTAGTTGAATCCCTTTTTCCTCAAGAGTTTTTGCCGCCTTTTCGTTATCTTCAACCCTAATAATAACAAAGGCATTCCCAACCGACGGAGTAATGAAAGCATAGGCATATTCAACGCCGATACCGCCGTCAGCGAGTATATTTATGGCATTTGCAAAACCGCCCGGAACATCGGGGATTCCTATAGCCAAAACTTCGTTTGCAGAAACTGCAAGCCCTTCTTTTTTAATTGCCGCAACTGCCTCATCGGGTTTGCTAACAATCAACCTGAGAATACCGTAATCGGTTGTGTCTGCAATTGACAGTGCCCTAATATCAATTTCATTTTGGGCAAGTATTTGCGTAATTTCCGCTAACCTACCGGGCTTGTTTTCCACAAAAATAGAAATCTGTTTGATGAACATGGCTGCTCCTCCTTTATAAATATTTATATATCTCTTTTATCAATAACTCTCTTTGATTTGCCTTCAAACCGTGGCAGAGAACGGGGCTCAACAAGATTAATCCTTGTTGATACTCCTAAGGTTGTCTGCATTGCCGCGCTAATTCTGTGCTCTGTTTCTTCAATTGCACGAATAGAGTCAGAGAGCATTGAATCAGACATCTCTACGCTTACAATCATTGTGTCAAGGTTATCAATTCTCTCAACGACAATCTGATAATTTGGCTCCATTCCAAGTGAAAGAATAACATGCTCAACCTGCGACGGGAAAATATTCACACCTCTGATTATAAGCATATCGTCTGAACGACCCTTAGGCTTTTCCATCTTAACGAGAGTTCGACCGCATTCACATTTTTCTCGAGTAATGGCCGAAATATCCCTAGTTCTATAACGAATTAGAGGAAGGGCCTCTTTACCTATGCATGTAAACACAAGTTCTCCAAAGGTACCGTCGGGAACAGGTTGCAAGGTTTCAGGGTCAATAATTTCGGGGTAGAAATAATCCTCACAAATATGCATGCCCGATTGTGCACAACATTCGTAAGCAACACCGGGGCCTGCAATTTCAGACAAACCATAAATATCATATGCCTTAATTGCAAGAATCTTTTCAATTTCTTTGCGCATGTTTTCACTCCAAGGCTCTGCACCTAAAATGCCTGCTCTTAAAGCTAAACCCTTAGGATTAATGTTCTTTTTTTTCAGGGTTTCTCCGATAAACAAAGCATATGAAGGGGTGCAACAGATTATGTCGGATTCAAAGTCTTGAAGAATCTGAATCTGCCTGTTTGTGTTGCCCGAAGAAACGGGAACAGCGGTTGCTCCGAGCATTTCAGCACCGTAATGTAGCCCTAAACCGCCCGTAAACAGACCATAGCCGTAAGATATATGTATGTTGTCATCCTTCGCACCACCTGCAGCAACAATTGCCCTTGCAGCGCTTTCGGACCAAATTTCAATATCGTTTTTTGTGTAGCCGACAACCGTCTGCTTCCCCGTAGTGCCCGACGAAGCATGAATTCTGACAAGTTTATCTTTAGGAACGGCAAAAAGCCCAAAAGGATAATTGTCTCTCAAATCCTGTTTAACAGTAAACGGTAATTTAGAAACATCATCGATATTCTTAATATCTTGCGGAAGCAAGCCAATCTCGTCAAACTTTTTTCGATAAAACTCAATATTGTTATAACAATTATAAACCGCTTTTATCAGCCTTGCGCTCTGCAGTGCGTGAATATATTCTCTTGGTGCAGTTTCAATATCAGCATTGAAATAATTTTGCATATTAACTCTCCTAATACATTAAGCTTTGCTGTTGTAACCCATATCAAAAGCTTTCAAATTCAATTCAAGAAACTTAGCTGGAACAGTGTCTTTAACGGCTTTTATCCACGTTTCATAAGGTATGTCCATATGAGTTGCCATAGCTCCGATAAGAACAACATTCACAACCTTTGGCGAACCAACCTCTAAAGCCATTGAAAAAGCATCAATTTGTATCAACTGCGCTCCGGCAGACCTTAATGTCTCTATTACACCCTGAGGATATGTAGCGGCGCCTGTGACAACTGTCATAGGTTCAATTTTTTGTGTATTGACAATCATTTTGCCCTCGGGTTTCATGTAATCAAGCCAGCGTGCAGCTTCAAGCTGCTCAAAGGAAAGAATTAAATCAGCCTCACCCTTGTTTACAATTGGTGAAGAAACACTTTCGCCATATTTTACATAAGTAACAACTGAACCGCCTCTTTGGCTCATTCCATGTACCTCAGAGACTTTAACATCATGCCCACGGCTCAAAAGAGCACTGCCGAGCAAACGGCTTGCTAACAAAGTACCTTGGCCACCAACACCGACAATCATAATGCTTTTAACTGCCATATTATTTACCCTCCTTAGGAACAATTGCTCCAAATTTGCAAAGTTGTGTGCAAACATTACAGCCGACACACTGTGTGAAATCAATTTCGGCTTTTCCGCCCTTCATGCTGATCGCAGGGCAACCGGTTCTCATACACATTTTGCAGGAGGTGCATTTATCTTTATCCACCGTTAAGGGTGGATTGTGTTTAACATATTTCAGCAACGCACACGGGCGGCGTGAAATTATAACTGAAGGTTCATCTGCCTCAAGTTCTGTTTTTATAGCCTTTTCAGTGCTTTCAAGGTCATAAGGGTCAACAACGGTTACACGGTTAATTCCGACTGCGTTAGCGAGTTTTTCAAGGCTAACAGCAGCTGTGGGGTCACCTTTGATTGTAAACCCCGTTGTCGGGTTCTGTTGATGTCCTGTCATGCCTGTTATGCTGTTGTCTAGAATAACTACGACTGAATTACTTTGATTGTAAGCAGTGTTTATAAGGCCTGTTACACCGGAATGAATGAATGTTGAATCTCCAATAACGGCAACTGATTTTTTTTCATTGTCTTTATCCGCTTTATTGCGACCATGCAATGAAGAAACGGAAGCACCCATGCACAAGCAAGTATCCATCATCCCAAGAGGTGCTAATGAGCCGAGTGTATAACAGCCAATGTCGCCACTAACGGCAACCTTTTGCTTTTTAAGTGCATAAAACAAACCTCTGTGCGGACAGCCTGCGCAAAGCACTGGTGGCCTTCCTGGCACATCAAACCCTAAAGAAAGTGTGGGATTTTCTTCGCCCAACACCACTTTTCTTATCATGTTTTGAGAATATTCTCCCTGCAATGTGAATACTTTTTTGCCTATAACATCAATACCGTTTTTAAGACAATGCGTTTCGATAAAATCATCAAGCTCTTCAATAACATAGACCTTGTCACATTTTTTTGCAAAATTCATTAATAATTTGATAGGCAATGGATAAACACAACCGAGTTTCAGGTATGAAGCCTTGCTACCGAGCGCCTCTTTTGCGTATTGATAGGCAACACCAGATGTAATAACACCTATCTTCGTGTCGTTGTACTCAATGCTGTTCATGCTATCAGTTTCTGCCCATTGTGTTTGAGCTTCAACTCTTTTTTCAACAAGTTCGTGTCTGCCTCTTGCCATTGCAGGCATCATTACATATTTTTGTGGGTTTTTCTCATATTTTTTAAGGCCAACCTCAACCCTCTCACCAATTTTGGTAAGACTTCTTGAATGAGATATGCGTGTTGTAAGCCTTAATATTACAGGGGTATCAAATTTTTCAGAAAGCTCAAATGCCCTTTTTGTGTATTCAAGACATTCGCTTGAATCGGAAGGCTCAAGCATCATTGTTTTTGATGCTAAGGCAAGGTGGCGTGAATCCTGTTCATTTTGAGATGAATGCATCCCCGGGTCGTCAGCAACGACAATCACTAACCCTGCGTTGACGCCGGTGTATGACGCAGTGAAAAGCGGGTCTGCCGCAACATTCAAACCAACATGCTTCATGGCGCAAAACGCTCTTGAACCCGCAACAGCGGCGCCGTAAGCGACCTCCATTGCGACCTTTTCATTTGGTGCCCATTCGCTATATATTTCATCATATTTTGCGGCATACTCCGTCACTTCCGTGCTCGGGGTGCCCGGGTAGCTTGATGCAACCCTGCAACCTGCCTCATACATTCCTCTCGCAACGGCTTCGTTGCCTAACAATAATTTTTTCATGCATCCTCCAAGTTATATTCATAAAACTTAAATTATTTATTTCTTAAATCAAGAATTCTCTGCGCTTTACCAACAAAACGGTCAAGTGATTTCGGCTCAACTATTGACAGCTTGCATTGAATTCCAAGTATTGTTTGCAAATTATGTCTAAGATTATTTTGAAGTTTTTCAATCTCTGAATACTTTTCAAGCAAAGTGTTGTCGGCAAGCTCAACTTTAATTTCAAGAGTGTCAACAAACCCTTCTCTGCGAACAACGAGCTGATAATGCCCGCCAATTTGGTCAGAACCAACAAGTACACTTTCAATCTGTGATGGGAACACATTGACACCTCTGATTTTAAGCATATCATCGCTTCTGCCCTTGACCTTATCCATTCTTGCGCCTGTTCTGCCACATTTGCACGGCTCGAAGTTCAACCTTGTTATGTCTCTTGTGCGGTAGCGGAGAAGCGGTATGCCCTCTTTTGTCAACGTAGTTACAAGCAATTCGCCCGTTTCGCCTTCATCTAATGGTTCAAGAGTTTCGGAGCTAACTATCTCAGGATAGAAATAATCCTCACAAAAATGCAATCCATCTCTTAACCCACACTCGCCTGAAACACCAGGGCCCATCAATTCGCTCATACCGTAATTATCTGTTGCAAACAGTCCCCAGCTCTGCTCAACCTGTGTTCTCATTTCGGCTGTACATCCCTCTGAGCCTAAAAGACCTAAGCGCAAATTATAGTCTGACATCGGGAATTCGAGTTCTTTTGCGATCTCGCTCATATATAAAGCATACGATGGTGTGGCAACTAATGCTGTTGTGCCAAAATCCCTCATATACATCAAAGCTTTTTCGGTGTTCCCACTTGAATTTGGAATTACTGTTGCACCTATTTTTTCAAGTCCGTAATGCAGACCGAGCGCACCCGTAAACATTCCGTACCCGAAAGATATTTGAACAATATCGTCAGCCGTAGCTCCTCCTGCCATAATAATTCTCGCAACACAGTCAGACCACATATTAAGGTCATTTTGAGTGTAACCAACAACAGTTGGTTTTCCTGTTGTGCCGGACGAAGCGTGTATTCTTAAAATCTTTTTTAAAGGTTGTGCAAACAAACCAAATGGATAGTTATCTCTCAAATCCGCTTTTGTTGTCGGTGGTATGTATTCTATATCATCGAGCGACTTAATTTTGTCTGCGGTAACCCCTGCTTCATCAAGTCTTCTTTTATAAAATGGAACATTATTGTAGCAATAATCCACTGTCCATTTCAGTCTTCCGAGCTGTAATGCAGTTAAATCCTTGCGGCTCATTGTCTCAATATCTTTTTGATAGAACATATTAACCTCCAGAAATTCACCATTAAATTATATCATATTATTCGTTTTCTATAACTCCAGTATAGAAAAAGTCATTATCATTTTTCTTTTTGAATCCATTTGAAATTGCACTGAAAAGATAGGTCAATGCAACTGAAGTTACCATTGCAATGCATGCATACAATGGGCCTTTAGTAGAAAGCATTGTGATTGTTTCACTTTCAACTCCGAACAAAGGCAACATCTTGCACAATGCAGGAACAAATGCAATTGAAAATCCAACAATAATTCCTACCCACGCGCCTGTCTTATTGAGCCCCTTCCAAAACAGAGATATAACATAAGGTGCAAGGAATGAACCTGAAATTATTCCCCATGAATAGCTCATCATGTCAAGAATTGGTGTTTCACCTCTTGCTAGTATAAAAGATGATAAGACGAAAAGTGCGCAAAGCACTTGAGTCAATACCCTTGAACCCTTGTCGGTCATGTCCTTTTTAAAAGTACCTTTTATTAAATCAAGTGAAAGTGTTGAGCTTGCGGTGAGTGTAACAGAACTTAGTGTAGACACTGAAGCCGCAATCAGAAGAACAATCACAACCCCGAGAAGAACCTCTGGCAAATTTGCAACTTTAAGCATATTTGGAACTATGTAATCCTTTGCCGGCATATCCACACCGACTGTGAAAAATTTATGGCTGAGTGAGCCTATAAAGTAGCCACCGCCCGCTACAAGAAAACCAAAAAAGGTCGAAATAACTACGCCTCTTTTTGCTTGCTTGTCGTCCCTTAGCCCAAAATACTTTTGAGCCATTTGCGGAAGCCCCCACGTGCCAAAGCTTGTCATCAAAACAACAGACATCAAGCTCACCCATTGACCTCTTGCAAGTTTCGGCAAGCCTGCCTCGCTACCTGCATATTCAATGAGTCCTTGAACTCCACCAACCTTATCACATCTTACCACAAATATTAATAATAATGCAATACCGAACATCATTATAATGCCTTGTATGAAATCTGCCCTTGCCTGAACAAGATAACCTCCGAACAAAAGCAAAACAAGAGAAAGGGCAGCAATAATAACCATGAATATTGTTTCGTCAATACCTAACAAAACATCAGCTATTGAACCAAGACCTTTATATACCGAGGCAGAATACGGAACCAAGAAAATGAATATTACAATACATGCAAACATTTTCATACCCTTACTGTTGAACCTGCTTTCAAACAGCTGTGGCATTGTTTTAATTTTTAGTCTCTGCGTTACATCCCTAGTTCTTCTTGCAAGCATTTTCCACGCAAGCCAGGAACCAAAAATTGCATTGCCCAAGCCTGCAAGTATGCCCCATAGACCGAATTCAAGACCGGTAGCCCCTGCATAGCCAACAAACATTACCGCAGAAAAATATGCTGTTCCATAAGAAAGAGCGGAAAGCCAGGCGCCCGCATCCCTACCACCAACTGTTAAATCCGAAATGCTTTTTGACTTTCGACCGAAAAAAGCAGCTAATATCACTAGAACAGCAACATAAACAATAATAGTTATCCACATAGGTCCCATAAATTTCTCTCCCATTCGCTTTATTACATAAAAGCGCTTATGCTTTAAAGCTTTTGTGTATTAAAGTATTTTAGGAATATATTATACTATTAACACGAAAAAGTCAAGGGGTTTTTGAGGCAAAAATCAAAAAACACCGCCCAAGCTTTTGCTCAGACGGTGTCCACTTAAATGCACCAAAACTATTCTATAATATTATGCAGATTAGTCCGGTACACCCTTCGTTAATGACCTTTTCGAGGGTTTCCTGAAGCTTCATTCTCGCCTCTGTTGGCATTCTGTAAAGCTTATTGTGTAAACCTTCATTTACAAGCTCATGCAGAGATTTGCCGAAAATGTTTGATTCCCATATTTTTGAAGGATTCTCTTCAAATTCTTTTAAGAGATACATTACAAGCTCTTCCGATTGCGACTCAGAACCAACAATCGGCGCAACCTCCGTTGTTATGTTTGCTTTCATAATATGCAACGATGGGGCTGATGCTCTCAGGCGCACACCGTATCTCCCGCCCTGTCGCATAATTTCCGGCTCTTCAAGTGAAAGTTCTTCAAGTGATGGCATAACTATGCCGTAACCTGTTGCCTCAACCTCATTTAAAGCACCCATAAGACGGTCATAGGCTTTTTTGGTTTCAGACAGCTCCTTCATGCTGTTCATAAGCCCCTCTTCGCCATTGATTTCAAGTCCTGTGGTTTCTGCTAAAATCTTGTAGAACAGCTCCGGTTTAAGCGTCACTAATATCCTTGCGCTACCATCGGATAAATCCATAATATCAATGCCTGCATCGTCTATGTGCTCAAAATCGGATATATCATTTGCAAAGCCTGAAACGTCCCTCATTCGCATAAGGTTTTCGGTTGCATCGTAAATCGTTTTGAATGTTGCATTCTTCAACCAATGGTCCCGGTCAAGAGATGTCATCCAATCGGGCAATTCAATTGAAACCTCTTTAATTGGGAATTCAAAAAGAATGTTCGAAAGAATTTCTTTTATTTCGCCTTCTTCAAGCTCCAAACAGTTGACAGCAACAACTGGAACATCATATTTCTCAGTGAGCGTCTGTGCCATATCTTGAGAATCCTCGGATTGTGGGTTTGTGCAGTTGAGCAAAACTATGAATGGTTTGTTCAGCTCTTTAAGCTCATTGATAACCCTTTCTTCCGCTTCTTCATACTCTTCTCTGGGTATATCACTGATTGAACCGTCTGTTGTTACAACAAGCCCTATTGTTGAGTGTTCACTGATAACCTTTTTTGTGCCTATTTCTGCCGCCATATTAAATGGTATTTCATTTTCATACCAAGGTGTTTTCACCATTCTGGGCTGATCATCCTCAATATAGCCCAACGAACTAGGCACAATATATCCGACGCAGTCAATCATTCTCATCCTGAAATGCGCCATGTCAGGCAATGTGATTTCAACTGCATCTTCAGGTATAAATTTCGGCTCGGTTGTCATTATTGTTCTGCCGGTTGATGATTGAGGCAGCTCGTCATTGGCTCTTATTTGTTTGGCCTCCCCTTTAATGTTTGGCAAAACCAACGCATCCATAAACCTTTTAATAAAAGTTGATTTTCCGGTTCTGACGGGTCCAACAACGCCAATGTAAATATCACCGTCGGTACGTGTTGCTATATCTTGATAAATATTAGTATTTGCTGCCGTATTTGTCATCGCGTTTTCCTCCATATTCACAACAATCTCGTTCTAATATGTATGACTGCGGAATTGAAAATATGACATGCTATCCTTAATTAATGTATAAAAAATTCAATCTTTAAGAGGTTTTATGCCAAGAAGTTT
Organism: Clostridia bacterium; assembly: GCA_035647435.1. GTDB lineage: Bacteria > Bacillota > Clostridia > Oscillospirales > Acutalibacteraceae > JAAZFZ01. The sequence goes on from DASRNM010000057.1 coordinate 8,887, forward strand.
TCGCCTTTCGCAATTACACGAAAGGCGCTTAAAACTTATTTATACGCTTGGAATTAGCAGCATGATTTTCTCGGGTATCACATCGTCTTTAATGTTATTCTCACTCTTTACCGAATCCACGGTAGTATTATATTTTCGTGCGATATCCCAAACACTTTCACCTACATCAGAAAAATAAATCGTCAATGCTGATTTTGTTTTTAATAACTGGTTTTCCAGTGGTTGAATATCCGCAATAAGCATTTCGGACTCCTGTGACAGAATGCTTGCATAGACAAGAAACTCAATTTTAATTTCAACCCGGTTTTCGCTGCTTAAGTTGTAATTATCTGCTGTAACCATAACAGACGGGTTGCATACGAGCTTGCTTATGTTCTCTCTGACAGCCCGTTTATACTCATAGTCAACTTGACGCTCAGCATAGCTCTGCTGGCCGTCCTTGTCAAGATAGAGAACATGAACGGTTACACAACCACTTATGATAAGCTCATTATCACGAAGGATTGCCGCGGCCGTGACATCGCCGTGCCACTCATTAAGAACCTCTGTTATTCCTGTTGCCGAAAAGTCCATTGTGTCCTTGCTTACAAAAGAATCCTTAAACTTCTCAATCAAATGAATATAGTCAAACATTTTTCTTTCGAAGTTCATTTCATATTCAGTCGAATATGCGTCGTTAATTACAGGGTGTTCGATTTCATTGTCCGCTTTAATAACTGCACAAATTCTTGCGCTAATGTCAAGCAAATTCATTTCTCCGGCACTGTCTGCTTTTGTTGAAATGTCAAGAGACGTAACATGCAGCCTTGCATCAACTAACGAGTTTTCGCTAACACCCTCAACCTCAATAATTTGGCTAATCGGCATTGAATGTGTAAAGGTTGAAAGCTGGGCGTCGGGAGTGTCGGCATAATAAAGAATGCTGACAACAAGCTCACCCTTTATCAGAATTTTGTTGTTGATTGTCTTAACATCATCAATAAACGCAAGCGCATCGCTTCTTATTATTTGCGCAACAGGTGGATTGCTTTGGCCAACCTCCACAACCTCGCTCATTGGAAACGGTTTTTCAAGCTCCGCTATTGAGCTTAACATGTTAAGTGTTTTGCACCTCAACTGAATACCTGCACCCTGTGCACCTGTAATAATGTCATCATCTCGTTTTTCTGTTGCTCTTATACTGATTGTTATCATGCCATGAATGTCCGTGCGTCTTTGACTTACAGCCCTACAATTAGCATAATCGGTCCTTGCTTTGACGCAAACACAGCTATCATCTGTTAAATTGCTAATTTCGACGTGCTTTGAGAAGGGATAAGTTTGCTCATAGCAACGCAGTTTTGACCCCTCACTGACATATAAAATTCTTACAAGTGCGTTACCGTCAATGTTCACCCTGTCGCCAGCTGTCTGCACACCGGTTATTCTCGGAGTAATTGTACATTTAAGGATACGAAGTATATCAGGGCAATAATCCGGCAATGTTACATCACTATCTACCGGTTGCTCTACAACTCCTTCAAATATAACACTATTTGCACCGATAGCTTGCTTATCAAGATTAAAATCCATAGTTGTCCTCCCCTTTTGCGGATTTACTTTCAAATCATTTATATTCATATCCTGTCCTTTATATGATTAAAATAAAAAATATTGCCCGCACATTAAATGTACAGGCAATAAAAATATATTGTGTTTTATTTTACCATGTTTGCAACTTCATCAGCAAAGTTGTCATCCCTCTTTTGAAGGCCTTCGCCCTTTGCATAACGAATAAAGCTTGATATTTTGATTGGTGAACCAATCTCTTTTGCAATCGACTCAACATACTTACCGACTGTCAAATCACCATCTTTTACGTACTCTTGATCAGTCAAGCAAATTTCTTTGAAATATTTTGAAATTCTACCGTTGATAATGTTTTCAATAACCTTTTCAGGCTTATTCTTCATTTTTTCATCTTCTTGAAGTTGAGCTAAAAGGATCTCTTTCTCGTGCGCAACTGTTTCTTCAGGAACATCAGTTCTTTCTAAATATTGAGGGCTCATAGCTGCAATCTGCATTGCGACATTCTTGCCCATTTCTTTAAACTTATCATTTGACGAAATTGAATCGTCTGCTTCAAAATTGACAATAACGCCAACTGTGCCACCACCGTGAACATAAGTTGACAAAACGCCCTCAACCACTAAAAAGCGACGAATTTTTATATTCTCACCGATAGATAAAATTTTGTCATGAAGGTTCTCTTCAACTGTTCTGTCGCTACCTACAAGCTTTTTGCTCATGAGAGAATCATTATCCTCAGGCTTTTCCAAAGCAATTGTTTTTGCTACATCAGAAACAAATGCCTGAAACTCTTCATTTTTAGCAACAAAATCTGTTTCGGAGTTAACTTCAACAATAACACCAATCTTTTTTTCTTCATCATAATATGCGGTAACAGCACCCTCGGCGGCTACACGGCTTGCCTTCTTTGTTGCTGCTGCAAGACCTTTTTCACGAAGAATGTCGACAGCTTTTTCCATATCGCCATCTGCTTCGATAAGTGCCTTTTTGCAATCCATCATGCCAACACTGGTCTTTTCACGCAGTGCCTTTACATCTTTGGCTGAAAATCCCATAATTACTTCCTCCTAATACTTTTTGAAAGAAGCCCGCGAAAAACACGGGCTTTGAATGTTTATTTTAAATGAAACAAGAAACTACTCTGCAGCCTTAACCTCTTGTTCAGGCTGTACATTTTCTTGAACTTCTTCATTGTTCTGGTCGCCCTGTCTGCCTTCAATAACAGCATCAGCCATTGCTGATGAAATCAACCTGACTGCACGGATGGCGTCATCATTGCCAGGGATTATATAATCAATCTCATCCGGGTCACAGTTAGTGTCGACAATAGCAATGATAGGGATACCAAGCTTTTTAGCTTCAGCAACAGCTATTCGTTCTTTTCTTGGATCAACGATAAACATTGCTGCGGGCTGGCGCTTCATTTCTGTTATACCGCCCATAAATTTCTGAAGCTTTTCAATTTCAAGGTTAAGTTTTATAACTTCCTTTTTGGGGAGCATATCGAATGTGCCGTCAGCTTCCATTGTTTTGAGCTGAGCAAGCCTTTTAATTCTGCGCTGTATTGTGTGGAAATTTGTAAGCATACCGCCGAGCCAACGAGCATTGACATAGGGCATTGAGCAACGTGTTGATTCTTCCCTAATCGAATCCTGAGCCTGTTTTTTTGTGCCGACAAAAAGAACTTCTTCTCCAGCCGCTGCGATATCACGGACAAACATATATGCCTCTTCAAGCTTTCTTACCGTCTTTTGAAGGTCAATGATGTAAATTCCGTTTCTCTCTGTGAAGATGTACTCTTCCATTTTTGGGTTCCATCTTCTTGTTTGGTGACCAAAATGGACACCTGCTTCAAGCAATTGCTTCATTGATACTACTGACATTATTTTTCCTCCTTAGGTTTTACCTCCATACAAGCTTTTTCAGTCATAACACCAAAACTCAGTGCACCACAACTGCATACTCATATGTGTGTTTTTCCTTAGAATTATATCACGACAATCAATATATTGCAACATAAATTTTCTATTTTTTGCGATTTCTAGCAGAATGTTTGGCATTCGAAACAAAAGGCAACTTTTACTTGCAAATATGGTTGTACATTTATATAATGTATATATAATAATTTATAAATTGAGGGAGATGCATGTATGAAATGCTTTAAAAAGCTTGTCTCTTTTATTCTTTTGCTTGCTATGCTATTGTCTTTAATAGCATGCAACAGTAATAATAAAGATACTAAAACCCCTAAAATAGATGTTTCTGATTATAAGATTGGGGTATTATATTCTGAGAACTATAAAGAGAGCCTGAGCCACTCTTATTTTTTCGATAAAGGTTTAACAAAAGCGTGCGATGAATTGCAAATTAGCGAGGGCAAGATTATTAAAAAAACAGTAGTTGAAAAGTTTCAAGAAGAACTTCAGGCCTTAATTGATGACGGTTGCAATATTATTATTACAACAAACAAAACAATTATTGACTCCATGACAGATAAGGAAGATGGTTTAAAGCCAATTGTTGAAAATAACAATAAAGTTTTCTTCTTAAACTACGGATATACCGATTATGATTTTGATAATCAATGCAGCTTTTATGCTAAGGATTATGAAGGCGCTTATCTTGCAGGAGCTGCAGCAGGTTTGAAAACAAAAACTGACGCTATCGGTTTTTTGACAACCTATGGAGTTAACAACTCTTATAACACAAGCATTGTCAATGCATTTGCGGTTGGCGTTTACAATGTCAATGAAAATGCGAAAGTATATTTATCAACCATTAACTCCAGTTTAGATTTGATTCTAGAAACAGCAAACACGCAGAGTTTGATTGAAAATTATAACTGCGATGTCATGGCAAACAACACATTCACTGAGCTTTCACCAAACGCTTCCGAAAACAGCGGCGTTTCATATATTTCATATAATAATGTTGGTGTAACGGAAACCTCAGAGTTTAATATGTTTTCAGTTGGAACCGACTGGGGTGTGTTCTTTACCTCTCAATTCAACAGCATTGCAAGCGGAGAATTTGAAGGTGGCCATAAAATGCTCGGGCTTTCAGATGAAATCATATATGCTGACAACTATAACAAGAACATCTGTGACCAATCAATAATTGATTATGTTCAAGCTGCAAAATCAAACATTATCACCAAAAAACTCAACTTGTTTGAAAAGGTTGTCTATGATTCCGACGGCAAGGTTTTAACTCCTGCTTCAGGTGAAAAAATCTATAATGATTCTGATTTGATT
>DASRNM010000058.1:0-3281 GCA_035647435.1 Clostridia bacterium
GCTTATTTCGAACATGTCTGATCTCGCCATTCTTGAAGATGACCGGGTACAATAAAAAGAAAACCACGAAAGACACGACCACCATTTTATTGGCCATGCTGTCCATGAGGCGGAAATTTTGCCTGTCCGATGTGCCGATAAACAGATAAATAATCATATGGGCAGCAAAATAAGCGGGCAGAGCAAAAGCACAAAATCGTCTAAAATCAATGGTCCTGAGTGCGACACCTTTCTTTTTTACCGGTAAGGCCATTGCAATAAGAAATACAACGCTCAGTGTGACAAACAACGGGATAAAAACCGCCGTGTCTTCATAGCGCAAAGCCAAGGGTCTTACAAGCGTGACCGAAAAGCACAGGCCGAATGTGAAAATAAAGTTTAGCGAACCGTAAAGCCATCCCGGCATTTTCATCGTGAAGGGTTCCTCCATGCGCGCGGTTGCGCTAAGGCGGTCAAAGGGGAAAAGAACAAAAATCAGCATCATCAAACCGCCTGCCAAAAAGCCGGTAGCGTATTCCCACATCGTCCATCCGCTGAATTTCAAGAGTGTACTGCTAAAGGTTTGTTCTAGCCGATAGCCGCCTTCGGAAAAGTATAGTAGCAGGTCCGCAAATGTGATGGCAAAAGCAAATGCGGTGCAGATGCCGAGCATCACTCTGCCGCCTGTTTTATCCTTGAGCCCAAAACGTACCGTCAGCCAGACAGCGGCGGCCGTTATGGCGGAGGAGATGATGTTTATGGAGGTAAAGTAGTTTCTCCCGCCGTGAATCGCTTTTGCCCACGGATGACTAAAGTAATGCTGCAGATATACCTGCCATGGCGTGCCGGCGACACCTGCTTGTCGAAGCCCCTGTGTGAACAATTCGCCTGCCTGCGGCTGAACAAGGTTTAAAACAGCCGGGGAAATCGCCGCTCTGCTCACATATTTAACAGCAAAATATACGCCTAAAACAAGCAGCATTTCTTTCCACCCGTATGCTTTATCACTGAAAAATCGGCCCAGCATAAAAGCGAAAAGCGCCGCCATACCAAAACCCAAACACAGCATGAGGAACAAGCCGGAAAAGGGGTTGATGAACATCGTGATCATCTGTCCGTCTTCCCCGCGTACGCCGCTGTCGAGCACACCGGTTATTTGACTGTTGAGCGTACCCCAACCGGGCGTGGTAAGCATAAAAGAAAAGGCCGTGAAAGAATAGAGTAGGAAATTGTTTTTACGCCTGAAGCCAAAAATAGAAAAAACAAGCAGCAAAAACACCATACCACAAGTGAGTAGACCCCAGGCGGCTCCCCAGCCATGTTCACCCCGAAAGCGCCATAAGGCGCCCATCAGAAAAGCGCCCATCAAAACTGCCGCTACTTTTTGCAGGCGGGACAGTTCAGTGGGCGCAAAAGAATGTCCTGCCGTTGTATTGCTTGTCATAAAACTCCTCCTTGTTGTGAGTAGCATATCATGAATAGTTTAATAAACGGTACGAGAAAAAGCAATAGCAAAATAATTTGAGTTTCCCCATTTTTCGAGGTCATTTTTAAGCCGTAAACAAGGAAAGCTGTTGCGAGGGCTTTGATACAGCTAGGAAGTGAGCAATACCAACGGTAGATTTCATGAGGATTGAGTAAATACCATCAGCAATTGCATAGAATGTAAATTTCGTCTTACCCTTTTCCTTTTTGGTCTTGTAAATTCGCTTAGATTCGTATATAAGCTCGGAAATGAACAAGCTTTCGGCCGATTTTTCGGCAAACAAGGCAATGAGCCCTGTTAAAACAGTTGCTATCAAATGCAGCGTTCTGATTGAATTTAAAGAACGTACTCTGAAATCTTCAAAATCAAACTGCTTTTTCTTAAATCTAAAATATTCTTCAATTCTCCAGCGCATCAGATAAACTTTGGTTATTGTCAAAGCAAGTCGCTTATCCTCGCTTTTTAGATTTGTTAGTAATATCATTGGATTTTTGCCAAACCCATACACCACAACCATATTTAATGACACGTGGGGATACTTGGGAAGTGATACAGGAATAACACTGATTTTGCACTCCCGTTTTGTCCCTTTTTTGTCTTTGAAATCCATCCGGTACTTACCTTTGAATTTATTGGCAAGCTCCATAATGTTAATTGTTTCGTCCTTGTATTTGACATTTCTGTTTTTCTTCGCTCTAATGATGAATTTCTCTTTGGCTTTGATGAAATATTCGTAATATATCAAAGCATCATAGCCTCTGTCCAGGGCTTTTACCCCAATGTTTCCGAACTTTCGAGAAATATATTTCAAACCCCTTAACACCTCGTCATCTTCACTGATGAATCCCTCTTCCTTGCTTGAGTATACACGTTCATATACGGGCAATGGTGCCTTCTGTGATTTTGTAAGTGCCGCTATTTCAAATGTCCAATACCCGGGCTTGAGTTCCCCTGTACTTCCGTCACGAACAATTGCAAGCCCTTCCATTGCCGTGCTGCAAGGCTTTGTAACATCTGATCCATCAATGACAAATACCGTTCTTTCATCTATATAGGGTCTTATGTTTTCAATGTAGTTATCCATTAAAGCGGCTTTGTCAGCAAAACTTACTAATCCAAGCGACAGTCTCTCAATAGTCTTTTTAAGCGTGATTTCTTCTTTTAATGCCCGGCTTATCTTGCTTAAATGACAGCTGTTGCTCTCCAACATCCCATAAAACATATTGCAAATCAATTTAAACTCAGGCCTTTTTATGCCTACACAAATTATTTTAGTAAAATTCATAATTTCTCTTTTAATTTGGTATCCAAGTTTGCTATAATTAGTCATGAGGGTTAGCTCCTTTTTCTGTTTTGGTTAATTTTTGTGTGTGCTCAAATTATACCATAGAACAGGGGCTTTCTCTCATTTTTATTGTCTTTTTTAAGGGGCAAAACCAGTATTTACATCGTTCTTTGTTAACTCGATTTTTCTGCTGTTAAGTTTTCCACATTCCACCTATCACAACGCTTCGACTGTGGAAAACCTTGCCGCATATTGGTTGCGGACTACCTCTTAGAAAAAAACGGGGAAACTCAAAGAGTAAATCCTCATTAAAAGTAACCAAACAACTCGGCTTTGTTTGGGGGTTTTATAATCGGGATTATGTTAAGACATTGGCACAGATATTTTAAGGATTGTAAGACGAGACGAAAATTGATATAATTATAGTAGGTACATACGAACCGATGATTGATTGGAGACAACTGTGGTAAAAAAACAAATTTTAAAGGACTACTTTGGCTATGTAAATTTCAGACAGGGTCAAGAAGAATT
>DASRNM010000059.1:0-3856 GCA_035647435.1 Clostridia bacterium
TTTATTTTATTTTACATGCCACCTAATACCTTTTTGGCATTTTTTATCAAATGTGGAATCCCTGAAAGAAGTTTTTTCCAACCTCCACGCTTGTCATTCAATATCAACAACAGGCCGTCGAGCATTTTCTGGGTTACAAGCCCATTGCTCATAAAAATAAAGAATCTGAGCGGATTCTGAAAAGCAGCCGTTTTAACCATCTCGGCAGTGTATCCCTTGTTGAATCGCCTAAGTATAAGGTCAACTAGTCTGTTTATTCTCCGCCCCCATTTTGTGTGCTTAGCGTCTTCAAGGCTGTCATTTATATCTAAAAGTTTAGTGATATCCCTATCTGAAGGAGGTATCGGCATGCCAAGCAACGCTTCAAACTCTGTGTCGGGCACTTGTTTTACATCGCCCGTGTAATAAGACTTTGCCGTTTCTCTGAAATCAGGCACTTCTATTTCAGGTTGTGTTGAGCTAACATCAACCTTGCCCCTAAGCCTTATATCCGCACTTGAGGAGCCGACCACAATTTCAAAACTGCCGCTCTCAACGTGCCAGCACTGTGCCTGCGTATTGTAGTAGGCAAACGCTCTTTTATCCAAAACAAAGTCAACAGTTTTTTCTTCGTTAGGGTTAAGCTTTACTTTTTTAAACCCTCTGAGCTCTTTTTCGGGGCGGAATATCGTACTCTCCTCATCAGCCACATACAGTTGAATAATCTCTGCACCTGCAACCTTTCCTGTGTTTTTGACTTTCACACTAGCACAAAGCGATTCGTCATCACTCATCTGCGATTTGTCAAGTTTAAGGTCACTGTATTCAAACTGTGTATATGAAAGCCCGAACCCAAACGGGAACTGAACTTTCTCTTTTGCTTTTTCATAGTATCGATATCCTATATATATACTTTCTCTGTGCTCAACCGTTCTTTTTCCACCGGGGAAATTGTCTGCACAGGGTGTACATTCTTTGCAAAACGGATAGGTTTCCGCAAGCTTACCGCTAGGGTTAACCTCACCCGTTATTATATCCGCAACCGCTCTTGCACCCGCCTGGCCACCAAGATAGCTATTGACCAAACCTTGCACCTTTTCCACCCATGGCATAGAAACGGGTGAACCTCCTGCAAGTATAACAACAACGTTCTCACAAGCGTCACAAAGGGCATTTACAAGCTCATTGTGGCTCTCGGACAACGCCATAGTTTCTCTGTCAAATCCCTCAGATTCATCTGCCTGTGTCAATCCTATAAAAGCGAGCACCACATCAGCATTTTTTGAGGATTCAACAGCCTCATCAATAAGCTTTCTGTTTACATCGTTTTTTTCGTTTATATACCCTTGTGAATATGTTATATCAAAACCTGCTTCTTTTAGGCAATCAACAGCGTTGTCAATTTTTGTTGGGTTAATCTCCGAACTGCCCGCTCCTTGATACCTTGGCTTCTTCGCCATTTCACCGACAATTGATAATTTTTGCCCCTTGCTAACGGGCAAAACACCATCATTTTTCAACAGAACCATTGACTGTGCAGCAATTTTTGCCGCAAGCTCGTGGTGAGCGTCAAGGTCGCAGGTGTATTCTTTTTTCGGCAAAGTCTGTGATTTGTTAACAAGATCAAGAACCGTGTCAACACGCTTGTCGACAACACTCTCATCAAGTTCACCACTTTGAACCGCATTGATAATATTGTTTGAATTTATCCCTTGTGATGACGGCATTTCGAGGTCGTTGCCGCTTTTCATGCCTTCTACTCTGTCATTAACCGCTCCCCAGTCACTGACTACAACACCGTCAAACCCCCACTCATCACGCAGGACTTTGTTTTGTAACCAATCGTTTTCAGTGCTGTATACACCGTTAATTTTGTTGTATGAGCTCATTACCGTCCATGGATTACTTTCCTTAACGGCAATCTCAAAAGCGGTAAAATATATTTCACGCAATGCCCTCTCGTCAACAATGGAGCTTATGATCAAACGCCTTGTTTCCTGACTGTTTGCGGCAAAATGCTTCAGTGATGTTCCAACACCCATGGATTGAACACCGTTTATGTATGCTGCACTCAATTTGCCTGCAAGCAAGGGGTCTTCTGAAAAATATTCAAAGTTTCGCCCGCAAAGAGGTGAACGCTTCATGTTCGCACCTGGGCCGAGTAGAACAGATACGTTCTCTTTTAGGCACTCCTCGCCGAGCGCCTTACCCATTTCATGCAGGAGGTCAACGTCCCACGAGCACGCTGTTGTGCAAGCAGTCGGGAAGCAAACAGCAGGGTGAGAGTTGCTCATACCCATATCGTTTTTATCGTTGAGGTTTTGCTTCCTCAACCCGTGAGGGCCATCGCTTACCATTATTGAAGGCACACCCAGCCTGTCAACACTTTTGGTATACCAGAAATTCAGACCATCACAAAGCTGTGCTTTTTCTTCAAGGGTCATTTTCGCTATTGTTTCTTTATTTTTCAAGTTTTTCCCCTTAGTAGCCATGTTATTCCTCCTGTGTTGTTTCAATAATACCAAGAATGTCGTCCGCACGGTCATAATCCATGCTTTCAACGTTTTTAAGTCTCTTTTGAATAATTCTGTTTCTGTTTTGTGCTTCGCCGAGTGTTCTCCCTGCCTCGTCAACCTTTTTTCTTGCCTTTTCGAGTAATCCACCGAATTTGTCATATTGAGTCTTTGCAGCGGCGAGCAGTTTTCTGACCTCGTTCGCTTTTTCGTTGATGGCGATTGATTTAAAGCCCATCGACAGCGAATTAAGCAGGGCTGTAATTGTTGTTGGCCCTGCTATCATTATGTTAAATTCTCGTTGCAATCTTTCGGGTAACCCTTGCCTTGATGAGGCAATTTCCGCATAAAGACCCTCTGTCGCAAGGTACATTATCGCAAACGGAGTCGTTGCCGGAACATTTATATATTTCTGAATCTGCCTTGCACAAACAACAATACCCGCTTCAAGTGATTTCCTTGCAGCCTCAACCCCGACCGCGTCCGCTTCGTCGGCGGCACTGCAAAGCCTTATGTAATCCTCAATCGGGAATTTTGAGTCAATAGGCAGATAAATGTTTTCTGAATTATCCTCACCAGAAGGGATTCTCACAGCAAATTCAACCCTCTCTCTTGAGTTTTCAACTGTTGCAAAATTCCTCTCGTACATATTCGGAATTGTCTGGTCAAGAATGCTTTCGAGCTGAACCTCTGCCCATGTCCCTCTCGCTTTAACATTTGTCAAAACCCTGTTGAGTGTTGTGACATTATCAGTAACGCCCGTTGAAAGCTCTTTCATTTCACCGAGCGACTTGTAAACGTTTTGAAGTTGTTCTGAGACGGTTTTGAATGATGAATCGAGCCTATTTGAAAGCGTCTTGCTCAGCTTTTCATCAACTGTTTCACGCATTTGGTCAAGCTTTTTCTCGTTGCTCTCCTGCATTTTTGAAATAGCTTCGCTCACAACACGGCTCTGCTTCTCATTTTGTTCTATATTATTATTTCTTATAGAATTTAATGATTCATTCAGGGCTGTTGTCAATTTTTGTTGGTGCTCAAAATTCGCTTTAGTCATTTCACCGAGCTTTGTAGAAATACCATTAAGGCTCTCCGCCGTTTGTGACCTAAGCTCGCGCTGAAATTCCGCTTGCTCTCTGCGGTTCCTCTCAAACTCATCGGCAGAGCTCCTGCTGTTGCTTTCAACCTGCTGAAGAAGCGCGACAAGTTTAGAATTGAGTTGCTCAATTTCAGCACTTAATTTTCTTGTGCCTGACTTGCTTTTGCCGACGGTTAACACAAGAATTATAATTGCAATATTAAGACAAATTGTTGCAAATAAAAAATATTTTTCCATTTATACGCCTTTCGTTTTATAACTTGTATGT
>DASRNM010000060.1:0-3665 GCA_035647435.1 Clostridia bacterium
GTATATACAATCGTGACTTTGGTGGAACAAATCTCTTATTTTAATACAAATGCACCCAAGCTGTGTTACGGGTGCATTTTTTGTTGTTTGGTGCATTTTCATCGGTGTTGAATTAATTATAATTTCTATCATTCATTACTTGATAAAAAATATCAACCATTTCATCGGGAGTTTCCTTAAATCCTCGTTTTACCCATTCATCGTAGCTATTTGGACACTTAGAGAAACACTGATCAAATCGTTTGTGCATATTGCGCAGTCAGATTTTTCGTCAGGATAAACTGATAAACCGCAGTAACGCTGACGCATTACGAGGATTTTGGGGGCAAGCTGACGGAAAATATGCAAGCAAGATGTGCAAACAGCTTTCAGTGTGAATTAATCAATGGTTCCTGAAGTATTAGTAGCATTTTCCGTTATGCCGATATACTGCGATTTTCCAAAAGCAAGAATCAACACGAAGATTGTCGGCAGAAAAACTAATCCGATTGCAAATCCTGTTCCGTGACCGAATGCTTTTGAAAGCTTGAACGAATGAAGAACATCAATGTAAAGTGCAAGCAGAAGAAAAGCGCAACCGATAATATAAATAATTGTTTCAAAACCGCCTGATGAGAATATATATCCTGTCATAACCATTCCTGCAACTGCAAGGACTAACATAAGCCAGAAAAATGCAGGTTTCCAACAAATTTTATACACTATATGACCGTTATAGAACGGAATAATAGATTTCCATCCGGGTTGATCTGCTTTTTTAAAAATTTTCCACCACGCAATAACGGTAACTGCGTAAATAACAAGTAATGTTCCAAGAACAATTCCGAGTAAAATTAATAATGCGGAAATGTGAACCGTACTTAAATAGTTTTGTAAATAATCAAACATAATTTTTCCTCCAAAATTTTATTAAATAATGTAATGATTGAATAAATAAGAATAATGTATGACCGGATAATTCATTTACTGCCTGTTCATTTGATGACCTCCTTTTAAGTGTTAAGAGCTGTTCTCTTTGTTACAGTCATATAATATAATACCGACTATGACAAAATACGGACAAATTTTTTAAAATTATAAGATTTCTTTGATTTTTTAAATTCATTAGTTTTGTTGCAAAATCAGTATATAATGGTGTATAATTAAGGAAACAGAGGTGATTCAGAATTGAAGAATAATACAAAAGCCTTTATTCTCACAGGTACTCTTGGCATATTGCTTTTATTTGCCTTTTTATTTGTATGGACTGCCGTTAGTTATCAAACAGAAGCAGTCGATACAGAATCTGCAAAAGTATCAATTATCGGGGAATATACCACAGACGGCGAAAGTTGGAATAAAATTCAGTCAAGCAACGACTTTATTAATGATAATTACGAAACGGTGACTTTCAGAGGAAGGCTTTCTCAGGACATTCCGAAAAATCAGTACTTAATTATTTCGATGTGTGATGTATGGGTTGAGATTAAGGCTGACGGAGAAGTTGTAGCCACAAATCATTATGATACCGGAGCTTCAACAATAACACCCGGCAATTCTATTGCTTATGTATCGGCTGATGAAATTCCCAATATTACAGAAATTGAATTGACAATTTCAAATCCTTACACTGTTTTTTCCGGTTTTAATCCTATACAGGATACACTTAACAGGCTTACGGTCGGTAATAAGGATACCTTATACAATGACTTACTTAAAAACAATACGCCTGCTATTTTAATAAGTCTTGCAATTTGCTTTTTGGGATTGTTTGCATTTACCCTTGCAGGCTTGTTGTGGAAGAATGTAATGATTAGAAACATCGCCCTTGCTCTTATGGCAATTACGGGCGGAGTTTATGTTCTCACTGATTCAATTTATACCTATCTCCCATTATGGATCGGCAACCCGGTACTCTGTATGGTGTTTGACGAATTTGCTACATATCTGTTGCCGATTACGGCTTTTCTGTATGTCAGAGTGAATGTTGAAGACAAGCGTTGCAAAGGATATATTTCAATACTCATTATTGTATCTATACTTCTGACTATGGCAGCAGTATTCTTGCAGTTGTTCGGCGTTATGGATATTCTGAAAAGTCAGATTTTTGTATTTCCGTTTATCCTGCTCGGAAGTGTGGGCAGTACTATTTGCCTTATCTACGAAGCATTCAAGCTCAAAAGTAAAAATTCAAGGGCAGTTCTCATTTCGGTTTGTCCGTTAGTCGTGGCAGGACTTATTGATTTTATCAACTCCTTAACAGGTTTCACACACGACCGTGTGTTCATAAGATTAGGTCTGCTTATCACAGTTGTCATTCAGATTTATCTTCTGTTACGTGAAACAAGAGAACATCACAAGGAGCTTTTGCGCTATCAGGAAATGCAGAATGAAATGCTGCAAATGCGTGTTTCAATTATGGTATCGCAGATACAACCGCATTTTCTCTATAATTCGCTCACTTCAATCGCACAGCTTTGCGAAAAAAATCCCTCAAAAGCAAAGAAGGCTACTATTGAATTTTCTGAGTATCTGCGCAGGAATATGAATTCACTCAAGGAACAGGCTCCCGTACCGTTTGAAAGTGAGCTAAAGCACCTTGAAACCTATCTGTCACTTGAAAAAATGCGCTTTGGCGATGAGCTTAACATTGAATATGACATAGAAGCAACAGATTTTCTTATCCCATCCCTCACAGTACAGCCTCTTGTTGAAAATGCCGTAAAGCACGGTGTAGGTATGAAAGAGGACGGCGGAACGGTCACTATTGCTACAAAGGAATTTGATGACCGATATGAGGTCATTGTTTCAGATGACGGCGTGGGATTTGACACAGCGAAAAAACCGAATGACGGACGAACTCATATTGGAATGGAAAATGTGAGAAACAGACTTAAAACAATGTGCAATGCCGTGCTTAATATTGAAAGTACGGTTGGCAAAGGCACGGTTGCAACAATAACAATCCCAAAGGAGGAAATTTAATATGAGAATTTTAGCGGCTGATGATGAAACTCTGGCTCGTGAAATGCTGACTGACGCTATAAGGCAAGCTTTGCCCGATGCCGAAATATTTGATTTTGCAAAACCGTCCCGGCTTCTTGAATTTGCGTCGGAAAATCCACCCTGCGAAATCGCATTTCTTGATATACATATGCGTGGAATGAACGGTGTAGAGCTTGCAAAAAAGCTAAAGGACATCAATCCAAAGCTGAATATCATTTTTGTAACAGGCTTTGACCAATATACGGGCGACGCAATGAAGCTTCACGCAAGCGGATATATAATGAAGCCCGTAACAAAGGAAAAGGTTGAGGCGGAGCTTGCTGAGCTTCGTCACCCGATTGAACCAAAAAGCGATGTACTTCTTCGTGTTCAGTGCTTTGGAAATTTTGATGTATTTACACCCGACGGAGTTCCTGTTCATTTTGAAAGAAGCCGTTCAAAAGAGGTTTTTGCCTATCTTGTTCACCGACATGGAAGCTCCTGCACAATCAAAGAAATTGCGGCAGCTCTGTTTGAAGATGAACCTTATGACCTAAAGCAACAGGCATACATTCAGAAAATTATTTCTGCAATGATGAAAAGCCTGAAAAAATGCGGTGCTGCTGACGCAGTGTTTAAAAAATACAACAGCCTTTCTGTAAATGTAAGCAAGCTTGACTGCGATTACTATCGCTTTAAGG
>DASRNM010000061.1:0-22063 GCA_035647435.1 Clostridia bacterium
AAGCATGTTAAATCGGTCAATGAAAAGGTGCTGTATACCGTTGACTTGCTCCACGCCACTATCCACGATGGGAAGCAAGTGACTTTCCAATATTTTGAGTACACGGTGACAAAGAAAAAGGTCTTGAAGCACGGCGGGCAATCGGTAGTGTGTTTCTTTTGGTAGTCACATATTACCGTCATTAAGGGGACATATCAAGCTAATTCTGAGCATAAACTACACAATCTTTTAAGGTGCATTTTCGCTGTAAATTATGTAGATTATAGCTCTATTTTTTCGCACAAATCCTCGCCAAAAGCAACTCCTAGAGAACCACCTTTATCCCAAGAAACGTGGATTGTTCCAATATCGTCAACTGAAATAACCGTACCGAGGTCGCCATGCTGTAACTTACTGTATGGGTCGTTCATATGGAGCAACTTCACACGAGTGCCTTTGGGATATTGTTTTCTGATAGACTCAACGATTTCTCTTGAAGGAAAGCTATTCATTATCGTTCACCTCACTTTTTGGCACTTTGAAAGCGGAACTACCAGTCAGCTTGGAAAGTAGAATTTTGCGTTCTAATTTATACACTGAGCCGATGAAACCCAGTCGTAAAATGAAACAGCGAAATGCGTATTTTTCATTATCTATTGGCTTTGCTGTGGCTGTAATTCGTTGCTGTGTTTTCGCCATTTCGCAAAGTGCAGATATGAAGTGGGTGTACGCTTTTACTTCGTCTGCTGTTGATTCGAATGGAAACCACGGAAATGAAACTCTGTCCTCGGTTTTTATAACAGGTAAGCTATCCACACCAAGGGCCTTTTTAATAAGTGATGCTTTGCTTTCAACAAGGCGTTCAAGGTTCAAAAGTGCCGTGTCAGTGAAGCCCTCCAACGGAAGCTCGATTACAAGCCCCGTGTCGCCTTGCGCTGCGCTTTCCGTTTCCTCGAAGGCAAACCCTCGACGAACTAAGCTATCGAGCAGTTCTTCAACCTCTTCGCTGTCGGTGCAATCATCAGAAACAAGCGTTCCAGTCTTATCAATGGTGAAACAATCCACCTCATAAGCAAATGTCGGAGCACCGAGGTATTTTGTAGGGGAGTTTAGTTCCTGACTAATCGCACCCACGAGCGATTTGCGTTCTTGACCTGTTACATTAAATTTTATTTGCATTTCAAGTACCTCCTTTTTATTAACCGAAATGTTCGGTTTGGGGTACTTACATATATCACTCTAAAGCCACATAATAGCAAGGGGTATGTGAAGTAAATTTTGAGGCTACTTATTGTGTATTTGACACAAGCCTCTGCTTCAGAGCATCAAAAAACGCCCTGCCTTTGATGGGAAGTCCATCGGCAAGACGCTCATTCTCGAAGTTGAATCTGGTTTCCAGCTCGTTCACACTGTAGTCTGCACGGAACTTTCGCCATGTCCGACTATCCCAGTCCTTGAGCTTTGCCCACAGTTCGGGGTAATGCTTGTATAGTTGCCTAAGCTCTGAAAGAGACTGTAGCGGGCAGCACCAGCAGGACACCCGACGAAACAATCTATAAAGGCCGTCCCAATCAAACCCGTGGTCATAGCAATATTGCAAGCAATCTGCCTCCGTCATACCCCAGTCGACAAGGGGATGTACATGATTTTTTGCTTGATTGTTTTTCCGTGCAAGTCTGTATGTTTCGTCAGCAGCAAGGCCAATGTAGTCGATAATCTCGTACTGCTCACGAAGCGGACGAAGGAATTGTTCCCTGGGCGTATCCTTCAAGCGGTTTGTACACCAGCGTTGCCTTGGTCCCGCCCAACCATAACCGAGGTGTTCGCCACCATACTGCGCAGTAAAAGCTTCCTTATGCCGACGCTTGACAGGCGCTTGCATAAAATAATACTCATAGGTATGTGGAGCCTTTATGATTGTGATCGGCATCTTGATATGATGCTCCAGCTTTTTTATATGCTCATACATAGCGGGAAATTCAAGCCCGGTATCGCAAAATAAAATGATGTCGATTGGCATTCGCCTCTCCAGCATCATATGGGCGGCGTCTGTGGAGCGATTTCCAAGGCAGCTGTAGCGAGAGAATTGCAAGCCGCCTGCCGTGAGTTGGCTACAATAAAAACTGGCAAAGTAGCCATAACGTACGATTTCGCACTCCGGTGCAAATATATCATTCGTGCGGTCGGCCAGGTCTATAACCGTCACGAACCGAGACAATCAGAAGATAATAGATCTGACATTCAAGTCTTGCTTGAGTGTGAATTAGAAACTTCAATATGCACTTGCTGTTATAGAACTCAAAACTGCGGTATGATTACATTGAGGACAGGAAGAAAGGCGGTACACGGCCATGAGTATAGGAAGCAAGATTTATCAGAAGCGTAAGCTGCTTGAAATGACTCAAAATCAACTTTCGGAAGCGGTAGGTGTATCATTCCAGGCAGTCAGCGCATGGGAGAGAGATGAGTACCTACCAGATACGCAAAAGCTGCTGGATATTGCAAAAGTCTTGGGAACTACTGTTGCTTTCCTGCTAGATGAGGACATAGCAGACGTGCCCAACTGGGGGTTGCGTGACAGGGCGTTTTCCGAAGAGCATATGTACACCTTTGTTAAAGCGACTGCCACAGCAAAATCGCTGAATGGGACCCTCAGGGCCTTGCCCTTTGCCAAAGACAAGCACAAGGATCAGTTCCGCAAGGGAAAAGACTATGTCCCCTACATCAACCACCCACTGACGATTACCTGCCACGCACTGGCGATGGGTATTCAAGATGATGATGTTCTGGCAGCTATCCTGCTGCACGATGTGGTGGAAGATTGCCAGGTAACACTTGATGAGTTGCCCGCCAATGATAAGGTGAAGGATATCGTAGACAGGGTAAGCAAAGCAGAATTGCCGGGAGAAGAGAGAAGCGTTTTCAAGAAACGCTACCACGCCCGCATCATGGAAAACTCGGCCGCTTCCCTCGTCAAGATTATGGACCGATGCAATAACTTGTCGATGATGGCTACAGGATTTGACAGAGATAAGATGATCACTTACATCGTCGAGACCGAGGAGTATGTATTTCCGTTAATTGAGAAGCTAAAAGACACCGAACCACAGTATAGTAACGCTTTGTTCCTAATTAAGTATCAGATGCTCAGTGTGATGGGGACAGCAAAGAGACTGTTAGCCAAATAAGACTGGAGGTATCCCAATGCATGAGTTGTATCAGGAAGTGCCTATAGACCAAGTGATTCCGGAGGAATTGCCACGGGAAAAGAACAATGACGATAAGCGAGAATCGTTCTACTGCCCTGTATACGAGGGGTATATTGAGGACTATGACTGCTCAGAAATTAGCGTAGGCATCCGATACGAGAGGTTTTTCAACGATGGGATCCCATTTTTGATGGACATTGATATGGCAGTGGCGCGCAAAGAGCGTTGTTTCAGCTGTGTACGCTTTCCGCCGCACTTCCAGCCTCCAGTATGGAACGGTGGCCGGGAAAAAGCTTGATGCTGGAAATGTAAAGGAAGAGTACATTATGGATAAGCGTAGCGAAATTTTGAACCAGGGTCTAAAGGGATTCATTGTCACTTGCGCAGAATGTGGGAAAAAGGCTGTGGGTTTCGGACGACTGAAAAAGATTGGAGGCTTCATGGATGAAGTGTTTCAAAGCGAAGCTGACCGTAACCCCTTTTTATTCCAGGGCATCACTGGTTCACAGGCCATACCGCGTGAACATGTGACCTCTGTCGTCTCCCTTTTAAAGGTGGGGGATTTGCGCGATCTCAACAATTATATGACGGCTAACTGCAAATTCACTAAAGGAATCGATGCTTATTGCTACCAGTGCAACTTGGTATACTGTCATGAGCATTATAAAACTTATGTAATATATGCCCATGATTATCCGGGGTGGTATGAGAGTACTGAAGGAACATGTCCTCAAGGACATATACGGTCCATCGATGATTGACATTTTACATATCGGAAAGCACACGGTGGCTACCATATCGGTACTCATTGCCTTAGCAAGAAGTAGAATCAGACCATATGAGACCTACCGTTAACGAATAGAAGAGACATATTCTGTTACGCAATTTGGGTGTTTGTTCAACAGGCAAGAGCCGCTTTTTGTCCCTTTAGTCCTTTCTGTCCGCTATGCCAAAGGCAGGGGGCATCAAAAAAGGCACTTGAACGCGGGTGCATTCTATATAAAACAGGTGCATTGTATCAATCGTTTAGTCATTTGCCACCGGATTAAAGCTGGGCACAAGTCGCGCATCAAAATTGGTGCGTGATTTTTTATTTACAATTTGCGTCGAGATGGCATATTTTTCGTTGCTTCTTCACACCAGCCTGAAGCTGCACGCTTTATTATCACGCAGAGGATCTGTGAATATTTTGCACTGCGAATTAAGAAATCTAATTGATAAGAATTGAAAGATATGGTATATTAAAAATAGTTGAAACTTAAATAGTTCTAATATATTAGCTGAAAAGGTTTGAGGAGAATTGAAAATCTTAAATATCGGCAATTTAATGGTTAACAGCTACTTGATTGATACAGGGCGTGGATATATTCTTGTTGATACGGGTTACCCTGGCGGTTATACAAGGTTTTGCAAAAAGATTAAGTCCATCGGTATTAATATCGATGAGATAAAATACATATTTATAACGCATGTTCATTATGACCATGTAGGTTTTTTGAGCGAGTTGATGAGGGCAACACAGGCAAAAATTATATTGCACAATAGAGCCGTTGAGAAGTTGAAAGCCGGCAAGAGCATTTTTGGAAAAGAATTTTATACTTTTAAGAGGGCGAAACGACTTTTTAGTCTTGTCAATTTGGTATCTGATAACAGTAGCTTTGAACCAATAGACGAGCCTGATAGGTATGTTGAGGTTGTTAATGCTATTGAACAGATTGAGGTTTTGGGTGTTAGGCTGTCAATATTGACGCTTCCTGGGCACACAGAGGATTCAATTGGTCTAATGCTTGAGGACGGTAGCTTGTTTTGCGGTGATGCGGCAATGAATGGGTTTCCGAGCAAAAACAGATATTCGATTCTGGTTGAGGATTTAACCAACTATGAAGAATCCTGGAATGTGATGTTGAAATCAAAACCGAAAATAATATACCCCGGGCATGGTAAGCCGTTTTATCCATTAGATTTAAGTAAATTTAAAAATACTCATAACGGAAAGCTGTACCCAATGTGAAAATACACAAGAGGATAAATTCAATTTAAGGTAGGGATAAAAGGGATGGATAACAAAAAAATTGTACAGTTTAATAACTTTATAAATAAAGGGTATGAATGTTTATCCTTCACCGAATTTCTAAAGCTTGCTATTATGAATCTTCACGATTTTGTGATGTATGACAGCGGCATGTTTTATTGTGAAACCAGTAAGGATTGCAGTTTTTTCAAGCCTTATCTCGGTGGCAGTGTGAATGACTATTATAATAAACAGGAGTTTAAAGAAAAGGACCAATTTCTTAAAAAAGGAAAGAAAGATTATTTGAGCAACAGGTCGAATGTCTATAAATCATCGGATTATAAACATGGCCTCGTCTGCGTTGAAGATGAGCCGAGAAATTCTTTTTTGGATTCGCAAGAGGATTTTAACATCGCTTGCATACGAATCGTATATGATGGTAGATTTTTGGGAGAAATATATCTTCACCGAAGCAAGGATAAGCCTGATTTTGATGATGATGAATTGTTTATTCTTAGCTTAATGCAACCTCACATTTCTACAATATTCAATATCATACATACAATAACGGCGATTAAATATGTTGAGTCGAACAATAAACCTAATTCCGCTCCCGGGGTATGTATTTTTGACTTGGACATGTGCCTTTCGGGTGGTAACAACACAGGTGTTGAAATGTTAAAGGTTTGCACAATTCACAATTCAAGTATTTTGTATCATATTAAAGAGATTAGCAGCGAGATGATAGTGAGCAATCTTTGTGGGGGAGAAAGCGTTGATTATTTTTCAACAACAATAAAAACTCAAAATGGCGGGCTTAAAATAAAAATATATTTTGACAAAACCGAAAAAAATGATAGAGATAATATGCTTATTGTAGTCATGCAATACAGTGACAAAAGTGAATTGGCGGAAGAATATAAATATAAGTTCACAAAAAGACAAGCTGATATTATAGATGGGCTTATTCAAGGAAAAAACAATTTGCAGCTTGCTTCAAATCTTCACATTTCAGAAAACACAGTAAAAACCCACATTAAAAACATTTATAAAAAGACAGGGACAAACAATCGCACCGAGCTCTCATATGTTTTGATGCTCAACAAATCCGAAATATGCAATTGAATGTTAAAATCACCCATATGGGTGATTTTTTAATTAAATAAAAAGTGTTAATGTTATTGTGTGGCAATATAAATATAGTATTATAGATGAAAGAGGTAATGTTAATGAAAACAGGCAAATTCGGGTTAAGTTTTATAATGGTAAGCATTTTAGCTTTTGTGTTGGGCTTTTTCGGCTTTACCGAAATCCTTGTTTTGGTTTTGGGGTTTGGTGTAATTGCAGAAAGAGACAAATGGCTCACAAAGCAAACACTACAAGCACTTTATCTTAGACTTAGTTACAGCATAACAATCATGGTTTTGGGCTGGGTATTTACCGCATTTTCATGGTTATTCGGAATATTCAAAGCATACAATGCGGTTACGGTTATTTCAGATATCCAAGCGGTTATAAACACAGTGTTATACATAGGGCTGTTTGCGTTGTCTGTTTTTGCTGTTCTTAATCTTTTCAAAGGGAAAGATGCATCAGTTCCACTCATATCTAAGCTTGCCGACTATACTTTGAATAATGTGCCGATTAAAACAAACATAACTCCAAACAATGCCCCTTATGATGTTGCACAAGGTGCTCAATGGCAGAATCAACCACAACAGCAGGCCCCACAGACGCAAGCTCCCATGCCCGTTCAGGCAACAGTAACTCAACCTTCAGAAGTTGAAGTTAATGAAAGCCCAGTTGGCAATGAAGAAGTAAAAGATGACGGCTCATGGATGTGCTCGTGCGGTCAAAGGAATGACGGAAATTTTTGCGTAATGTGCGGTAGCTCAAAAGATATTTAGCAATAAACTGATTATTATTTCAAAAATCTTAAAATATAAATTTATAAGGAGGGGCAACTATGTTTTGTCCGAAATGTGGAAACCAATTGCCTGATGGTGCAAAGTTTTGCGCTTCATGTGGCAATCAATTGAAAGGGGCACCCGTTCCCGAAAACAGCTCTGAGGCGAGAGCAAACTCTCAAAGCAATTATTCAAGCCCAACACCCAATACACCGCCTGCTTACATTGCACCAAATTATCAAGCACAGTCGTTTGCACCACCTGCACCTCAATACAATGCTTCATATGGCATGGGAGCTGAAAACGAAAAACCTCTAACTGTCGGCAATTATTTAATTATGATGCTTATTACGGTAATACCTATTGTGGGTATTGTTATGATGTTTATTTGGGCTTTTGGCACGGGGCATAATCGCAACAAAAAAAATTGGGCACGTGCGACTCTTATTGTTGGAGCTATTAGTCTAGTTTTTACAGTAATATTCTATTCATCGATGCTGGCCTTGCTCCAAAACTCTTTTGATAGTGGCTATTATTACTATTGACAGATAAAATTGGGAGCGTCGGTTATTAACCGGTGCTCCCTTTTGAATATAAATACGAACAAAAGGGGGACATATGAATAAGTTTTGTACTCAATGTGGCTCTAAGATTAATTGTAATCAAAGATTTTGTTCATCATGTGGCGTTGTGGTGGGGCAGACTAGTAAAACTGAAATGATTTCAGAACAGCAAACTCAAAATAATCCTCCGAGTACAGTTGGACAGAGCGAAAACAAACAAAGGACATCTAAAAATATATTAATGCTTTTGTTACCTGTTTTGATTGCATTTGTACTGGTTTTAATTGGAGTAAGGGGCATATTGTTGAATGTGATAGGCGAAGATGTCACGGCAGTTATCACAAGCCACACAAGAGCGAAAAACCCAAATGATAGCAGAAACCCTGACCCACGGGAATTTGATGTAATTTATGAATTTTATGTTGAAGGCGAAAAATACTCTGGCAAAACAACTCAAATATTCAAGAATGGAATAAAATCTACGCAAACAATTCCCGTGCGTTACATGCCTAATTGGCCGAAGATAAATAAGGCAAGAGCCGACACAAAGATTACAGGTGGATTATTGTTAATTGGTTTAGGTGGAATGCTTTTTGTCAGCGTGATACTTGGCAATAAGAAATCGTTTCGTAGAAAAAAGGTATACAATTATCAATAAAACGAAAAAAGATGAATAGAGGCAAGTAATGTATATAATAGCACACCGTTGTGGTACTGACAGATTCCCAGAGCTAACAGTTGAATCAGCTTTGAATTCATTGAAAGTCGGGGCATCCTTTGTGGAAATGGATTTAAGGTTCACAAAGGATGGGCATCCCGTGATAAATCATGACAAAAATGCACAAGCGCTATTTGGTTGTGACAAAAATATATCCGAAATGGATTTGAACGAATTCCTTTCTTTGAGGCACAAAACAAGCACGGGCTTTTCGGCGCACACTCTTGAGGACTTTTTCAAAGCAGGTGTTTGAGACATATTATTGCATATCAAAGTAGGGGGCGAAAGGCTAAAAAGTGTTTTTGAGCTTTGTAATAAATATAATACTAAAAACAGGGTTGTTTTCGGTGTTGAACGCAAAGAAGATGTGCAGATTGTTAGAGAATGGAACAAAAATGCATTGGTTTTGGCATTTATTCCAAAGTTATCCGATTTAAAAACTTTCACCCATTGCGCGATTGATATAATTCGTTTATGGGAGCAATGGGTTGAACCTGAAATTGTAAAAAGTATCCATAAAGTGGGTAAGGCGGTTTGGGTAATGGCAAATAACAGGGGAACAGGAATGAATGAATGTGGATACACGACCCAAAAAAGTCTAGTGAAATGGAAGTCACTTAATGTAAACGGAGTCATTCTAAACAATGTTGAATCAGCTGTTGTGGCTCTAAACAATTAATATAGATTACAAAAAAACTGGGAGATATCATTATCATTATCATTACCGGTTTTTAGTCGATACTTTACTAATTGTGATAAAATATGTGTTGAAGTTATGTTACAATAGTGTTAGAATATTATTATATTTATAATAAAGGATTTTGTATAATGGATCATGAGTTTGGAGTAGCAATCCCTAAAAAACCACTTACTGTTAGACTGATTGAAACTATCGGTATACTACTTGTTTTATCAATCCTATTCTCAATCAGTTATTTTATTATTTTTAAAATTAAAAATAAAGAGGTTGTAATTTCAGAGCCAGAGAGCATCAGTGTAACAATGAGTAATAATGATACAATTGAAGCGCTTTCTGAAAAATGGCTGAACACATATTTAGAACAGTACAAGCAGAGTTTTATTTCATATAAAAAGAAAA
Organism: Clostridia bacterium; assembly: GCA_035647435.1. GTDB lineage: Bacteria > Bacillota > Clostridia > Oscillospirales > Acutalibacteraceae > JAAZFZ01. Next base: position 9,487 of record DASRNM010000061.1, read on the forward strand.
TCGATAGTGTCAATATTGAAAAAACATATGTACTTGAGCGCGGGAAATATAAAATCATTCAAATTGATTTTGATATTAAGGCTAAATCGAGATTGTCAAGGTATTATTTAACATGGGGCACTTACGATGAAAACACAAAGACAGTAAAGTGCCAATGGGTTGTATGGTTTACTTCAAAAAGGAACAGCACTGGCGAGGTTATTTATAGCTGCTACAAAACCCAAACACCTTCGGGTTATAGAATAAACAAGGAAAAAGAGAGAGGAATCAGCAACCAGGTTGCAACAACGACAGATGATAGACAACCATTAGGCGTGAATGGTAGCATTAGCGAGTGTGCATATATAATCGAGGGAGACAAAATGTCAGTCAGTTATAACTATGGCACAAGCTGGTCTGAAGTCCCTGTGTCTATTGAGGAATTGTTCGGGTCGGAATTATACAAAACGATTGATGCAAGGTTGCCCGAAAAGAGTTATGTTATAAACAAGGAAATAACCGCTTTTGTTTATGGTGGCAATGGTGATGAGAATCTATTGTGTCTTTATTCACATGACATGGGGCTGAATTGGTCTATATCAACAATAAGTAAAGATATTGATGACTTGCGCCTGCGGTCATGTGATTTTTTAAACAACCAATTGGGTTATGTGGTTGTGTCCTATAAATCCGGTAGCTGGCAAGAGACTCAAGAAGTGTATAAAACAACGAATGGCGGAGAAACATGGAGCAAAACAGGCACTGGGCCTAGGCAAACAAAAATGTTCGATGCAAGCTTTGTTTATTCCGACACTGGCTTTTTATGTTACGAACATAGCGATTATTATACAGTAAATCTGTATTACACAAATGATGGGGGGGCTAGGTTTAGGCCTGTGTCACTACCCGTTAAAGATGAATGGAAAAATATTTTTGTACAGCCTCAAGCTCCGTATATCAAGGGAGATAAACTGTATTTGAAGATTGAACAGGGTGAGAATTCCGATTACTTAGGAGGGGAAGCTAAAGCTCTCTATGTTTCGGGAAATATGGGCAAAACATGGACTTTTGAAGGCTTGATTGACAGCAAATAAATCGAATATTGCAACATTTAAAAGGGTGAGATATTAATTCTCACCCTTTTTTAAATTGACAATCTGTGAATGCACATATATTGACAAAAGCCCGTTCGTATATTATACTAAGACTATAATGAAAAGGAGGCGTACAACCGTGAAAGTATTATCTATAATAATGGCAGCGTTTTTTATGATACCAACACTGTCCTTTGTTTCGACCGCAGCGCCGGCTGAAACGACAGTTGAGGTTGATTACACGATAACCAACCCTTATGACGATGTTAATTGGATCACATGGGACCAGTACAAAGCAGACCTTCATTGCCACACTTATGTAAGTGACGGTAGAAATGATTTTAACGAAATGATTGAGCTACACTATGGAACAGACTTCGATTTTCTTGCGATTACAGACCATGGAGTAGTTGATCGCAGTTGGACTGATATTAACACAGTGCCGTTGATGCTCCTTGTTAGCAAGTTTAAGAGAAAAGACCTTTTCTTAAAGCCCACCGGTTTGACTCCTGAAAGATATGAGCAGATAACAACAGGCGAAGATAGGGGCGGCAGAGGAATGCTTCGTATTCCTTATGGAAGCGAACAAAACCCTACTTCAGTTAATAACGCTCATGTGAACAGCTGGTTTGCAGATTTTGGAAATGGACTTTTTGGTGGAACGAGCGATTATGAAACCGTTATCAAAGGTGTTCATGAGGCCGGCGGTTTATCGGTTATAAATCATCCTGGAGAATATACAGGAGCCAAAAAAGAAAGCGACCCTGAAAAGGCTTATAATTCAGATTACTCTTATAAAATAAACAAGTTTACCAATATTTTGATGAAATATGATTCATGTATAGGTCTTGATATCAACAGCAAAAAAGACGGAAGAACAAAGAATGACCGCAAACTATGGGATCTTCTTTTACAAAACTGTATCCCTAATGGCAGAAATGTCTATGCGATAGCCACGAGCGATGCTCACGCAGCAGACGTGGTCAATTGCGGTTGGACAATTCATTGCTTACCCGAGCATAGCGTTGACGAATTAAGAAACTCACTTGAAACGGGTACTTTCTTTGCAGCGAGTCATCACATCAAGAACACTAAAGAATTAGGACTAATCGGCGAGGCTATTGGTGAAGAATTTGACACCGAGTGGGAAGCTCAACCGGGTGTACCATGCCCGAAAGTTAATACGATATTAGTCAACAATATTCAAGATAGAATAACAATTGTTGCCTCAAACGCACGAGTTATAAGATGGATTGCCGATGGGGAACAGATTGCAACAGGCGCATCTATCAAATTGAATGACTACTCAGAGTTAATCGGCAGTTATGTAAGGGCAGAGATTTTTGGTGACGGCGGAGTCGTTTATACTCAAGCTTTTGCTTTAGATTATGAAGATGCCCCTGCAGAAGAAAGATCATTCTTCTTTGACTTTGGAAACCTTATTGGATTTTTAAGGAAATTAATATTTAAAAGCCATTTTTAAAATCGTGTAAAATTTATTTATAGCAAATAAAAACCCCACTGTTAATTGAGTTAACGGTGGGGTTATTTATTGTGTGGGTGTTAGGTGGTGGCTTTTTCACTAAAGATAAGCGTAATGCCAAATACAGCAGTACCTGCTATGGTCAACCGAAGAAAGGGATTGAGTCACTAAAATGCACAGTGATAGCAAGATTGATTATCATTATGCCAGAAATAACAGTGATATTTTGGAGATGAAAAGGTCGATGTTTTTGTTTTGAATAATTGCAATACCTTTAAATTCAAACTATTTCGCATTTAATTTCATGCGGAATATCAAACTTATTTTCACCATTTTTATTAAGGCTAGCTGTTATATACCCAAAAGGTGTGGGCACTTTGATTTTTGCAAATTCCAAACCGAAAAGATTTGGTCTTAATTTAATTTCTTTGTAACCGTTTTCAATCATTTCAAGCCCTAAGATTTTTGACGGGAGTTGATAAGAAGGGGTAGCACCCCATGCGTGGCTGTAATCACACGCAAAGCCTGTCCAAACCTCTTTAAGCCCCCGGTTGCATTCGTTTACAAGTTTTGACCAGCGGCGAATCTGGTCCATTCCATATTTATCAAACAATTCGGTCTTGTACAATGCATTCAAAACAAAGTGCAAAAAATAGGGTTGTGATTGTGTTAAGGAGTCATCAGTCAAAACCTTTTCCATTATTTCTACACTTTTCCCCTCATCGCATATCCCGTATAATACTGCCAATGAATTTGCCTGTTGACTGAAATATCGGTTATTGATATTTTTAGGCCTGTCTTTGGCCGCTTCTTCGGGTGTGTTTAGACCATCAAAGTACAACCCTTTTTCATTGTCAAAAAAAGTGTTGTTGAACGACTCTTTTAACTTTTTTGCTCTTTTGAGATAAGTGATTTCCATGCTATCATTTAAACATTTACAAAACTTAACCATTTGAACAAGTGCATTGTAATAGAATGCATTGAGCACCGTTTGACCTAATGCTTTTGGCGGGTGGTGCAATGTGTAACCGTCAACCTCAACCCAATCGACAAACATATAATTAGGAGCGTTGTGAATGATTGCATCATCCTCGGTGTAGGTTTCAAATCGTTTTAAAAGAATGTGAAGTGTATCTACTATTTCTTCAAGAATGCCTGTATCTCCGCTGTATTTTATATAATCACTTATCATCTGCAAAAGAATAAGACTGTAAGATGTGTGGAACATTTCACCTTTGGTTATTCTCAAAAGGTCACATGTTCTGATGATGTCAAATCGTGTCAGCTTTGTGTCGCCAAAACAATAATAATCAATCAAGCTTTCAATATAATAATCACCTGTGCAAGCAAGGGGCTCTTGGTGCATAGGGCTGTCGAGGTGTAGAGACTGTCTGCATATTTTTTCGGTGTGTTTACCCAGTTCATATATCTCGTTTAAAGACTCTTCGTTGCACTTAAAAGAGCCTTCTTTAGTGATTGGATAATGTGTTGAAACGATGCCTATGTTTTCAATAACACAGTCGTTCTCATCGCAAAATGTAACACAAAACTCTATATATCCGATACTCTGAAGCCTAAAACCTCTGTATGAAAAGTCGCCGTCGGATATTATTTTTTCAAATTTTTCTGATTTGCCTATAAACTCCTGAAGTCCAAGAGTTAGGCTTACCTTACCACCCTTGAAATTAAATTTTGTATAAGCAGCGTTAATCATTGGGAATTTAGCAATAAAGGTTACGGGGCAACCGTTTTTTATAACAACTTTGTTGTTTTCGATTTTCACTCTGCCCTTGAACTCGTCGAAAACAAAATAATTTTTTGCATCGATAATTTCCTCATGCAACACGGGAATAGGGGATTTATTCAAATCCCAAACACTTTGCACTTCCTGTGCATTTTGCCAAGTATCGGGTTCGTTACTGTAATTTGCTAAACCGTCAGATGTTCTCGTTGTATCTCTGCGCGCAAGCCATGAGCTGTCAGAATAGATTTTATCCTCTGTTCCGTCAGTGTATTTAATTGTGCACTCAGCAATAAAACAACCTCTGCCCCTTGAAGTGTCTGTGTGGACAACAGGGGTGAGCTGAACCTCGGCGTAAAGCTCGTTTTTGCCCTCAATCGGGTTTATTTCATATGTACTGTAATAACATTTTGGCAAGGATTTTGAAATTATGAAATCTCCACCGTTGTTTGCTGGCCCAACGCCGACACAGGAGCCATTAAAGTTTAGCCTAAACTTTGTGTCTGCAAAAATATCTATCTGTGCATAAGCAACAGGTTTGCTAATTATAAAGCTTTTTTTAAACTCCGAAATGCAGTAATTGTAATTAGCCTTGCTTTTGCAGTTTATTGTTTCATTTGAAAATTGATATTTGGGGTATGCGCTTTCATTCAGCCAAATATATTTAGCTTTATTAAAATTCATAATTAACGCTCCTAACATTTTAGTTCAATTGATTCTATCAAATGAAAAAATAACTGTCAACTAAATGTAAAATTTTACAAAAAGTATTGACAAAGCAAAAATTGGTGATAAAATAAGTGTAATATCACAGATAGCACACATGGTACGCAGCTACATATTCGTTTTTAAAAGGGGGTTGAATATGTTAAGCATTGATAGAAGAAGCAGGGTGCCGATATATGAGCAGATTAAAAACGAAATAATTGAAATGATTCGTATTGGTAAATTTGAGACTAACGAGCAACTGCCTTCTATACGCAAGCTTGCACGAGACACGGGTTTGAATGTGAACACTGTTAAGCACGCATTTTCTGATCTTGAATCAGACGGTGTGATATATTCCTTGCCCGGAAGGGGGAGCTTCGTCAGCCCTAACGGAATTTATAACAAGAAAATTCAAAAAAAGGCAGTTGATGAGTTAAGGGCTTCTGTAACAAACGCATTGATGAAAGGTGTTGCCCGAGAGGCTTGCATTGAAGTTATTGAAAAAATTTATAAAACAAGGGAGGAAGACAATGGTTGAGGTTCTAAGTGTTACAAAAAAATACGGTGATTTTACAGCAATTAAAGACTTGTCATTTAAAGTTGGCAAATCGTCAATCTATGGGCTTGTCGGTTACAACGGGGCAGGCAAAACAACGTTGCTCAAAACAATGGCAGGAGTTTTAAAGGCTGACGGTGGCGAGATTAAAATGTTTGGCGAAAATGTTTTTGACAACCCAAGGGTAAAGCAAAGAGTTTTTTATGTGCCAGATGAATTATATTTTAAATTCAATACAAACATGGAAAAGATGGCGAAGTTCTACCGTGGCTATTACCCTAAGTTTAGCATGAAAACTTTTGATAGACTGACAGATCTTTTTGGTTTAGATAAAACAAGTAAGATTAACGGATTTTCAAAAGGAATGCAACGCCAGGCAGAAATGGTTTTGGGCATGTCAACATTGCCCGATGTTATTCTACTTGATGAGAGCTTTGACGGACTTGACCCTGCAAAAAGAAACATGACCAAAAAGCTTTTAATGGAATATATGGCTGAAAAAGAGTGCTCAATAGTCATATCATCACATAATTTACATGAGCTTGCTGATTTGTGCGATCATATTGGTCTTATAAACGGGCAGAGGATAGTTATAGACCGTTCCGTTGACGAAATCAGCGGCAGCCGCAGCAAATTCAGAGTGATTTTCGACAGAGAGGTTTCTCGTGATGAGTTTGATGGTATAGACATCAAAAGGTTCTCTGCCGATGGAAAAATTATTAACCTCACAGCAGACGGAGATAATGACATTGTTGAAGAAAAGCTTCGTGCCATGTCGCCGTTAATTGTCGAAAAATTCCCACTTTCACTTGAAGAAATATTCCTTGAAGAAATGGAGGGTTCTGGTTATGACTTCACAAAAATCTTCGATTAATGTCTTTGCATTCACATTTTGGTCTGCAATCAAAAGTTTCTTTTATGTACCTTTGATAGGTATGGGTATATTATCATTAATTATTCCTATCACCTCCTACGATAGCCTTAGCCTAATGGACAGTCACTACAAAAGTCAATCAACACCGGACAACGTTGTAAAACTTTCAGATTATTTTAAGTATCATTTGTTCGGCAACGAGTATGATATGGTAGCCGCCGATCTGATGATAAGGTTTATCGTAATTGCTTGTGCAGTCATTCTTGCGATAAGGATGTTTAAATTCATCACAAACAAAAAAACAGTCAATGTATATTATAGTATTGGTATAACAAGAAAAAACTTGTTTATGTCAAACTTTTTTGCAGGTCTGCTGATGCTTTTTCTTATGATAGCTGTGCCAATACTCATTTGCGTATTCATAAACATTTCTTTTATTGGTTCAAGTGCGGAGCTTTGGAGTGCCGCTATTTATCTGATAATAGCCTTTTTTGCGTTGGCATTTGTAGGCTTTGGGATAACGGCTGCAGTTGCGTCAAGCGTTGGCACAAGTGTTGAATGTCTTGTGTTTTCTGGTTCAATTATTGGATCTGTTACTTTATTCTTAATATCTATAGAAAATTTGATGGCAGCCTTTGTTTTGGGTACCCCTTATTCGGGCGGAATATGGTACATGAGAGATTCGTCAGTTATTTTGGATTTTAAATTTCTAAACCCGCTTCTTTTCTGCCTAGAGAGTACAACGTCAATCGGGAGACTGGAAAGGGAAAAGATAAGTGATGGTTTTGTGGTTACATCACCGAACTATTTATTATTATTTGCTTGGTTAGCCGTTGCAATTGGAATTTTCGCCCTTGGAATGTACCTTTTCCAAAAAAGAAAAGCTGAGATATGCGGTTTCTCGGGGATGAGCAAGGGTTTGAATTCCCTTTTAATTTTCATCATAGGCTTTAACGCTTACAGCACAATTGTTTATGGCTTTGAGCAAAACAAAGCTGGCACAGGCATAATAATGGGGTTTTTGATTGGCGCAATAATATACTTTATAGTGTATTCCCTTGTTTCTATAATTATAAAATTTAGCTTTAAAGGCTTTGGCAAGGGACTAAAAGTGCTCGGTGCTCACTATGCTATAATTGCTGTTATTACATTGATTTTCGCTACGGGACTTTTCGGATATGCGTCAAGAGTTCCCGACCTTGAAAGAGTTGAAGCTGTCACTGTAATGCCTGTTGCACCCAATTCTATTTTAGACATTAACGATTCCTTTACCGTTGGAGATGATGTAAACTACTATTATTCCCATATCAAAATTAGGAGTTTTGAATCGAAAAATGATATCAAAAAAATTCAAGAGCTTCACAAATTGATTATAAAAGACGGAAAAATCAGAATTGACAACAGTAATTTTGAAAAAGCAAAAGATGAACAGGTTTCAGGTTCTAATTTTAGAATTACCTATATTCTCGAAAACGGAAAAAAGCTTGAACGGTATTATTCTGTAATGACGGTTAAGACACTTAATCGTTTGCTGGAAATTGAAGAAACCGAAAAGCATGACAAGATGATAATGCAGTGTTTGACAGAGCCCTTTACAGGGGAAGAAGATGCTAGCATTGCAAGGGTCAAAGAGCTTTTTCAGGGCGAACAAACATCCATTTCTTTAATTTCTAAAGACTTAAGCCTTTTAAGCACTTTGAAACAAAGTGAAGATATTAGAACAGAGCTGTTTTCTGCTATTGCAAAGGATTTGAAAGAGCAATCGGTTGAAGAACGATATTTCCCGAAGGATAGCATTTTGGGCTCTCTGATGATTTCGCAATCTTACGCTGGGGCTGATGGTGGAAGCAAAACGGAACAATTTTACAACGAGTATTATGGAGAAGAGTTAAATCTAGATGATTTAATCGAAGAAACAGAAAAAGCGTATGTATTCCCCTTTATGTACACTAATGGTGGGGAATGTTTGATTCAAATCACACAGGATATGACTAACACCATTGAGTTATTAAGAGCCAATGATTTGTTGAGCCTTTTTGAAGGCAACGCTGAATTTAATAGTGCAGAAGTTATTTCTTCAACACCCTCACTTCAAAATGGTTTACGTGACGATATATATGGTGGCTCCGGAAAGTCTCAGTTGTTTTTAGCTTCAAAAAGAATAGAGAAAGATATCAATGCTAATTATCACATGATTGATAACTTTATAAACAGCGTTAAAGTAACAGACAAAAAAACAATAGAGCGTTTCGTTGAAGACGGTTATTTTAAATATTATGTTGGGGTTGAGGGCTATTTTGTGAAGCTGAAAACCTTAGAAAAAAGTGAAACAGTGGTATTTATACCTCAGGATAAAATGCCCGACAATATAGCAAAACAGGTTGCAGACTTAGATGTTATCGGAATGGGTGAATACTATAATTTTGACCACTACTATTATGCATATTAAGTCTGTGTTCTAAAAAAACCAAATTATTAATGCGTCTTAAACTTGCTATAATAGCAGTTTTAAGGCGCATTTTTTCAAAATTAATGAAAATAAAATTATTATTGTGAGTTTGGTCAATTTACAATCAATGGGTTTTACATTAAAATCCCAAAATATTAATTTTTCTAATCTCCGATACAGTATAACAATTATAAACCCACGCAGTTATTGCAAATAAATTATGCAAAAGTATTGATTTTGTTATCTAATTTCGGTATAATGTGCAAGCATGCTTAAAAACAGCGTGAACAAAATGGAGGGTTGTCCGAGTTGGTTTAAGGAGCACGACTGGAAATCGTGTAGCGGCCTAAAACCGTTCGAGGGTTCGAATCCCTTGCTCTCCGCCAAAAAAAGATACCCGAAAGGGTGTCTTTTTCTTTACCCAATAAAGATTGAATTGAGTGCAGAACAGATAAAGCAAATTAAGAACTACCGTTGCCGGTGTTGAATGATAAAACTGATTATTTAATCATTTTATTTACTGTAACAAAGCTCTCAGGATAATTTTTGACATTCTAAAACTCGTATTACCATTATTAAAATGCAGGCAAACAACTGTTCAAAACTAATTTTATTTAAGGTTTGCAAGCATAACTAAAAAATAAAAGGCTTTCAGACATGAAGCATTCGTGCCGTTGTCTGAAAGCCCTGTTTGTTTGAGCATTAGGCTTTTTGCAAAATTTATCGGTAGTTTTTCCCGCCTCTAAGCTCAAGGGAAGGGTTAAATGCATAGAAATTCTTACTGTTGAGCTTATCCGTTGCAATTCTCAACCCTTCGCCGAAACGTTGGAAGTGTACAATCTCTCTTGCGCGCAAGAATTTGATAGGATCTCGAACGTCGGGGTCATCGGTCAACAAAAGTATGTTGTCATAAGTTTTTCTTGCTTTTTGTTCCGCTGCCAAATCTTCAACTAAATCAGTAATTACATCGCCCTTGGACTGCATTGAAGCTGCACTCCATGGAAAACCACTCGCAGCGGTTGGATATATACCGGTTGTGTGGTCTACAAAGTAGTTGTCAAACCCACTTTTTTTGATTTCTTCGATTGAAAGATTTCTGGTTAATTGATAAACAATAGCACTGATCATTTCTAGGTGGCCCAGTTCCTCCGTGCCTATGTCCGTCAACAAGCCTTTAAGCTCGGGGTAAGGCATTGCAAAGCGTTGACTCAAATAGCGTAGCGATGCACCTAACTCGCCGTCAGGTCCGCCGTATTGTGTAATTATAAGACCTGCAAGCTTAGCATTCGGAGTTTTAATTTTTACCGGATACTGCAGCTTTTTCTCATATTGAAACATTTAGCAGTCACACCTCTCCCTTTCTAAATCCCATGGCCATGGGTCTTTGAGCCACTCCACACCTTGACCGTTTGCAGGTGTAAGAGGGCCATATTTTTCCTCAAATTCTTTTTTTATAAGCATATATTTTGACTGATATTTTCTGTGCAACGAAAGCATTTGCAAATCATCAGGATGGGTGTCAAGATACAAATGGATTTCGAATAGAGCAAATTGTGCGGCAGATAGTTTTTTCATCATTTTTTCTCTTTGACTCATCGGACACACCCCGCCTGCAGGTAGGGGAGGTCAAGAACAGGGAACAATGTGCCAACCTCAAGCGCTTTCATGTCTTCATATACAGTTGTGTCCGTCTGAAACGGAACATATGCCATTGCGACTACGGGGTCGGCAGGTAATGCTGTTCTAAAACCGTCGGGCCTAGGGCAACTGTACATATCGTGAAAACCGTAATGGTTGGGCATGGAATAATAGCTTCCAATAGGGTTATTCATTTAGCTCACCAAACTCTCCTTTTTTTGTATTGAGAAAGCATATTGCTTCCTCTTGTAATATAATATGCAAAAGGCTCTTGCTTGCCAATGTTTTTGAATTTAAAACAAATAAACAAAAGCCGCACATTTTGAATGTGCGGCCAAAAGCTGTATTTTAATAAATTAAACGGTTTTCTTTTTCTTGTGTATGATGAACCTATTAATCGGGTAAGTCCAAACTGTTGCAAGCGTGGCGACAAGAGGTTTAACGATAATATCGCCGAGGGTTTGAAGCCCGTGAGAAGTGAACAGCAACGAGAACTGCGTTCCAAGCCAGGCGGTTGCAAAAATTGTAAAAATAACCATTATTACATACATTATTATGCTCTTTAATGGGTTAATGTCTGCTTTAAATGTAATTTTCCTGTTGAGAATGAATGCTATTGTATAGCCAATCGTTGTGGAGATTATGTAAGAAAATAAATATCCTTTGCCCTCGCTGAGGTTTAAAAGTGCAAAAAGCCATGACTCAGGCAAAGGCGAGGTCCGAATTGAACTGAAAACAGCATTTTGAAGAATGTAATGAACTATAACCTCAACTATTGTTGAGGAAAAACCCGCTATTGAAAACTTAATAAATTTCCATAATTCGGCGTGCTTTGCTGTAAACTTATTTTGTGCGTTATCATTGACAGACTTATTTTTCATTCATGTTTCCTCTTTCTTAAAATAGATAGTATATCGAAATGATTATTGCTACTATCACAGCAAGTGTTATCAAAAGCCTGCTGATTTGATAGATAGCAAGGTCAACGCTTGACGGGGACTTATCAATAAGGTATTGCTTTAATCGTTTTTCAACGCCCGTGCCAATTAAATCCTTGTAGAATAGCATATGTGACGTGTATTTTTTAGGCTGGTTTTCGTTTAGCTCAAAAACTCTGATTCCTCTGTTGAAGCGAGGGCCGTAGGCGGCGAAGCCAACTCCCGGGCAATATCCCATATCAACACCCTTGTAATTAGCAATAAAACAGTTTTTGTGGTCATGACCGAAGAAAATACCGACAATGTCGCCCTTTTCTGAAATAGCTTCAAATTGCCCGTTATTGTCGTCGGGGACTGCCGGCAATTCACCGAAAAAACTTTGCTCGTTTACAAAGTCTTTCTTCAGTGCATAATACTTTCCTTTTCTCTTTCTATATGCCCTCAATGCACCTTTTGTTTTCTTATTAAATTCATCAAAAGCGTAATACATTTCTTCAAATGGTATGTGCTGAAACATGAACGACGCAACATATTTACCGTTGTTTTCTTCTTTCAACCGTTCTCTTTCTTTTCGATACCATTCTATTTGCTCGATTGACACCGTTTCATAGCCCGAGCCTTTTGAACCGTGTGAATCAATGATATATATGTTAAAAGCAATCTCTTTTTCATCACTGCTCAAAATAGGTAGGATGCAGTTTGAAACGCCCGGAACCTCTGTTGTGCATTTTGAAACAAAATTATTGTGGTTTTTATAAAGCTCTAGCTGCTTTTCAGTTGAAAGCTTACATTGCAAATCATGGTTGCCGAAAGCTACAGCAAAAGGAACGTTTCTTTTTGAAAGTGGCTCAACTATTGCGTCAATCACTGTTTTGACATTTTTTTCGCCTTGACTGCCACGAAAAGCAGAGCTGTACCCTTTTAATTGGTCGCCTGTAAAAATGACTAAATCGGGCTTTGCCTCATCAAGGGCAGCATTAATGAACTTCATTGTGTCTTTAGAAACATTCAAACTGTCCTGAATATCAGAAATCTGCATTATTTTAAACTTGCCGTTGGAGTTGAATTTTAAATTGAAATTATTCTTGTCATTCAACACATAAACTCCTTTATTAAG
>DASRNM010000062.1:0-27070 GCA_035647435.1 Clostridia bacterium
AAGAAAAAGATAGTAACCTTAGAGAAAAAACGAAACAGCAAAAATTTGAAAAAGCTGTTGCAGCTCAAAAGGGTGGAAAAGAAGGCCGAGCAATAGAAAAAGCGGCACAAAAAGCAAAAGACAAGGCCGAAAGAGAAAAACAGCGTGAAAAGGAAAACTTAGCAAGGCTAAAAGCAACGCAGAGAGAAAAAGAAATAGCCGCAAAAGATAGGCTCAGAGAAAAAGGACGAATTGCAAGAGAATTGGCAAAACAATATGAAAAAGAAAACATTGCAGTGCAAAAACAAATAGAGAAAGAACGCCTTGAAAGAGAAAGGGCTAAGCAGATTGCAAAAGAAAAAATCGCAAGAACAAAACTAAGTGAAAAAGAGCGTTTTAGCAAACTCAAAGCACAGCAGCTTGAAAAAGAGGAAATAGTTAAAAAACGTTTAAGCGAAAAAGAACGCATAGCTCAACAAAAGGCGCAAGAGCTTGAAAAGTTAAAGGCAGCTAATGCGAGACGAAAAGAAAAAGAGCGCAAAGAAAGAGAAGAGGCTAAGCAGAAAGAAAAAGCTGCAAAAGCTAAAAAGCAAAACACAAAACGCAAACAAACACAGAAGTCGCAGCCAGATTTAAATAAGGGCGAAGAAAAAAGCGACTAACGGGCTGAAAAGCTCTAATACTTTACATACACATTAGACACCGGAGGTAGCAAAATGAAGAACAAGATATTAATAAGGCTAATAGTGATGCTGTTGTCAGCGTCTATTTTGCTGTCCTCAACAGGTGTGTATGCAATTATAGCTTCTGCAGAGGGTTTGAATAAAAGTTTGACGTCAACAACCGTTACTCAAAACGATTCAACTACTGATTCATCCGAAACCGACCAATTTGACAAGGACACAAAAACGACCGCAGAAGTTGAAACAGAGGGTGGGCAATTAACCCCTAAGGGAGCTAAAGTTGTTACAGAAGGCGGAGTTATTGCCACTCAAAGCATGGGCTCTGTAACATGGGTTGGCACGGGAACGGAGCTTAACCCATATCAAGTTTCAAGTCTGGAGCATTTTCTTTCGATTCAAAGCCTAATAAACAATACCAGTTCGTCTAACAAGTATTTTATACTTACTCAGAATATGGATTTTTCATCGTTTGATTATAGGGCTTTTTATTCACCAGATTCTTATAGTAACGAACAGCTTCCCAACTATAACGGCTTCCGTTCGTTTATTTCATTGAATCCATTACTTGCACAACTGTATCCCAATGAAATATTTTTTGAACTTGATGGTAACGGCAAAACAGTAAGCGGTATTAACATTAAGAACACTGGGTTCAGCACAAGTGGTATCTTCGGTTATTTAAGTGAAAATACAGTTATAAAGGACCTCACATTCAGCGATTGTAGAACTTTGAGTTCATCATTAACTGCGGCTGTAAGTTCTGTTATTGCCGTTCAAAATGCGGGCACAATAACAAACTGTAATTTTGAAAGCCTTGAGCTGGAGATTACAAGCACGAACGGTTTTTTCGCAAGCTCCGTTGAGCTTGCAATAGGCAATGGTGAATACAACCTACTTGCTGGTAACAGTGTAATAACGGGGTCAAACCTTGGAACAATTAGTGATTGTACGGCAACCGATGTTACGCTAAAGGTTGACAGTACAAGAAAATATATCAGCATTGTGGCAGGTCAAAACAGCTCTACAATCAGCAATGTTACGGTTGAAGGAGTAAAAATAACATCCACAAGTAGCAACCAAACAACTGCGACAACAACCTATACAGGTGTTATCACAGGCTATAACAATTCAACAGGCGATGTTGTGGATTGTTATGTTGACCTTCCCGGCAGTGGAACAACTCCCGTTACAAAAAACATCACTTACGGAGCAACTGTTGGTGGTGTGGCAGGCTACAACGATGGTTCTGTAACAGGTTGCACAGTGCAGGGAAGTGTTTCAAACACAGAAAGTGCAACGAGCACAAACTATAACATGAGCGGTATCAATCTTTTTGGCGGTATTGTTGCTGAAAATAATGGAACCGTGAGCAATTGCAGTGCGCTGGATATCGGTATGTATTTTAGCAATAATGCTAACACAACCATTTACGGCGGAATTGTAGGCAAAAATACATCTTTAATAGCTGTATCGAATTGTGTAGCATCAGGCGACATGGGTGATACTGGCTATGCAGGATATACAACAATTCAGACAGGTGGAATTATAGGGCAAGCAACAAGCCAGACATTGGTTTCAAATTGCTATGCCTTGGTTTCCCTTTCTATGTACGCAAGAGATATCGGTGCGATAATAGGAAGAGCGGGCAATGTGAACATGCTCACAAACTGTTATTGGTCATCGAGCATTAGCGGCAGAAACAACCCTTGCACTTATAAGGATTCACAACTTTTCAACAATGACATGGATGCAAATGTTAAGTTTATCAATGTTGGGGTAAACTCAACGGCAATAAACACTAAAGCGAATGTGGTGCCAACATGGGGCAGTGCGACGGTGTCATTGGACACGACGACCCCCTTTACCTTGAAAAACGGAACGGATATGTCAATATCCTCAACAGGCTCGGATTTTACTGTTACGGGCGGTTCAAATAGCGGTGTGTACGATGAAGTAAAGTTTAAGGTTGACATTGTTCTGCCTTCGGGCGTGGGAGCACAATCAAACACCGAGATTTCACAGGGGTTGTCGGTAAAGGTGTTGCAGACAAGCACCGCAGCTGCAAATGCGGGGCAGTCTTATTCAAACCCAATAATAATAACCGACTCTAACGAGTTTTCACTTATTAATCAGGTAAGCTATGCAAACTATAAATTAGGCAACAATTTTACGGTTCCGGCAGGTTGGAACCCGCTTGTGTTTTACGGTACACTCAATGGTGATGGCAAAACAATCACAACAAATTCTATTCTCTTTACGGGCATTTACGGTAAAAGAAACGGAAACACAGCAACCCAAGGTTGGGAGAACAGCCCTGAGAACCTTAAATACGGATATATTAACGGTCTTAATGTGACCCTTAATTCGGCAATTCCAGGTGCAATTTTTGGCAGAGCTTTAAATGCTACCTTTGATTCGATCAACTTAGATGCAACCGGGTCGGGTTGGATTGATGTTTCAAATAGCGGAATAGGCTCATTTGTTGATGTTTTTGAAGGCAACAACTATGCAGTGGATTGCATGACGGACATTGATATTTATATTAAGCAAAAAAGTCTTTCAAATATTGGCGCGTTTACAGGTAATGCAGACGGAAACGTATGTGTGATTGACAACTGCGGTTCCTCATCAGATATACTTAAAGGCACAAATTATGATAATACATCGGGAACGCCTTCCGGCATCGGAGGGTTTATAGGCGTTGCCTCATCAAATGCTGTGATATCAAATTGTTTTGCATCGGGTTTGATCGAGAGCGAAACATTTAATCATGTTGTAATCGGACGAATAAACGGAAGCCCAACATTGTCTAACATTTATTGGAGTCTTAACAGCAACGACGAAAGCGTTCAACCTGTTGCGACACCGGCGAGCACAACACAGAACTTTATTAAATGGATGTTTAATGAAAGCTCTGGCACAGTTGCTGAAGGCGGCACAAGCTATGTAACGCTCTCAATGCCACAGAATATAAATGCTTTCAACAACGTTAGTCTTTCTGATTTAGACATTTCTGTTGAAGACAGCTCGTATGTTACCATTACAAATACCGAATTTATAGATGCAAACAATGTGAAAATAACATTTGCAGCTGCAAGCGAGACCTTTAATACAACTCTTACAGTTAATCATAAGGCTACGGGTCTTAATGCAAGAATAGGAATTTTGACGGGCCTCTCAAGAAGTCAGGACAACTACTATTTGATAGAAACAAGAGAAGATTTAATATATCTCAACGAGAATTATCCTCAATTGTCAACAGACCCCAGTTACGGATACCTTGTTTCTGCAAACTTTAGGGTTTGTGGCGATATTGATATGAGTGGATATACATTTAACCCTATGGGGGCATTAAATTATATATCTAATCACTCTGAATATAGCGGGCATTTTGAGGGTGACACTAAACCGGGTGGCGCTAAATACACAATCAGTAACCTTAGCATTTCATCAGGTGCAATGTTCCAAGTTGTAAGGGGTTGCACAATTTCAAACTTAAGTTTTAAAAATGTTGATGTGAACAGCAACGTTGCATATACAGCAGTTTTTGCTGGATATATGTACGGTGATTGCACATTTGAAGATATTGATTTAAATAATGTCAGTATAGAAACATCTGCAACTTATGCCGGTGTATTTGCTGGCATGGGTGATGCGTCTTCAACCTGTGTTATTAGTGGTGTTACAGTTAACGGTGTTGCAATTGATGCTGGAACAAACAATTATGTAGGTGGATTTATAGGAAGCTTCGTTGGTAGCTCCTTGCGAATTGGGGCAGATTCGTTAACATCAGTCGTTGAACCCGATGTTAGCGTTACAGATATTAGCATCAATGGTTCGGAGTATGTCGGTGGCCTTGTAGGCATGATGGGTAGCAATTTTAATTCATCAGGCTTTTCCACAACAGCGATTGGAACGCTTGTTGTTAACGGAGTCAACATTGAAAAGTCCCAAGAAAGCAGCAATAAATGTGAAATTTCGGGAGCGGGCTACGTTGGTGGACTGGTCGGTGTTGCAACTGTAACCGCTTCATCAATATTAAAGGACAGCACGATCAAGGATACAATCATTTCAAATACATCTACAATTGCCGTAACGACAGGGTTGACAGGCGGAATTGCTGGTGCATTTATGGGCACGATTGAGAATTGTGACCTGATTGATTCAGAGGTTTCGGGTTGTGTTGTGGCAGGTATTATTGCCCGAACCGCCTCAATTTCTAATACTGTCACAATTCAAGACTGTGACGTACTAGGCAATTCAACAATTTCAAGCAGTGCAGCGAACAACACATCTGCATCAGGAATTATGGGCCAGCACAACAGAAATAAAGATGTAACAATCGAAAATTGTAACGTTGGTTCAGGTGTTTCAATACAGGGAGGGTACTATAACGCAGGTGTTCTTGGGGCACATAATGCTTTGGCTTTTAACGCCAATTCGAAAGTTAGAATCCTGTCCTGTAAATCCTATGCACAGATTTACAGCGGAAGTGTCACAGGCGCTGCTGCTACGGGCGGTATCGTTGGTGTGATAAACATAATAAATAGCCTATCAATAACCGACTGTGTTGTCGGGGGCAATATATACGGTGCTACAAACACCGGAGGTATTATTGGTTACACAAACACAGGAACGACTTCGTTCAATGCTGCTACAAGCATGGACGGATATGTTGTCAACAATTGCTATATAGCTGCGCCCTTAAGGAATATTGAGGGTTCAAGCTCAAACACAAAAGGCAAAATTGTCGGCAATTCATCAAGTGGTAATTTTGTTAACAATAACACAATTGATACAGCATTCCAGTCTTGCGTTTTCTCAAGCTATCCGGATAGTGTTTCAGCTGCATTCGGCAAAAGTGAGGTTATGGGTTACTTAAACTCAATCAATTGCTATGTTGATGTGAATAAACCTTCAAAGAAATACATTCACGGTTCATCGGACTATGTTGAGCTCAACAATGAAATTGCAACAAAAAGTGTCAACATTACAAACCTTTCGGACTCAAGCCTTGTTTCGCACTTTTCTTTTGTTACCGACCAAGGAAAAAATGGCTGGTTTGTAAAAGATTCAGAGACACTAACAATAAACAGTGCCACTCTTGACGGTAACGGCAACCCTTCGTCAATCGAACTAACGGCGATAGAGGCAAACAACAACAACAGTGTATACATTGATTATTTATCCACGCAGGCAACTAAAGCTGATAGCACAATAATGAGCATCAGTGACCCGCAGATGAATGGGGAATCAAGCTTTGACCCGTTTGTGCTACAAATTAGTATACCCGTAAACTGCAACATTCAGGATATATTAATCGGTAACGGAACAGATATAAATCCTTACCAAATTCTTACAAAGAGCAACGCAATAACCGTTGCAGACATTATAATAGAAAACCAAGAAAAGTTTGACGATGGTTTAATCCCTGAAATTCCATATATTTACGTTAAACTAGCAACTAACTTGCATTATGAATCGACCGAGCAGTTTAAGCCTTTCGGTACTGATAACATCCCTTTCTACGGTGAATTTGACGGTCAGGAAAACACGATTTCGGGTGTTTCCGGCTTTTATACAAGCGGAATTAATTGGGCGATTTTTGCAAATGCTAAAGATTCAGTAATTAAAAATCTCAGTGTTGAAGATTTTAGCATTATTTTAAACAACCCTGACCCTGAAGCATACACCTCTTATGCAGGCAGTGTGCTGGCATACGGTGCAAACGTTACTTTGGAGAATATAACTGCCAACAACATTTCAATCAGCAACTTTGAAGTTGCGGGTGGCATAGCAGGCCATGTTCATGTGGTTTTGCTCACAGGCGCGAGCGTTTTTAAAGATATAACAGTTCAAGGTGTTTCAATAAACGCTTTAGACGCGGCAGGTGGCGTTGCAGGTGAATTTATCGGAACAATGGGCGATGACTCTTTGCCTTCGGGTTATGATATTACGATTCAAGCAGGGACAGACGAGCTTGGGCAAACAATCACAAACACTATTAAGGGAGAGCGTCATGCAGGCGGCATTGTCGGTCTTTCAAGAAGAATGAACTCAGGAGATTCGACAATTTCGAGTTACAACAAAATAATGGTATCAGATACTGTGATTACAGCTTTTTATAGTTCGACATTAACATCCACAACGGTTTGCGCCGGAGGAATACTCGGGTATTTGAGAAATAACAACGATGAAGCATCGTTTTCTGATTGCTATGTTGACGAAAGTGTTTTAATTTACGGCAGCTATACAAATATTTCTCTTGGCGGAGTTATCGGCATAAGTTCAACATTGACAGGTTCAATTGCATTTGCGAACACGAAATCCTTTGCCAAGGTTAACAATAACAGCACATCAACAAGCGCACAAGCAACCTCCGCAGGCGGTTTTTTGGGAGGAGTTAGAAACCCACAGGTGCTCACAATTGTTGATTGTGTAGCTAGTGGCACAGTGTCCTCAAAAGTTAATGCTGGTGGCGTGGTCGGAAAAATCATTTTATCGTCAGGCGAGGCGAGCGATTTTACTATGACTGGTGCCGTAGCAAGCATGATAGAAAACACGGTTGTATCAGCTAAGGTTGTTGGTGTAACAGGCACAGGTATCCTCATAGGTGAAATTAGTGAGGCGAGCACAGTTTTCCCCGACAGTTTAAGTGGTTTAGACTACACTGTCGAGCCTTTTAAAAATGTGTACTATTCATCATATAAAAACGCTGCAGACTTTGTCGGCAACGGTTATTTGAGCACAGCTCAGAGCTACTTATTGAACGGTGTTTCAACAAGCTTTACAAAAGCCTATTATAACCTCAACTCAATAGAGTATGAGGGCGGATTATTCATACTAGGTAACGATTGGCAATTAGTTGAGGGGGCCGACATTGAATTTGTTGACCACAACAATATTGTTTTTGATACGCTTATTACAGGAAGCTATCAAAGCTTTATAGCAGACGGCAATGTTTCGTTTGAGATTGACCCGATAAGGACATCGTCCGGGGACAACGCAGGTGAATATAAAACTCTGACAGCAGAAGATGTTTTGCTTGAAGAATTTAATGCATTTAATGCAGGCGACCATGTTATGCGCTCCATAATTGAAGACAGTGCAGGCGAAATGGTTTTAAGGTATACTAACGGTTTGCAGCTTTCTTTGGGTATTGTTGCGTTTTCCACTCTTGATGGCAACGGTTCTTTATTAAATCCGTTTATATTGAGAAATGCAAACCATTTCACGCTCTTGAATGTTTATCCCGACAGGCACTTCAAGCTTGGCGCAGACATTAATTTTTCACTGGAAGACAACTGGACTCCGGCTTCAACTTTCTCAGGAACTTTTGACGGATATTATGAGGGCACACATTATAAAATTGAAAACCTTGTTATTAGCGAAGAGACGGGGACTAAAAACGTAGGCTTATTCGGCCAAGTTAGCGGTGCAAACGCTACTGTTAGCAATGTAACTTTTAACAACCTTAGTGTAACAGGATATAACAATATCGGTTCTGTTGCGGGTTCGCTGACCTTAGGGGCAACGCTCGATAATATAGTTGTCAATAACTCAGAAATTAAGTGTCTTTCATCTTCTGCTGCATCAATAGCTTTTGCAGTTAATGTCGGTGGAATTGTAGGCTATGCCGACCATACCTCTGTTATAAGTGGTTGCACATTAAATAGCACTGGAATTGACACAAAAATGGTTACGACGGCTGGTAATCACCTAATGTTTTACAACACAGGAGGCATTGCGGGAACGGCAATGTTTATAGATAACTGTGAGGTTTCGGGTTCAAGTTCAAATCCAACAAACATTGTAGGCACGGCAGTCGGTGGAATATTAGGTGCGCCCACATACAACGACAATGTTACAACTGTCATAAACCCGACTGTTACGGGCTGTGAATTGACAGGTAATGTCAACTTAGCTGGCACAAATGTCGGCGGTATAATGGGTTATATACACTACACAACTTTAAAAGATTATAAAATTACTATTTCGGGCTGTGTTGTCGGAAATGATGTTGTAATCAGTGACGATGACAATGCGAGTAATTTCTTTGCATATTACGGCACGGGTGGAATACTTGGCGCAGCGAATATGAGTTTTAGCAACGCGTCAATAAAAAGCGTTAAAATATTTGACTGTCAGTCATATGCACAAATAGATTCAAAGTTTTCCACAGGCGGCATCATAGGGATTATGTATAACACCTTTTTCCAATCGGGGGGAGAGCAACAGTTCAAGGTTTATGATTGCGTAGGCGGCGGTACAATTATTAATACCAGCAACAATTTCACATCAATGGCTAAATATAGTGGTGCGATTATAGGTGGTATTGTCAAATACTCAAGTAATATTATCGAAAACCCTGTCTCGTACATTGACAATTGCATTTCAAGTGCCACCCTAACTTCAACAGGCACTGCATTGACAGGTTTTGTTGTTGGAAGCGTTTCAACCGCTATGCTCGGAACAGGTGTTTTAGCAACAAATGTTTTTAAAGACATTTATTATTCGTCATACCAACAAAGGGATTCATCGAATGAAATGTATCAGCCTTTTGGCAATGACTCGTACGATATTAATTCTGAACTTATAGATGTTTCATTTAATACAGACAGCGAAACTGCTCAAACCCCTTCATTTATGGTTAAAAACTTTGCGCAGGAGAACCCTGGTGCTGGTTTTGATATAATTGCGATTACTCCTCTTATATCCGGCCTGCCCATACAAACAACTTACACTTTGCCCGTGAGCATAAAGCCTAAAGACGGTGTTGATTTAGGCCTTGTTTCATCGGATGCTGAGTTTAATAATTATCTTACCGCTGCTGGAATCAATGTTACACTTCAGGGCTTCACTCTTGATCAGGGTGGGGCGAGCATGTTCGACATCGGATCGCAGCCGGCAGTCTATGAAGATGTTAATTCGGCGACAGTAACTCCGAATAGTGAAGGCGCAGGCTATATTGAGGCTGTTTTGACAGGTGGTCTTAAGATCGGTGTCATGGTTGTTTCTTTTGCGATTGAGGGAGCCGGCACGCTCAATGACCCGTTCCTTGTTAACAATCCGCAAACATTGAAAATAATCAGCGATATGCCTTTCAACTTCTATTGGGAGCAGACTCAGGATATTGTAATAAGCGAATCTGATTATGACAGTCCAGACGGGATATTTTATAACGATGGCAAGGGTTTTGCTCCTATAGGGACAAAAGCCAACGTTTTTGATGGTCACTATGACGGTAAAGGATATTTCATTAGAGGACTATATATAAATCGCCCGAACCAGACAGATGTAGGATTGTTCGGCCATGTCGGTGCAAATGCTGGTTTGAAGAACATTCACGTTGAAATATCTGAACAAGAAGGACTTTCAGGCATAACGGGTTACAACAATGTCGGTGGCCTTGTCGGTAATTACTGTTCAAGTGAAATTATTGAAAATTGCTCGGTTTCATACGGAGCGATAAATGGCGAATGGAGTATCGGTGGACTTGTAGGTTATCTTGATGGCAATGTCAGCGGTTGCTTTACAACATCGACCGTTTATTCTTCGAGCACAATCACTCTTGAATTGAACGATATAATCTATGCCACTGCAGGTGGTATAGCTGGAATAGTAATGTCTTCTGGTTTAAATCCGTCCGAAATTAAAAACAGCTTCTCTACAAGTCTTGTTCATGCACACGCTTTATCAGGCGGACTTGCGGGATATGTAAGAGACTCACACAGTATCGTTATTGAGAACTGCTTCTTTAACGGTAGCGTTTCAATGAGGGCATCGATATCGCAAGGCGAAGGTAAGCCGATACTTTTAGGCGACCATAGTAGCATTAACAGTGGTAATGTAACCGCTAAAAACATATATGTGGCTGCCACAAATGCACATTATTCAGACAAAGCAAGGCTGTTCAATTCAGCGATTGAACCGGGTTCAGGGAATATTTATTATGACAGTTCCATGCTCGGTGTTTTAGATAACAATAACCCAACTTTCATTCAGGCAATTAACACAAAATTACTTACAAGTGGAATCGCACCTGCTGGCTTTACCGCTCAAAGTTGGAAGTTTGTTGATGGTAGTTATCCAATTCTCAAAATGAGTGATATTTATTCAAGAGCTTTCAGCGTTCTCTCCTGTGTTCCAATAGAGTATGACCAAAGAGATTTATCCAATGGTGGAGTTTTGGACGGAATAATGTTCCCGATGAAAGTAAAGTCTTCGATTGATATCTCTATGGTTTCTGAATCAACCGTCGGAATGACTGCTGAGTTGAATGCAACATCATCAATATATTCAGCGAGTTTTGCAGCAAGAGTTGATTATAAAAATTACACTGATACAGCTCCTTATTCTGTGGAATATGATACGCAACTATACGGCAATGGATCAAACCGTTCGACAGACTTGCTTTTCAAGAACGGAAACGGCTCCATTACAACCTACAGAAATGTGTTCGGAAAAACAGAACATCCCACAATCAAGTATCAAACAATGAGAACACCTGTTGCCACATACAGTTTTTCTGCAGCCGGTGTGAAAGCAACAAGGGATGTCAGGATACCTTATGTTGATGAGACGAATGAAGGGTCCAAAACATATCATTATTATTTTTCAACTGAGCGGCAGCTAAGAGCAATAAACGAAAAGGACACAGTTGAACCAGTGGGCTCTAAATTTGCCTATTATAGAGAAGCTTTGAATCTTAAGGACACGAATAATAGCGATAAAATCATTTACGTTCACATAACCGGAGACATTGAGCTGAGCGACAAGGCATTTAAAGTTATTTATAACTTCAAAGGCAGAAGCTTTAACGGGCACGGCTCTAAGATTTCTAACCTGACAATAAATCAATCAGGTGAGGTCGGGTTTTTCCAAAACTTGAGTTACCCTGTATCGGGCAACAACCGTATGATCATTGAAAACCTTGTTTTTGAAAAATCAACGGTTATCGGTACGGATAATGTCGGGACGCTTGCGGGCTCAATTGACGAAGGAGTTGTGGTGAAAAATTGCTCCGTCGTGTATGATGGCGAAAACAATAACTTTGTTATGGGCAGAAACTATGTTGGCGGTCTTATAGGAAAGTCCAACGGATATATTGGATACGACTATACATATTCTTCTGGGCAATATAAATATATTGAGGCGAAGCAAAGCAGCGGTGTCAATGTTGATGTTGAAGGCCAAAACTTTGTTGGCGGTTTTGTAGGTTATGCAACTAAAGCGATTTCAAACTGCTACTCAAACGGAAGCGTAATTGGTGAGTTTAAGTCTGACTCCATAACTTACACAGATGGTGGAAATGTATATGAAGAACCGCGCGGGGTCGGCGGCTTTGTCGGCGTGCTTAAATCAAAGGCAACGTCCTCATTCTCATCAAGCAATGTTTTGGTTGATTATATAGACCCGAATGCGGACTATAATAAGATGGGCGTTGGAGGATTTGCGGGATATATATCTGATGAAGGTGAAATATCAAGCGCTGTGTTCTCGAGCGGTAATGTTCACGCGAAAGGTATTGCACAAAACCTCTACCATATTGAGTTCGGTGTCGGAGGGCTTGTTGGCGTTACAGACTCAACAATTCTTTCTTGCTACTCGAGCAGCACAATTATTGTTGACTACGGTAGCGCAATAACAACCAATGCCACGCTCGGAGTTGGGGGAGTGCTGGGAATTGCAAATTCACAGCTTCAGGACTCTTACTCCTCGGGCAGTGTTCAAAGGCTCAACCACATAGACCCAATTGGAACAAAGACAATAGGCGGTGTCATAGGCAATGCCAAGGGTGGCCTGTCTTATTCACAGCTTTATTTTGACATACTTAACAATACAGACCAAAACTTGACCGCAATCGGCGGCGTTGCCGATACGGGCCTTATTAAAGGTGTTGAAACAAGAGGGTTTTTCGGGAGCACAATAAATGAAACAGAACTATATTTTGAATCAAGTTATTGGGGTGCAAATAATGCAGCATACCCCTACCTCAAGGCGTTCTTTAGCGAGGGAGTATCTAACTGGATTAAATACCCTGCGGTTTTAAGTGTTATAGCCGTTACACCCGACGAAAGGGATGAATCGGCAAACGATGGGCTTGGTATTTCTATGGCTCTTCAAATGCCCTCAACGCTCACAATTACAGGAACAGAATATAATCTTGAATGGACACAGGCTCAGGGTGCAGGCTCAGGGATAATTAGCCTTGGCAACAATGTTTATGCACCGATAAGAACTGCAAACATAGGGCAGTCGATGGACCTCATAGTCTATGTTGAAAATAACGAAGAATACGGCAGCAGAGAGTATAACCGTCAGTGTGCTGATATGATGGGCACGCAGACTAACCCGTACTTAGTTTCAACTAAGCTTGATGTACAGCATATAGGTCAGGCATCACCCTCAGGCAATTATCCAAACCTGTATGACCAATGGATTTCACCGATTGATGCTCAAGGCAGAAATTATACAAGCAAAGTGCATTATAGGTTGATGGGTGATGTCGATATGACTATGGATGTTACTCTCGCAGATAACGGCAGCGGTGGATACAATATCACCGTTCAAGAAAGGCAAGAGGGAGAGTATTATAGCACAGACGGTTCTTCGATTCCCGCAATTCCAATAGGAGCGGACCTCGGTGTTTATGATCTTACAACTCCCGAACCGTATGATAAGGTTACATATCAAGGCATGTCAATTGACGGTTATGATTATAAGATTAAAAACTTTACATTTACAATGCCGCTCATTGATACTCTTGACGTGAAATCAGAGATTAAGAATATATTGTTCGACAATATTTCAATAAAAAGTGATAAAGGCATGAATGTTTCACTTATAAAGATAAACTATGGCTTTGTTGACGGTGTGACTATCAGAAACACAGGTGAAGAATCAAGAGTGTTCTCAACGAGTGCAAAAAATGCCGCGGGATTAGTGCTAAACAATTACGGAAGTATTAAGAATTCAGTTTCTGATGTTACAATAGTTGCAGATTCAAATATCGGTGGTATAGCTGCAACGAACAACGGCGGTACTATCGAGAGATGTGTTTCCGCTTGCGATATAACAACAGATGCTGTCGGCAACTCAAACATTGGTGGATTTGTAGGCACTAACACAAACGGTGGCATTATTTCCGACAGCTTGTCGTTTGGCTCCATACAGCTTAAGAGTGGCTCAACCGCTCAAAAAGTCGGGGGCTTCGTAGGTGTGAACCAAAGCAGTATCACAAACGCCTATTCAAGAACTAACACTGAGGGGTATGATATAGTCGGAGCATTTGCCGGTGAAAACAGTGGCAACATTAAAAATGCATATGCCGCAGGTAGAGCGACTGTAACTAATATATCATCAACACAGGATTCTGCATTTTCGGGCCTAACAGATTCACAGGCAACCGAAACCGATATAGTGTTTGACAAGGCAATGTCAGGTTCTTCACTTCATGAGGTGTTTGAGAATGCTGCAAAGACTGAAGATATGTTAACACTCAATGACTTTAGTGAAACCACAAAAGAAAACTTCGTGATTGATGAAGAAAACGGCGCTTATCCACAGCTTAACAATATCGTCAACATCACACAGGTTGATTCATCAACAATGCAGGGCGATTACGAGTTGCTCAAATCAAGGATTTTAAAGACCTATTCACAATTAAGTGTATATTCTATAAACACGGCACACGGTCAATACATTGACACTCTTGCTTTGGGCAGCAAAAATATATTAAGCAATGACATCGATGTAGTGTGGAGTGCTAACAAGCCTGCAATCATTATCGGTCAGGGCAATGTTCTCACTGTGCCTAATACTCAAGGCACTGCAGTGCTTAAAGCCTCAATGAGTGTTGAGACTAACGAATACACTCAGGAGAAAATACAAGTCAACGCCTATTTGCCGATTGGCTACGGCGGATATAATCCGAACTTTGCGACCGAATTAACTGAATATGGCGATGGCACATCAACAGACCCATATCTGATTAATGACTTGACGTCATTCTCATATTTGCCCTATTATGCAACCGAAGTTAACACATCTTACAAGTTAATCAATGATATTGACTTTGAGGGTGCGTCTGTTGATATCGAAAGGTTTGAGGGCAACTTCGACGGCGGATATTGCACAATAAGCAATTACACCGTCGGCAGCAATAACAACGGCTTATTCGGGAATATTATTGACGGCTCGGTGACAAGGCTTTCCTTGTTGGGTGTAAAGTTAACGAAAGTAATTGAAGAAGCTCAACGAGCACAACATTTTGGGTTGTTGGCAGGGAGCATAAACGGTGCAGATTCATACATTTCAGATTGCTCAGTTATCGGTGAAATAAACATTTCTGCCGTTGATTCACAACCACTTGCTTATATTGGTGGTCTGGTCGGTTATACCGGTCCGGGTGTCGAAATAGATGACTGTGCGACTTCGGGCAGAGTACTCTGCACAATTGAAAACAGCGACAACGCCATAGGCGGAGTTGTAGGCTATGCGGATACAACAAATTTATCAGACCTACTTTCAACCTCATATGTTTTAGGTGAGGGAGATATAGGCGGTATTGTTGGCGGTTTAAAAAATTCTTCGGCTCTTTCAAGAGGCGTGTTTGCGGGCACAGCGTTGGATTCTTCAATCAGAACTGCCTATGTTAAAGGTGCAAATAATAATGTTGCCAACATTGTCGGCAGTTGTGAGGGTAATATCAACACTGTGTATTATGATAAAAGCATGGCGCTTAGCAACAGCTTTATTGGCAAACTTGAAAGTGAAACAAACAGTATTAGCAACTTATATAGCCTTGATACAGGCAACTTGGTTAGCGAGAGTATCAGCGGTTGGGTTAATGTTACAGGCGATTACCCGGTACCTGCAGGCTTGACAAACGGTGACATAGGTAGCCTATTCGAATCTGCAATTTCATTTATTGCGATGCCAGTTGAGCTTATCTCAAATAACGGTAAACCTACAATTACACATACATACCAAATCCAAATTCCGTTGCAAACGAGCTTAGGTAGCGCAGTGACGGCAACCGAAATTCCGAGATTCAATCAAAATCAATTAGCAAAATCTTTAACCGCATTTGGCACATTGTTTACACTTCCCGATGATTTAATGGATATTTCCGATGTTTATACGGTAGTTTCATTCACAATCGGTAGCGGTGCAACCAGATATGTTGAACCGAGGCTAACGAGAACAATCAATGTGGGCTACACATTGGTCAATTCTTCACAAAGCACTCAGCTTGACAGTCAAACGGTCGGGATTTTGCTTAAAAATAACCATGGTGGAACAATTACAACTGCTTCGAACATATTTACAAACTGTACCGAACTGAAAAAACCGGTATTTGAGTATATCACCATTTCATCAAACGGGTTCTATATCGGCGAGTTTCTGCCAAAGGGGTACCGATATAAGGTAAGTCTTGAAACCTCTCCAAATGTTTTTAATGTATGCAGTAATGAGGTCAAGAGCGAGTATGGTATTTTTGTAGATGTTTCATCGATAACCGATACAAACTATATCTCTATAAAAATTGAAATAGTAGAAATAACACCTTCTGTATGGGGTTTGAACAGAGTCTGGAGCAGTGTTGAAGATTTATAAGCCCATTTTCAAAGAATGAGTGGGAGCTGAAGTAATGGTCCAAAGTAAAACGATTTATAAAAACCTGATACTGGCTATTGTTACAGCTGCAGCATTTGTGGCTGTAACAGTGGCATGGTTCGTTGCGACCTCTGGGCAAAGCCGAGTTGAGGCTATAGAAGCCCACGCACCACCTAAGGACTATCAGATTACATACTATGCGGCTGTTGATAAAAACAAAGATGACATAATTAGTGGCGCTGAAACCTATGAGGAGATTGTTCGGGGAGAGCCTATGGACATTGTTATGATGCCAGGCAAAACTTATTTTTTTAGAATAGATTTACTTTCTTACAAGCGATATGAATTCAGCTTGCTTTTAGATAATGTCTTTGTACAAATTGATGAGGAGTCGGCTCTTACTGCTAAAGATATATATGACGCAATAAAAATTAGCATTAGCTGCACATCTGCGTCGGGGCCGTCAATCACTCCCCGTGCAAATGGGGTTTTGACTGATTATATCCTTGATTATACAGGCACACCGGAGATTCCCGTGGAAGGGACACTAAGCGCGAAGCTTGTTCCGACATTTCAATTGAATATCGGTCAGGCGGTCAGCGTTTACTACGAAATCGGGTTAGATGGCAGCGATGCCTCTCTTCACTTGACTCAGGGATTTCAAGGTGCCAAAGTTAATGTTGATAATCTTTCGTATCAAGCGGTTTTGATTGAGGATTAGAAATGAGTTTTAGGAGCACTTAACTTGAAAAAAATCACATTAAAAAAAGTGATCTCGATAGCCCTTAATGTTCTGGTTTCAATCACATTTGCCTTAGGTGTTTTTACGATTATTAAAGTGGTAATAACAGAAGACAATGCCGTTCCAAATGTTTTTGGTATAAGCTTGTTGCGTGTAACAACGAGCAGCATGAAGCCTGAGTTAGTGGTTGACGATTTGATTGTGGTGAAAAGTATTGACGCAAAACGCTTAATTATTGGGGATATCATCAGCTTTTATTCAGACGACCCAAGTCTTAAGGAAAACAAATCGGTTAATACCCACAGAATAACACAGATTAAAACAGACGAAGATGACCAGCTTGTGTTCACAACAAAGGGCGATGCAAACGAGCAAGAGGATGACTACCCCGTCAACGAAAAAAAGCTTATAGGAAAAGTTGTTTATAGAAGCAAGCTGCTCAACAAGCTAATAGTTTTTGCTCAAGATAAATCTATATTTTTTGCTTTTCTAATAGTACCGTTGGTTGTTATAATGGTTATTGAATTTTCAAATTTATTTCGAATTATTATAGAAAAAAAGCACGACAAGAGTGCTGAAGATGAGAGCAAAAGCTTGAAAACTCGAGAGGAAGAAGAACAAGCTGATGACAAAGAATAAGCGTGCAGGCAGTGTTGTTATGACGGGGATAATAGTTTTGTTCACTGTTATGCTATTTATGTTGAGCGTGCCTTTGCTTTTTGGGTTTAAACTGTATTATGTTTCTACCGGAAGCATGGAAAAAACAATAAAGCAGGGCAGTATGGTTGTTGTTGAAAAAGTTGATTTTAAAGATATAAAGGTAAGAGATATTTTGACTTTTGAGGGTAAAGGGAAGAATTCATCATTTACTCACAGAGTGGTTGAAATAAATGAAGAATATGAGTATTTTCTCACCAAAGGCGATGCCTCAGAAGTGAATGATCCGAAGCCGACAAAATATGAGCATGTCGTCGGCAGAGTAGTTTATTCAATTTCCTATGTCGGGTTTTTACCAAAGCTGATGGATTCAACAATTTTTAGAATAATTGTCGGAGCAGTTTACATTTTGTGGATTTCATTAGAGATTGAGAATTATAAAACAAATCGCAGGAAAGCAGGGGGACAATCATGAAAAAAAGGGCATTATGCATTTTGCTTTCAATATCGGTTCTTGCCTGTCTTGCGACAGTTAAGGGGACATTTGCATGGATATCATTTTCCGATGAAGTTAAGTCGCATACAATAGAAATCGGTCAGCTTAAATACGAATTGATTGGCGACCTTGGCTCAAACTATAAAAACAGTAACGGGAAGCACCTGATTGTACCCGGTGAGAACCTTATTGTGGTTCCAGTCGAAGATGAGAGTTCTACAACCGCCCAAAGCACTGAGCCGACAGCCTATGAACATAGTCCGCTTATATTGCGCAACTATTCAACAGTAGATACTCAGCTCAGAATAAAGATAAATTATACCCCTGTTCCCGACGTTATGGTTTATAAACTGGCCTATCAAAAGGCAGGGTCGGATAAAATTGAAGTGATTTTTCCGGCTGTTTACACTTTCAGTGGAGATTTTTGGTATTATAATACTAAGACAGGTTCCAACTTGATACCTGCTGTTAATCCTCCATTAGTAACTTCAACGCAAGAAACAACAACAGGCGAAACTACCACCGCAACCGCCGAACCTGCCCAAGAATGGTACGAGGACATTGTGATTATAAGAGACATCCATTATAAGGGCGGGGAATTCGATGAAACTGTTGAAGGGAAAGAAGTTAGTGTTACAATAACAATAGAGGTAAAACAGGCCGATTATATTGATTGGGTTCAATTTGCCCAATTAGAGTTGAATTAGGTTGAATATGCGAAAGATAAAGATAAAAAACGTTTTACTCAATGCTTTTGTGATAATCACTTTGATACTAACTGTTTTTGTCGGCACGATGATAGCGACACAAACTAAGGCTTTTGGTGTTGCGAGTGACAGTATGTACCCTGTGTTAAAAACAGGTGATGCAGTTTTTGTAAAACCCGTTGAAATAGATAAAATCCAAAAATACGATATTGTTACAATCGAGTACAATGACTCAAGTGGTTATTTTACTCATCGCGTGGTCAATGTTGATGAGGAAAAGGGGCTTATCTACACTAAGGGTGATGCAAACGAAAAAGATGATTTATACCCTTCAGATGCAAGTAAACTTGTCGGGAAACTTTGGTTTTCTGTTCCCTATATAGGGTTTATATCTATAAATCTCAGTCAAAGCACAGTTTTGATTATTATAGCATCGGCTATTGCGGTAGCGGTAATGGCTACAAGTGTTGCAAGTAAAATTAAAAGTATCAAAAAGCGAGGAGGCAGTTATGAAGAGTAAATCTAAAAGCTTGTTTTATATGACTGTGACGGTTCTTTTCACACTGTCGGTCTGTTATTTATCAATACTTTCGCCGACATCAGCATGGTTTTATAACTACAGTGTGTTGGACGATGTTTTCATCTTCGGTGATTTTGATTTTGATTTGCCGAACCCAGGCGAATATACAACAGATGAAACTCTAAAAATTCATGCGACAACGGCTTTTGCCGATGCCGGTGAAATTCTTTTTGACAATGCAGTGGCTGTTTTGACAATACAGGCGAAAAATGTTGGTACTGTTCCTGCCAGAGTTTATGTAACTTATGACGACGAAGGCTATTCTGAAATAGGCCCCGAACACAACAAAGGGTTAAATTATTTCTTTGTTGGCGAAAGGACAGAAGGATCCTCCGTTTCATTTAAACAGCGAATAAATAGAATGATTATGAATGAGGGATTGAATATGGTTAACTACTCAAATCAAGTCCCGACTCAAGCATATAAAACACAAACGAAGGGCATATTGGCGAATTATCAGAAGTACGGATATATTCGCGTCGAGCCCAATAGCACGGTTTATGTAAAGATTGCTGTTTGGCTTGAGCATGATGAAAGCTCTTTGGCAAATGCCGAGCAATATGATTATGCAACTGAAATTAATACTCTGCACACAACATTCACATTGGCTGCAACCCAGGATACAGACGGTGCGTTTAATGTTGAGACAAGAGAAGTTGTCAGTTCTATTTAGAAAACGGGGGTGGCAAGAGTGAAAGAAAATTTTAAACGAAAATTTCCGTCATCGGCAATGATTGCCATCGTAGCGCTGGTAATTGCGGTTGTATCGACAGTTGCATGGTTTGTTCTTGAGGGTGGAATAACCTCTGTTCTTGATTTCACGATTTCAAACTTTGCAAAGCCGACAGCAGATGTTTATTTTTTACAAGGTGATTTATCAACAGTGAATGCAGACATTTATCAAAACAGCGATGGAACAATTACTGTTGACTTTGAAAACAGCTCTGCAAATAATTACATAGAGAAGCTTCGTGTAGATGTGAACTATACTGGTAAAGGTGAGGCTTATATCAGAGTGAAGATGCTTCACCAATTCATTAAAACTGAAGTAACAGACGAAGTATCATACGATTTCAACGCAGAACTACCATATACAATTGACACTTTATATACAAATTCCGACTATGGTAATAAGGCTAAGTGGTATGACAACAGAAAGAACGATTTAAGCTTCTATTATGCGACTGCTGTCTACACGCAGAACAACAATACCTCTGCAAAAATTCCATTAATAACAGGTTTCAACGCGGGCGGGCTTGAGCCGTCACTGTTGGGTTCAACACTGAAAATTGCCATTGAGGTTGAAGCGGTGCAGATTAACAGATACCCACAGCTTTGGGGTATAAACAAGCTACCGTGGCCAGGAGCAAATTCAGGGAGTGTAACCATTTCATAATAATGTGATAGAATCGGAGTTCTGAAATGAGCAAGAAAAAGAAGCATAAAAAAAGTTCAAACAGTAAGCGGAAGAACTCAAATTCTTATGCTAAAAATAATAAAAACCTAAAAGGCGGCAAAAAGAGAAAAGCGACAAAAAAGAGTATTTACAGGCCCCAAGGCACTCAAACAGGCAGCACCAACTCAAAGACTAGGGCAAAAGAGAAAAGAGAGAATAAGCCCAAAAATCAAAGGCTTAAAACAACGGCCTGTTTATTATTTTCAAAGCTTAAAAGAATGCCTAAAAGGATGATTATAACTATTGTTAGCATAGTTGTCGTAATTGCTATCGCCTTAGCTATTAATGGTGATTTATTTAACCTACGTTATGAAATACCTCAAGTCGCATTGCAAGACTATGCCGGAGTCAATGAAGACGAAAAAAAGGTAAGAGATATTGATATAGGTATAAAAGAGCAGCACGAAAGAGCAGACAAGCTCAGAGTAAAGGGCGACAAAGATGCATTTAAGTTTTTTGTCAGGAAAGAGCTGCTGTTTGACGAGTGGAATAGAGAGGCCCCCTTCACCTTTGGTAATGTTGCAACAAACGACTGTATTTTGATTGTTACTTTGCTTGATGAAGATGACAACATGATATATCGTTCAAAAGGTCTTGAGCCGAGCAAATATATTCCTCGAATCAAGTTGTTTCACGAAATGCCGTACGGGTCTTATGATATAAACATGGTTGTTGTCGCTTATGATAAACAGACAAGAGAAAAAATAGGGACACAATACACACAAATAAGAATGGTGATAGGAATTGAGTACAACCAAGAAGAGCAAACAGAAACAACAACAGCGCAGCAATAGAAAAGTTGCAATTTTTTCAGTTATTTTTGTTGCATTGATTGCGGTTAGTGTGTACTTAATCAGTTTTTGCAATGTGTTTCAAATGGTCGGCTGGCGCTTCTTGCCCGCCGCACAAGCGATAGATGGTACGTTGTCTGTTTCAACTGAAAATAACGATGACTTGTCGAATATCCCCAAGGGAGAAGTACGGTATCGGATAAATAAAAACATCACCTTTGCAAACAGTTATTCCAAAGGTGACATAATGCTCGAAAACCCTAAAGCATGCGAGTATGATTTGAAATTTGTTTTTCATCTTAAAACCACTAGTGAAAATATATATACATCAGAGCTGATTAAGCCCGGTCAATTTATTTCCGTCGACAAGCTAAATAAAAAGCTCCCTCAAGGGGAGTATGAATGCATTTATGTTGCGAAAGCTTATTCTAATAATGGTGATAAATTAGAGGGTGAAACGGTAGGAAACCTAAAAATTACAATTGAAGGCTGATTTTTACCATTATTTGTTTATTTGTTTTTTCTCAAAGCAATTTCTCGTTCCAAATCAAGTTCATAAAGCAAAAGGGCCCGCTGTTGACTTTTTTTATGATTGACGCTAAGCGATTTTCTTTTCAGAGTCTCGTTTATATCATTGATACGAGCCTCAAGGTATTGGCGTTTAGTCATAGATTTCACACCTTAATTTTAGAATTGGGAGCGGTCAAATCCGCTCCTTTGGAATATACAGGAGATAATAACTAAAGCTATAATTATTATTATAGAAACCTGTTTATTTATTAGTTCCAAATTTTGTTTCAAGGAGTTGTGCTATAATGAAGTTCAAGAGACTTGGCGACACTTATGTTGTTCGTTTAAACAAAGATGAAGATATTGTTGGCTCAATCTCCGAATTGTGCAAAGTTGAAGGCATTAAGCTTGCCACTTTGTCAGCAATAGGCGGCCGTTGACTATGTCGCGTTTGGGCACTACGATGTTTCAAAGAAGGAATACAAGCAAAATGAGATGAACGAGCCACTTGAAATTATTAATATTAGCGGAAGCATTACTCACAAAAGCAGGGAGCCGTACCTACACCTTCACGCAAGTTTTGCAGATAGCAAAGGCAATGTTTTCGGTGGGCACCTAGATACCGCAAGGGTCAGTGCAACCTGTGAAGTGTTTATTAAACTGATTCACGGGAGCATTGAAAGGGAATTTGATGAAGAAATAGGGTTGAATGTTTTTGGTATCTAAAAACTTTAAAGAAGAGCTTAAAAGCTTTATTATTGACAAGGGTGCAAGTGATGTTGGTTTTGCTTTTATAAACGATAAAGATTTTGGCGAATGCAAATATGCGCTCAGTATTGTTGTCAAACTTTCTGATGCAATTATCGATGAGATTGAAAACGCACCAACTCATACATATTTTAACCATTATCGCTCGGTAAATGCTTTTATCGACAGTTTATTATTGCAAACGGGCTTGTTCCTCGAAAGGCGCGGTTATAAATATGTAACCGTTGCGGCTTCTCAAAGCATTAACAAAGATGGCTGGAATTACATCGGGAGGTTTTCACACAAGAAAACAGCATGCACTGCAGGGCTCGGAGGAATAGGGAAAAATTCATTATTTTTGCATAATAAATATGGTGCGAGGGTAAGGCTAGGCACTGTGTTCACTGATTGCAAGCTGACAAATGAATTGTTTAAACCGAATGATTTGTGTAAGGATTGCAACCTGTGTGTTAAAGCATGCCCGAGTGGAGCAATTACAGGCAAAAGCTGGTCTGCGCAATCAAAAAGGGAGGATATGTTTTTGCCTGAAAAGTGTAGTGAATACATGAAGAAGGAGTTTAAGCATATCGGTAGGGGAGCAGTGTGCGGAATTTGTATAAAAGTTTGTCCTTTCAATGCTGATAAACAAAAGTTGCCACTAAATTTGACGTAAAGCAATAAACCTTTACGCGAGTTCGAACATTGACAAATATTAGCAAAACACTTATGTTTAATGGATATTTGAGCTTATATGTGGGATAGAAGGATAAAACCAACTCTTTGAGCGTAAAGTAATTAGCTTTACAAGCGTCTTTTATGTTTAAAGTCTAAAAGTTAGGTTTAAATTATTTTGGGGGATACAAAGATGAGAAAGAAAAGAGTTATTGCATCAGTTGTCGCTTTGAGCCTGATTGTTTCGGTTTTTGCCTCCTGCACACGAGAGCAAGACATAGCAGACACGACAGCTTCGGAAGTTCAAGAAACAAAATCGGCAATTGCCCAAATAACTCAGGAATCCACAACCTTGCCACCCGTAACAACCACACAAGACGAAACGACAACAATAGCTAAACCGATCTCGACAAAGAAACCAACCATAACAAAGAAAGCACCTACAACAAAGAAACCAACCTCGACAAAGAAAGCACCTGCAACAAAGAAACCGACTACATACACCTCTAACATGGAGGTAGCAGCATCTTCCGTTATAGCTAAAGCAAAAGGCACAACCGTATTGCGTGCATGGCGGTTAAATAAAGGAGATGTAAGCATTGAAGTGCATAAATTAGCGTTTGGCTCTCCGAAAAAACGAACCTTTGATTATAAAAATAATACAGGAAAAAGAACAAGAACCCTGAATTATCAAGAGGTATGCAATGTTGCAATCATTTCGTGCCCTCCAGAGCGTGTCAACAGTCAGTGTGCTGAACAGCTTTTAAATAAAGACGAGGGTTTGACCTTTGATATGGCAAGAAGTGCAGGTGCATTAATTGCCGTCAATGGTGAGTACTATGAGGGGCATTGGAGTCCTGCGGAATCAAAATTTTTCGGTGATGGGCCGGTTGTCAGGAATGGTAAAGTTGTCAACGGCAAGACGGCTGCGTCTAACGGATTTAAACCTTTTACTATGAATAAAGACGGAACATGGTCAGATCAAATGACTGTCAACGGAGATAATGTCAATGAACTAATTAAAAACGGTTTGAGGTTCACTCTTTACGAAGCGAACAAGGTTATATGGAACGGCAAAAAAACTTTTAGCAATTCAGACAAAAACCATAACAGAACGATGTTTGGTCAAATTGATAAAAACCATTATGTTATGGCTGTTGGTGAGTTTATTTCAATAGATAGTATGATTGGAATATTACTTGATTATGGAGCACAAAAGGCATTTATGTTGAACGGTGGGAATTGCTCATACATGTATCTTAAAGGTGTAGGAAATGTTACAGGCACAATATCCCCTAAACTAAAACACCATGATAAGATTAATATGCTTGAACAGGAATTCTACGGTTTACATGAGCTTTTAGGTGAAGGAAGGGACAGGCCTCTGGGTGAAGCTTGCCCCGCAAAGGATATTATGTATATTTTATGAAAGTAAATGGTGATAAAAATGAATACCCAAACAATAAACCTATCGAGCAAAGGGAATGCTACATTGACATCATACATATTAGACAGCTCCGAGGAAATGTCTAATATGCTTAAGAGACCTGCAGTTCTTATCTGCCCGGGTGGCGCATATCGATATTGTTCGGGCAGGGAGGCTGAACCGATTGCAATGGCATTTCTTTCGCAAGGGTACAACGCTTTTGTTTTGCGTTATTCAGTGGGCAAGAAGACAGCAAAGTTCCCCAACCCTTTAAATGACGCGGAGCAGGCGCTCGAGTTAATTAGAGAGAATGCGCAGGGGTGGAACATCTGCAAGGATAAAGTTGCAGTAATCGGTTTTTCGGCTGGCGGTCATTTAGCGGCGGCTCTCTCAACAATGGGTAGGGTAAGACCTGATGCTACAATTTTAGGTTATCCTTGTATTCTTGACTCCACAAGCGATACGCTTGCTGAGCCGGTACCCTCGCTTGAAACAAAAGTAGATTCAAAGACATCCCCGACATTTATTTTTGCCGCATCAAACGATAAAACCGTGCCGATTATCAACTCGCTTAAATATGCACAAGCACTTGATAAAAACCAGATTCCTTTTGAAATGCACATTTTTCAACGGGGCGGACATGGGTTTTCATTGGGAACAAAGGTTGTTTTATCGGATGAAAAAGCAATTTGTGAAAACATGGGCACAAAACGTTGGTTAAAAATGTGCTTCGACTGGCTTGAAAACGTTTTTGATAAATAAGAATGACACAGTGTAATGAATGGTCTTTAGCCATTTCGCAGCGTACACTTGCCCAAGTAAACGGCACGGCATAAGCCGTGACGCAGGGATTCATGAAGCCGAAAACTTGAAAGAGTTAAAATCGGTATATATTTGCGACGAACAATTTTGAAGAATCTCACCACTGAAAGTGGTATCCCATCCCTTTAAAAATGGAGGCAAGTGATAAACCCCACTACCACAAGCGCGGGGTTTTTCCTTAAATATAAACAAAAGCGTGCCTTTTTAAAAGACACGCTTTAAAATTTTATTCCTATAAATTAGCCAAATCGTAAGGTGTTTTTTGATAAACAAAATAATTTAACCAGTTTGCAAACAGTTGGCTTGCTGCACCGGACCAAGTCATAACAGGTGTTCTTTTCGGGTCATCATCAGGAAAATAATTGTAAGGCATCGGCACATCAATTCCCCTGTTTATATCCCTAAAATATTCAAGAGCAAGGGTGTTCCTGCCGTATTCGGAATGGCCTGTCGCATAAAAATTTCTACAATCCATGTCGGATATGAGATGCACACCGGCTTCTTCTGAATAAGAAAGAATCTGCAAATCCTTGACAACCGCTATATCGCTGCGGCGAATCTCTGTATGCCTTGAATGAGGAACATAAAAAACATCGTCAAAGCCCCTTAGAAGCGGATGATACACATCAAGTGACCTGTGAGGATACACGCCGAAAAGTTTTTTGTCCAGGTTGTGTTTTGGAACACCGTAATGATAGTACAACCCAGCCTGTGCACCCCAACAAATATGAAAGGTCGAATGAACATTCTTTTTTGTCCATTCAAAAATCTCACAAAGCTCATCCCAATAATCGACTTGTTCAAAGAGGAGTTGCTCAACAGGCGCGCCCGTTATTATCATCCCATCGAATTTTTTGTCTTTTATATCGCTAAAAACGCTATAAAATTTAAGCATATGTTCTTCTGAAGTGTTTTTAGACTTATGTGTTGCTGTTTGCAAAAGCTCAATTTCAATCTGAATGGGTGAATTACTCAATAGCCTTAAAAGCTGTGTTTCGGTTTCGACTTTTGTAGGCATTAGGTTTAGAATAATTATCTTCAAAGGGCGAATATCTTGAGTCAATGCCCTTGCCTCAGTCATTACAAAGATATTTTCCATTTCAAGTGAGCGCTTTGCTGGAAGCTGATTATCAATTTTAATAGGCATCTAAATCACCCCTTTTTTAATATCTATTCATATG
>DASRNM010000063.1:0-15125 GCA_035647435.1 Clostridia bacterium
ATTTGACCGTGTTCGATTTGCTGGAATCGCCGTCTAAATATGAAGAATATACATTCTTTGCATCTTCAAAATCATTCCCAACAAAACTGATTAAAGTCGAAAGCATGATAATGAAAATGAACGAAACAAATACAACGGCAACATAAGAATGCTTATTAACTTTTATCGGCTTTAATTCCAACTTAACAAATCCCTTTAAAAGTTAAAGTAAATAAACGGATTATATGAACCTTTAACCATATATGATACTGCAACTATAAACAAAACAACTATTCCGACGACATACAACACATTGAGAGTTTTGTGTTTGTCCGCAAACTTTTCACGCATATATTTTGCAATTGGAAGCGAGAAAAGTGTTGCAGCAACAAAAATGACAATGTTATTTGTAAAGTGCATAAGAAAAGCATTGTCAACAAGTGGATTGCCCACAATTCCTAACATAGAGGATAAATAGTCGCCTGCTAAGCCTATTGATTCTGAACGGAAAAGCACCCAGCCAAAAACAACGAAAAACATGGTGTATAAATGCTTGAGAAAGCTATGTTTTTGCCATTTCTTTTCAAAGCCCGAAAGTTTTTCAAAGGAGATGAGAGCGAAATAAATCAGCCCCCAAACAATGAATGTCCAATTAGCGCCATGCCAGACGCCGGTTAAAAACCAAACGACAAACAGATTAAAAATCAAGCGGCTGTTTGTTTTTACTCTGCTGCCGCCAAGCGGGAAATAGACATAATCCCTAAACCATGAGCCGAGGGAAATATGCCACCTGCGCCAAAATTCGGAGATTGATTTTGATATATATGGATAATTAAAGTTTTCAAGAAAATGAAAACCGAACATTCTACCAAGTCCGATTGCCATGTCGGAATACCCCGAAAAATCAAAATAAATTTGAAATGTGTAGGCAATAGCACCCAACCATGCAAACGCAACAGAAATTTCATCAGTGCTGTTAAAAGCGGCGTCGGCTATTACAGCCATTATGTTAGCAATCAATATTTTTTTGGTAAAGCCGACAATAAATCTTGTAACGCCTTTCGAAAAATCGTCAAGCGTTTCTTTTCTACCGGTTATTTGGTCGGCAATGGTTTGGTATCGTACTATTGGACCTGCAATCAGTTGAGGGAAAAACGAAATATAAAGGCCAACATAAAAAGGGTTCTTTTGAACTGCGCCCTTTCCTCTGTAAACATCAATAACATATGAGAATGCCTGAAAGGTAAAGAATGAAATACCTATGGGCAGAGCGATTGAAGGAACAGATATACTAAGCCCGAAAATCGAATTTACGTTTTCGAGTGTGAACATCAGATACTTGAATATAAACATAATTCCAACATTAAATATGGCAGAAAATGCTATTATAAGTCGTGAGATTTTTTTTGATTCCCTGAATTTATTTACAAACAGACCGAATAGCCAGTTTGCTAATATGGATAGAAGCATAATGAAAACAAATTTAGGTTCTCCCCATGCATAGAAAAGCAAAGAAGCAACTAAAAGAAGTAGATTTTGTAACAGTCTACTTCTTCTAAAAATCACATAATAACTGAAAATTACGCAAGGCAGAAATAAAAACAAGAAAACAAAACTTGAAAAAAGCACTTGTGACACCCCCAAAATAATTGTTAAATCTTGCTAAATATATTTGCAATATCTGTAACACCCACGTTTTC
This sequence comes from Clostridia bacterium, assembly GCA_035647435.1. Taxonomy (GTDB): domain Bacteria; phylum Bacillota; class Clostridia; order Oscillospirales; family Acutalibacteraceae; genus JAAZFZ01. Next base: position 1,680 of record DASRNM010000063.1, read on the forward strand.
GGCAGCAACAATTCTGGTGCTTTCCATCAAAACACGTGCGGCGTCAAGAGATGTGAGGCATGCAGTGCCTGCCTCAACCGCAAGCCGACGCAGTTTAAAGCCGTCTCTGTTTTCAAGCCTTCCGTGCGTGGGAGTGTTTATTATCAATGAAACTCCACCTTGCCTGAGCAGGTCAATAATGTTCGGGCTTTCACCTGTAATTTTGTTGACAGGCTTAGCTTTAATCCCAGCATCCATGAGTGCTTTTCTTGTGCCTGGGGTTGCATAGATATCAAAGTCTTCACCGCCAAGATTGTTGAATATATCACAAGTTTCGGACTTGTCCTTGTCACAAACAGTCACAACAATCGTGTCGCCTTTTGATAGTGAAACGCCACCGCCCTCAAATGCTTTCAAAAGAGCCTCGTTGTAGTTTTTGGAAATGCCCAAAACTTCGCCTGTTGATTTCATTTCAGGGCCGAGAGATGTGTCTGCGCCGTGGATTTTTTCAAACGAGAACACGGGCAGTTTAATTGCGTAGTATCCGCTTGTTTTGTATAACCCGGTGCCAAAGCCCATATCACGAATTTTTTCACCGAGCATAGCCCTTGTCGCAAGACCAATGGCAGGTATGCCTGTAACCTTGCTGATGTACGGAACTGTTCTTGAGGAGCGAGGATTGACTTCAATTATATAAACGATTTCATCGAGAACGATGAACTGAATATTCATCATGCCGACAACCTCAAGCGCTGAGGCAAGGCGGCGAGTATAGTCAACAATTGTGTCTTGAACCTTTTGACTCAATGTTACGGTAGGATAGACCGAAATAGAGTCACCCGAATGGATGCCTGCTCGGTCGATATGCTCCATTATACCTGGAATAAGAATGTCTTGCCCGTCGCAAATTGCGTCAACCTCAACCTCTTGCCCCATAATGTATTTGTCGACAAGAACAGGATGCTCTTGAATTGTACGGGTGATGATTTCCATAAATTCTTTGATATCATCGTCCGAAACGGCAATCTGCATGCCTTGACCTCCCAAAACATAACTCGGTCGTACAAGAACAGGGTAACCGAGCGAATGAGCGGCAATCAAAGCTTCTTCTTGAGTGAAAACAGTTTGACCTTGAGGGCGTGTGATGTCGCATATTTCGAGGATTTCGTCAAAACGCTCTCTGTCTTCTGCGGCGTCAACGTGGTCGGCACCAGTGCCGAGAATTTTGACTCCAAGCTCGTGAAGTGATTTTGTGAGCTTGATTGCTGTCTGGCCACCGAACTGAACTATTGCCCCGTCTGGTTGTTCAAGCTCGACAATGTTTGCAACATATTCGGGAGTCAGGGGCTCAAAATAGAGCTTGTCAGCAACGTCAAAGTCGGTTGATACTGTTTCGGGGTTGTTGTTTATGATGATGGTTTCACAGCCGGCTTTTTTTAGTGCCCAAATGCAGTGAACCGAGCAGTAGTCAAATTCGATACCCTGACCTATTCTGATAGGGCCTGAGCCTAAAACGAGAACTTTCTTTTTATCGGTTGCAGGATTAACTTCGTTTTCAATTCCGTAGTCGGAGTAATAATAGGGAGTCTTTGCCTCAAACTCTGCGGCACAAGTGTCGACAATTGAGAATGCGGGCATAATATTCCACATTTTTCGCATGTTTTTAATTGCAGTTGGTGTAATGCCTATGCCTTTCGCTATCATCGAATCAGTAAAACCCATTTTTTTCGCTTTTAGCAATGTGTCTTTATCGCAAATGCCTTTTCTGAGGGTTTTTTCCATGTCGACAATTGCTTGTATTTTATTTAAAAACCAACGGTCTATTTTCGTTATTTCAAAAACTTCTTCAATTGTAACTCCGTTAAACAAAGCTGCGGCTATGGTGTAAAGCCTTTCGTTGTCAACGTTGTGAACGAGACTTTTGAGTTCATCTCTGCTTTTTTCAAGGAGTTTATCGTCAAGAAGGCTTTCTCTATTTTCTTCAAGGGAATGAACAGCTTTATGGAGTGCAGACTCAAAGGAGCGTGATATTGCCATAACTTCGCCCGTTGCCTTCATTTGTGTGCCAAGTGTCCGTTTTGCCGTTATAAACTTATCAAATGGCCATTTTGGGATTTTAACGACACAGTAGTCGAGCGCAGGCTCGAACATCGCGAATGTTTTTTTCGTAACGGCGTTCGGGATTTCGTCAAGCCCCATACCTAAAGCGATTTTTGCTGCCACCCTTGCAATAGGGTAGCCTGTTGCCTTAGAGGCAAGAGCGGAGGAGCGTGAAACCCGAGGATTGACCTCTATAACCGCATATTCAAAAGAATCGGGGTGCAAAGCAAATTGCACATTGCAGCCACCTTGAATTCCGAGTGTCGATATAATGTTAAGAGCAGATGAGCGAAGCATCTGACAATCTTTATTCGTAAGAGTTTGTGCGGGGGCAACGACAATCGAGTCGCCAGTGTGAACGCCGACGGGGTCAAAGTTTTCCATACTGCAAACGGTTATGCAGTTGCCCTTGCTGTCACGCATGACCTCATATTCAATTTCTTTCCAACCAGAAATGCATTTTTCGATAAGCACCTGGCCAACTCTTGAGAGCCTTATGCCGTTTGAGGCAATTTCGTTCAACTCGTCACGGTCATAGGCAATCCCTCCACCTGTGCCACCTAATGTGTATGCTGGGCGCACAATGACGGGGTACCCAATACTTTCGGCAAAATCAAGAGAATCTTCAACGGTTTCAACGACAAGTGAATCAATACAAGGCTCGCCAATTCTCTCCATCGTGTCCTTGAATTCCTGCCTGTCCTCCGCCATTTTAATTGCTTTTGAACTGATGCCGATTAGCCTAACACCGTATTTTTCAAGAATTCCCTTTTCTTCAAGCTCCATTGCTAAGTTCAGCCCTGTTTGACCACCGAGGGTGGGCAGGACTGAGTCGGGCTTTTCTTTTTCAATGATTTTGGCAAGCGTGGGAATGGTGAGGGGCTCTATATAGACCTTATCGGCAATGTCGCCGTCGGTCATAATAGTAGCTGGGTTTGAGTTTGCGAGAACGACCTCAACTCCCTCCTCGCGCAGAGAGCGGCAGGCTTGAGTGCCTGCATAGTCAAACTCCGCAGCTTGTCCAATAATAATCGGACCTGAACCTATAACCAAAACTTTTTTAATGCTTTTATCAATCACAATATCTTCCCTCCTCAATCGTTTTCAGAAAACGGTCAAATAAAAACGAGGTGTTGTGAGGGGCGGGCTTTACCTCAGGACAGAACTGAACAGTGAACCAAGGCTTGCCGTGATATAATACGCCTTCAACCGTTTTGTCATTGACGTTGATGCAGAAAACCTCTGCATTTGAGGGCAACCCCTCCGAACATACCATGTAGCCATGGTTTTGAGAGGTTAAAAAGGTTTTATCCTGTTTTAAGAATTTAACGGGGTGGTTTCCACCTCTATGGGGATGATTCATTTTAGTTGTTTTTCCGCCGACGGCAAGAGCCGTAAGCTGGTGCCCTAAGGAGATTGCAAAGGTTGGAATTCCGTAATCATAAAGCTGTTTTATGTTTTCGATAATTTCTTTACAATCGGCAGGGTTGCCCGGACCACCTGTTAATACAAGCCCGTCGAATCCTCCGCCTATAATTTCACTTGCGCTTGTCAGACAGGGTAGTCTTGTTACTCTACAATTTCTGGTAAGAAGAGAATTTTCTACTGAGTTCATAACTCCGAAATCGAGCAGGGCAATATTATGGCCGGTGTTTTCCGAACCGAGCAAGCACGAATGCTCAACACTCACAGATTCCACCAGCCTGTCATGCTTAAACTCTTTAATGATGTTCAAGCAACGATTTATATTTGAAATATCTTGCGTAATAACTCCCCTCATTGACCCTTTGTCACGAAGCTTTTTTACAATTGACCTTGTATCAACATCTACCAAACAGGGGATGTTGTGTTCAATCAAAAGCTGCTCCAAAGGCATTTCATTTCTAAAATTTGAAGGGGTTTCGCAAAGTTCGTGGACAATAAAAGCACAGGGTTGAAGGCGATCGGATTCAAAATCCTCCCGACTGACCCCGTAGTTGCCAATCAGTGGATAAGTCATCACAACACCCTGCCCTGCGTATGAAGGGTCTGTCAAGACCTCTACATATCCTGCCATTGAAGTGTTAAAAACAATCTCGCAAGCTGTTTCGCGAAAAGCGCCTCGTGGGCTACCCTCGTAAACAGACCCGTCCTCTAGAACTAAATAAGCCATTATAAGTATCACCGTACCTTCCGAAAAGATGCAGGTTTTTACCTTACTAACCACTTATTATAGCACAAATTGCATATATTTGCATTAACTTTACGAATTTAAATTTGAGAAAAATCCTAAGAAAAGCAACTTAATTATGTACAATTTACACACACAAACTATTCAAAAAAAGGAAGTTTAGGTTATATCCTTTTCAACTCATCAAGAGTTAGCCCAAAGCTCGGCAAAAATTCCTCAATAAAACAATCAACCTCAGGCATGTCCATGCCTTTGACAGTGCTCAATATAGACTCTTTCGCTTTTTCAAACTCCTTGTTTCCTGCCCTTTCTTCTTCCATACATTTTATAAGAGCGCTGATTTTATCGGCTGCCTTTACAAAACGCCAAAGGGACTTGTCCTCTTTATTGCCAATAAAGAAAGGTTTATAATCCGGCCTTAAATCTTCGGGTAGCATATTAATTAAAGTGTCGTTTGCACTGTCTTCAACTGTCTTGTAGGCGTTTCTTACTTGCTCGTTGTGGTATTTAACTGGAGTGGGCATGTCGCCTGTAAGGCTTTCGGCAGCGTCATGAAAGACTGCCATTGTGCACGCACGCTCGGCGTTAAGGTTGCCGCCGAAACGACGGTTGTGTAAAAGAACTAAAGCGTGGGCTATAATGCTCACCTCAAGGCTGTGCTCGCTTAGGTTTTCATTGTGAGCATTTCTCATCAATGCCCAACGATTTATATTTTTCATTCTAAATATCATTGCGAAAAAATGCTGCTTTTTCATTCTTTTTCTCCTGTGTATTAAGTGTGCATCAGTCAATATATAAATCCTTTACTCCGTCAAGGGAACTTATGCTGTCCCTGATAAGCTCAAGGCCTGCATCGTGCTTTGAATAAATAAGTGCTTTCAAAACAACGGTTGATTTCTCCCCCAGCCTTCTGTCGTCGCCGTCGGCGTAAAGAATTTCGAGAGAATGAAGGTTTGCGCCGCTCTTTTTGATAATGCTACCAATTTCTGGTGCAATCTGCGTGACATCCTCAACCTCAATATAAAGGTTTTTGCCTGCGTTGCCCTTGATAATAACTCTTTTTAATATGTTAAGTGTCACATAAATAACAATGGTTGCGATAAGAGCACCCTCATAGAAACCGATTCCGACCGCAAGACCGATACATGAAACAGCCCAAAGGCTTGCGGCTGTTGTAAGGCCTTTTACGCTGAAACCTTCACGCAAAATCGTACCTGCGCCCAAAAATCCGATGCCGCTTATGACCTGCGCACCGAGCCTTCCCGGGTCAAGGTTTGTCAAGCCCTGGTACATATCAAACATATGAACGGAGGTGGCCATAACAAGAGTTGAACCCACCGCAACGAGGATGTGCGTTCTGAACCCTGCAGGGCGGTGTGAGTGCTCTCGCTCATAGCCAATAAAGCCGCTCAACAAAGCGGTAAGACCGAGCTTTAATATGGTATCAAGTATAACTTGCACCGAAGGAATTTCCCATATTTTAATTAATATTTCTTTAAAGCTCATATATGTACCCCTCCCAAAAGGAAATATATCAAAAAAATTAAACAAAAAACTAGTTTTGACCTCATATAAATTGTAATTATATCACAATTTATTTATGTGCGCAAGCGTTGCAATTACATTTTTAGCCAAGAAAACAATGAATTATCTTAATATTGCTTTCAAACAAACAATTTTCAGACAATTGTTTGTCTTATATTTATTATATGGTGTAAACTATAATTCGGCAACAATTATTTTAAATATTAGCAAGGAATGGTGATGAAGTGGATTTTAACGCTATTTATTATGAAAAAGATATAGAAAACTATGTTTTAGGCAGAGAGCTTTTGCAAAAATACTCACAGCTCCCCATGCACGTAATAGAGAGCCATAACAATATACCTGAATTGAGGAAAAGGGAAAACAGCGAGTTTGCGAAAATGAAAAGGCATTTAATAATCGGCGTTCGGAAAACACACAGATATGTGCCGAACGAAAAAATATCTGACTTTCTTGTGCCGTATACTTCTTCAGGGTGCAGTGCAATGTGCCTTTATTGCTACCTTGTTTGCAATTACAATAAGTGCTCTTATTTACGCTTGTTTGTCAACAGGGAGAAGATGCTTGAAGAGTTGATTAAACGCTCAAATTTAGCAGATGAACGGAAGGTATATGAAATCGGCTCAAACAGCGACCTTATACTTGAAAATGAAATCACAAAAAACCTTGAGTGGACAATTGAAGAATTTGCAAAAAGGGGCAAAGGCCAAATAACCTTCCCGACGAAGTTTGCCAATGTTGAGCCGTTGTTAAAGCTTAATCATGCCCAAAAAACTATTTTCCGCATGAGTGTCAATCCTCAGGAAATCATTAAAACCTATGAGCTGAAAACTTCACCGTTAATAAAAAGAATCGAAGCAATAAACCTTATGGGCGAAGCGGGATACCCCGTTTGCATATTGATAGCTCCTGTCATATTCGTTGAAAATTGGGAGCGTCAATACTCTGATTTAATCACAATTTTAGCACAGACTTTGTCACAGAAAGTAAGGAAGCAGCTCAGAATTGAGGTCATTTTTATGACATACAGCTTTGTTCACCGAGCAATAAACAGCCAAGCGTTTCCGAATTCCCCCGAACTGTTTGATCAAACCAAAATGGTCGGCAGAGGCAGGGGGAAATATAGTTATAGGCCAAACATTAGAAGCTTGGGAGAGGAATTCATAAAAAAAGAGCTTGAGCAGAAGTTGGGCGATGCCGAAATAGCCTATATTTGCTGAATGTTAATAATAAGCTTGTTAGAATTAAGTGCAAAATTTGTTTTACAAATCATTGTTTTTATTGTCGGTTGTGGTATAATTGAGTCACTAAATAGTTAAAAAGCTCGGAGGGTTATAATGAGTAAAAAGAAAGACAAGAAAAAACTTTTAATATTAATGATCGCTACAATTATTTTTATTGCCGCAATCATTTTAATTGCAGTTAAATCTTGTGGCAACAACGGTGAGACCGACACCACGACGACCTCTGAGGTTACAACAACGGACGAGAGTCAACCTGTCGGTACAGTCAACCCGCTAACAGGTTTGAGTGGTTTTGACAAGAGCAAGTTGGGCACGAGACCAGTTGCTATAGTTATAAGCAATGCACCTGCGGCAAGACCGCAATGGGGGATTTGCACACCTGATATTCTCACTCAAATGCTTGTTGAGGGTGGAATGACAAGGTTTATAGGCTTGTTTTCGGATGTTGACAAAATGCCGAAAATGGGCCCTGTAAGAAGCGCACGGCATGACTTTATAGAATATGCTCAAGGTTTTGATGCAATTTTCGTTCATTGGGGTGGTAGCAAGTATGCATACAGTGCAATCAAAACAGACTCAAGAAACATTGACAACATAGACGGAATGGGTGGAACATATTTTCGCCGAGATAAATCAAGGAGCAATGTTGGAATTGAGCATAGAGGGTATACAACGGGTGAAGATATTTCAAAAGCAATCCAAAAGAAGGATTTAAACACAAAAATCAATGACAGCTTTAAATCTATACTTAGCTTTAACCCCGAAAATTCGCCTATGGATTTAAGCGGTGGGATTTGTCAAAAAATCTTGTTCAGATTTTCGGGAAGCTCAAAAAACGAATTCAAATATAATTCAGACAAAAACCTCTACTATTTCAGCCAAAACGGCAAAGAGGTAAAAGACTCCGACGGTGTTCAATACTCCTCAACGAATGTAATCGTTCTTTACTGTGATATCTCGAGCATGGGCGACAATAAAGGGTGTGTTGATATTGACTTGAGCTCAGGGGTCGGAATTGTAGCGTCAAACGGGACCTTTGAAAACATCACATGGTCAAAGGGTGAATACAACGACACGCTTAAGCTATTCGCCCAAGCCGGCAGTGAGTTTACGCTCAATGCCGGCAAATCGTACGTAGGATTTGTGCCGAACTCTCAAAGCAAATACACATCGGTTTCATGACTTTGAAACAAATAATTCACGGGGCGGTTTAATCCGCCCCGTTTTTTAATGTTTAATTATATATCGTATTGCGTTGAGCTAGGAAATATTACTCAACAGAGTGTCCATATATGATTTGAAATGGGCGAAAACAATGCCGGGTTCCTGCAAATCGGGTTTCCAACGCTTTACCCATTCGAGGGAAACAAAACCATCATACCCTTCTGATTTAAGAGCAAGCAAAGAATCAGTAATGGGGATGTTGCCATGACCCATCATTTTGTATTCGATTTTGCCGTCAATAAGTGCTGAGTCCTTGACATGGACATGTTTTATAGCATTGCCTAAAAGTTTAACGGTTTTTTCGGGGCTTTCTTTGCCATAGCATACGGTGTGATGAATATCCCAAAGAATACCTGTGTTTTTGCTACCTGAATTTTCAATAAACTTAAGAATTTCCTTCGACGATGAAAGGGCTCCGTTTGTTTCAATTAACGGAGTTACATCGAACAGTGAGGCATAATCACACAAAAGACCGTAGAGCTTTGAGCCTAACTCAAAATCTCCGTCAGTTACCTGTGGATCGCCTGTGGCCATAACACGAATATATTTAACGCCGATTTTGCCCGCAAGGTTTACATAAGCACAAGCCTCAACAAAAGAATCCTGTGCTTTTTGTTTATCCGCAAGAATTGCACCTGAAGTTAGCATAGGTATTTCAAGCCCGATTTTTGACAGTTTTTGAACCGTTGAATCAAGGTTTTTATTTGAAAAATCTTCAATGTCAGGGGCGTACATTTCGTTGCCGACGCCTCTTATTTCAATTCCGTCAAGGCCTAAATCCTTTGCGGTGGTGGTTATTTCGCTGAGGGTCCACCTCGGGCACCCGAGTGTAGAAAAAGACAACTTCATATTAAATGCTCCTTTCTGCAAGTTTAAGCAGTTTCGATTGATTCCGCATCTTTAAGCGAATACTTTTCAACAGCCTTTTCACGCAAAACAACCTTTTGAATTTTACCGCTCGCAGTCATCGGGAACTCGCCCATAAACCAATAATAACGGGGAATCTTAAAAAAAGCGACATTATCTTTATAATATTGTTTAACCTCGTCCTCGGTGAGAGATTCACCCTCCTTGACAATAATACAGGCGCAAATTTCCTCACCATATTTTTTGCTCGGGACGCCGATAACCTGAACATCTTTGACCTTAGGGTGATGATAGAGGCATTCCTCAAGCTCTTTCGGATATATGTTTTCTCCGCCGCGGATTATCATATCCTTAAGTCTGCCCGTGACCTTATAATAACCGTCATTGTCAACAACAGCAAGGTCGCCGAAATGTAGCCAACCGTCCTTATCAATGGCAAGTGAGGTAGCCTCGGGCATTTTATAATAGCCCTTCATTATATTATACCCTTTTGCGCAGAATTCACCGATTTGCCCAGGCGGTAGAGTTTCGCCTGTTTCAGGGTCAATAATTTTGCATTCAACCCCTGGGAAAGCCTTGCCCACAGTGGAGCATTTGTGCTCAATTGAATCCGTTGTGGTTGTCATTGTGCAACCGGGGGAAGATTCCGTTTGACCGAAAACGATAACAACATCACTCATGTTCATTTTCGTTCGGACATCTTCCATTGTTTTTATCGGGCAGGGTGAGCCGGCCATTATACCCGTTCTCATGTTGCTAAAATCATATTTTTCAAAATCTGGGTGTTCAAGCATGGCGATGAACATTGTCGGCACGCCGTGAACAGCCGTGCATTTTTCACTAACCAAAGCGTCCATAACTTTTTTTGGTTTGAACATATCAATAGGAACAAACGCAGTGCCGTGAGTTATACATGCCAAAATTGCAAGCACCATGCCGAAGCAATGAAAAAACGGCACGCAAATACAAAGCTTATCCTTGTGCGTGAATTTCATTCCGTCACCGATTGTCATGCCGTTGTTAAGTATGTTGTAGTGCGTGAGCATTACACCCTTAGGGAAGCCTGTAGTGCCAGAAGTGTATTGAATGTTGATAACCTCGTCACAGGTGCATGAATCTCGTACCTTGACATAGTCGTCATAAGGCACCGTTTCTGCAAGTGTATATAGGTCGTTCCAATTAACCATGCCTGCAGGGCATTTGTTTTCACCTGCATAAATGACTGCTTTTAGTTTTGGCAAAGTGGCACAGTCAAGTTTGCTGGGCTCACAATCCACAAGAGTCGGGCACAGTTTGTTTATAATATCAATGTAGCTTGTTCCTTTGTATTCATCAATCAGAACAATAGCCTTTGAGTCGGACTGGCGCAACTGATATTCAAGCTCAAAAATCTTGTAGCTCGTGTTGACGGTTATCAAAATACCGCCCATTTTTGAACTCCCAAAAAAGGTTAGCAGCCATGCCGGCACATTTGTCGCCCAAATCGAAATATGGTCGCCCTTATTAAGACCGAGTGCGAGAAAGCCCCTTGCAATAGTTTCACATTCGTCGTCAAACTCTTTCCAAGTTCTTTTGTAGTCTCTGTCAGTGTAATTAACCATGTTGTCATCGGGATATTTTTCTGCCATACAGGCAAGCTGTTCGCCCAAAGTCAATTTAGTGAATTTTTGCATAAGCATCCCCTTGCCTTTTAAATATTTTAATTTATTTTATCATTCATTTTATCAAAGATAAATTACAATGGCAAGGGATTTGCCAATAAAAGAAAATTTATTGACGAAAAAGATATTTGAATATATAATTGTAATGAGAACACAAATTTCTAAAACAGCAATGGAGGAAGAATTTTGTCCGTTAGAAAAAACGATAGGATTGAACTTGAAATAAAATCTTGCACCGCTCAGGGCGATGGAATAGGGTATTATGACGGGTTGACCATTTTTGTGGCGAATGCCGCAGTCGGGGATGTTGTCATAGCTCACTTGTTGAAAGTCAAAAGCAAAATTGCCTTTGCAAAGGTTGAAAAAATAATTGTGCCGTCGCAGGATAGAATTGAAGTCGATTGCCCTGTTTTTTCAAAATGTGGCGGTTGCACATTTAGGCATATAAGCTATGAACAGGAGCTTGAAATTAAGCAAAATGAAGTTGCTCAAACAATGAAAAGAATCGGGCATATCGAAATTGAGCCTCAACCTATTATCGGTGCAAAAAAGTACAACCGTTATAGAAATAAAGCGCAATACCCAATTTCAATCGAAAACGGTAACCTGAAAATTGGTTTTTTCGCACCTCGAAGTCATAGGGTTGTCGATTGTAGGGACTGTCTGTTGCAACCTGAAAGTTTTGAAAATATTCTTGAAACGTTTGATAAATGGGTTACGGAAAACGAGATAAATATATATGACGAAATCGCCCACAGAGGGTTGCTCAGGCATATTTATATAAGACAGGTGAGTGGAGGAGATACGCTTGTGTGTGCCGTAATAAACGGCGACAGCCTGCCTCACACCGACCGATTAATAGAGGGTTTAACACGAAACAACCCGAAAATAAAAGGAATTGTCTTGAATGTTAACAAGCATAAAACAAATGTTATTTTGGGCAAGAAATGCGTAACTATTTGGGGCGACGGATATATAACGGACAAGCTTTGCGGCTTGAAGTTCAGAATTTCACCGCTGTCTTTTTATCAGGTTAATTCAAAGCAAACAGAAAAGCTATATGAAAAGGCTGCCGAATATGCCGCCCTATCGGGCAATGAAACCCTGTTTGATATTTATTGCGGAATCGGTACAATCGGGCTCACATTGGCAAGCAAAGCAAAACAAGTTGTAGGCATTGAAATTGTACCCGATGCCGTAGAAAACGCAAAAGAAAACGCAAAAATAAACGGCATAGAAAATGCACGCTTTATCTGCTCCGACGCCGCCAAGGCCGCCGAACAGCTCAAAAGTGAGGGCGTGTTCGCCGACGTTGTAGTGGTTGACCCACCACGAAAGGGTTGCTCGCCTGAGCTACTCAACACAATCATCGAAATGAGCCCCGATCGACTTGTCTATATATCATGCAACCCCGCAACCCTCGCTCGTGATTGTGCTATCCTTGACAACCACGGATATAAAACCTCACACCTCACCCCCGTTGACATGTTCCCCAGAACAGGCCACGTTGAGACGGTAGTATTGATGTCACGAAAATAAAGAAGTGTACTCTAGAAGGCTTGATATAAGCCTTTCAGGGATTTTGGTGATAAATTATTTTGTTAGAAAAACGATTATTTTTTGCTCTGCGGGAACTAGTCTATGAAGGCTGTATGACCCCGTACAGAGCGGATTAGTTGTCTCTGTCTCCGTACAGAACAGATTAGATGTCAGAGGGTCCGTACAGAGCAGAATAGATGTTTTTGTGAATCAGTGGGGTTGGGAAAGCAGGTTGGATGTAGATACAAAATGATTTTTGCTTAGCACAAATACTGTAGACTTGTGAGGAGGGTAAGAGTGGATTTTGTAAATGACTTTGATAAAATTATCCTAGATGTATCCAAGATTCTAGGGAAACCAATCGATAAAGAAAAATATGAAATAGTTGATCGTGGGATTCCACGTCAGCCAAGAAGCTTACCATTCCAGATGATGGGTGTTTATACTTTTTGGTATGAAGGAAATTTTTTGAAGATAGGGAAAGCCGGACCGAGTAGCAACGCTAGGTTTTTAAGCCAGCATTACAATCCAAGATCAGCCCAAAGTACTTTAGCTGCATCTATCTTGTTAGATGGAAAAATGCAAAACAAAGGCATTAATGAAGTTAATGTTGGCGATTGGATAAAAAATAATTGTCGTAGGATAGATATATTATTAGATGTGGACTTGGGAATTTTCACTCTAGAGCTTGTAGAAGCAGCTCTCCATTATAAATATGAACCTATTTATGAAGGGTTTGCAGCACAAAGATTTAAAGCAGGTGAGCCAAAATGATGAGTATTGATAAATATATTACTTGGATCTTTAAACATAAAAAATTGACCGGACTGATAGTGCTGGGATTGTTTCTACTACCATTGCTTACAGTTCATTTGCTTTTCAAGTGGAGTACAGGACTTGAAGCAATTTCTGCTGAATGGACTGCAGGCGATTTGCTTGGATACATTGCGGGATTTGAAGCTTTTGTTGGTACAGTTATTCTTGGAGTTATTGCTGTTTGGCAAACTGATAAAGCTAATAAAACAAATGATAACTTGTTAAAATTGACTGAAGAAAATGAGAGAAAGTCAGTTCTTCCATTTTTGTCCTTTAATTCATATTTGACAAAATATGAAGG
>DASRNM010000064.1:0-4277 GCA_035647435.1 Clostridia bacterium
AAGTAATATTTAGATGAAATTATTAGAAAGATTTTCAAGTGAAAAATAATATTGCAAATAACTTATTGATAAAGTATAATGCATTTTAGGATATCTTGGATAAAGAAAGGTATTTGATGATGAATAATGTCAAAAAACTAAAAAAAAGCAAGTGTGAGGCGAACGATGGCACATTTAGTATTATCTTTTGGTGCATGACCCTTGCAGCTCTTTTGCCCGAATACTTTGCTCTGGTAGCTTTTTTTGTAACTGCTGTTATATTTTTTTGGCGAACGAAATCTCAGGGGAAAGAAATCAAACTTTCAACAATCGGGATTTTTTTTCTTCTGTTTACAATTTGGCAATTTGTTGGGATTATATACACTGACAACTTGTTTATGGGTGTTGTAGTTGCCGTACTAATGCTTTTGGCGTATCTAGTTTACCTTTTCACTCTTGAAACCTTTGACACCATGAACAAGATTGAAAAGATTGTTTTTTCACTTTCAATAATAGGTGGCATTGCAGGTTTAATCGGAATAATTGAAGTAATCCTTATGCACTTTGGTGGCTATATAAATGAAAGCTTGACTTATATTCTCAACCCCTTTTGGCGTGTCCTCAACACATTCGTTGCAAATGTTGCGACATCAACTATATTCCCTGATTTCATAGTGGATTCAATGCCCAGAGTTGAATTCATTGCCATATCCCATAGGGCATCTTCCACATTTACTAATCCTTTAATATTTGCATATTTTTTGCTAATCACTCTCCCCTTCTCTGCCTATGGATTATTTCAACGCAAAGAAAGAAACATCAAGATAATATCATTTCTTTCTATGATTTGTATAATTGGTGGGATTGCCTCCTCTTATTCAAGAGGTCCTTACCTCGCAACAGTCTTGGTTATAATAATATTAATGTTTTATAATAAGGAAACCGCTTACAAGTTATTTGGTTTGTCATCGTCAGGGCTTGTTGTTCTGGCAATGGTTTCACCCAGTGTTTTTAACAGATTTCTTACTATCAGCAGTTCTAGCGACACCTCGATTAATTTGCGCTACGACATTTGGAGGGTTGCCATTAAGGCAATACAGGAAAATAAATTTTCAGGGATGGGAACAAGTGCCGAGAATTTCAGAAATTTCTTAATTGAGCAAAGTGGCATAAATCAACCTCACGCGCACAACTTGTTTTTAGAACTACTGGTTGAAGGCGGAGTTTTCGGATTCACAGTTTTTATTGCGGCAGTGATTCTAATCATATACAAGCTATTAAAGCTTTGCATTATCAGCGAAAAGGGAAGAGTTTTAGGGCTGACATTTTTTGCAGGATTAATCGGTCTGCTCGCTTGCGGAATGTTAGATCATATTTTTTATGGCCCAAAGATTGTTATTTATTTTATGTTCTTAATAGGTCTTTCAGAAGCCTCGTGCAGGGTTTGCAAAAAAGAGCTTGCATTCAAAGAATAAAAAACATATTTACAAGAAAAATCAGGGACGGATTGCCGTTCCTGTTTTTTATTTGTAGTCAATAATTTTATTTGGTATAATTTGACAACAATGTTGTGATATTGTATTATTTGAAATGATAATATGGAGGTATTGCTATGAAAAAATCGTTCTATAAGAAATGTTTAAGCATTCTTTTATCACTTGCTATTTTGATGGCGCTGTTTGTTATACCGACTGCAGCAATTGACGGGTGTGATTGCGGCTATTTACCCGTTGTTTATATCGGCCCATTGGGTTGTGCAACTATTTACCAGGATGCCGACACGGAAGATGAGCAGGTGGTTTTCAGGCCCGACAGTGAAACAATCAAAAAGCTTGTTGGCGACCTTATTCCTGCGGTTTCACTTTTTGCGATTAATAAGGATTATGATAAATTCGGCGATAGCCTCATTGATGCGATTCTTTATACTTTCGGCCCTCTTGAAATGGACGATGACGGCAATTCAAGTGAAAGGTTGACGATAAAAACCGAGCTTCCCACAGACCCAGAACACGGCCCAGACCGATCATATTATTTCAAATACGATTTTAGAATCGACCCACTTGAAACAGCTGTAAAATTGAATGAATTTATACATCATGTCAAGGATTTAACCGGTCATGACAAAGTTCTTATCAGAGCATCTTCAATGGGCGGAATCGTCGCAATGGCATACATTCATCTCTACGGAACTCAAGACATTGACGCTTGCATTTTCCAATGTTGTCCCATATTGGGCACTGATGTCGGTGGTGAGCTACTGACAAAACAATTAAACCTTAACAGCGATGCTCTCGTTAAATATGCATCACAAGCCCTTGAAGAAGATTTTACAGGCTTTTTGTTGAACACACTTATTGTCATTCTTGATTCAGCAGACGTTTTTGACTCACTCGTAAGTATCGGCAACGATTTAATTGAAAACTTGGTCGACAAAGTTTATGATGAGTTCCTGTTCCCTGTATTAGGAAAGGCTCCGGGATTGTGGGGCTTTGTGCCCGATGAATACTATGAACAGGCTAAGTCAATGGCTCTTGACGAGAATGTTAACTCGGTGCTAATTGATAGAATCGACGATTATCATTACAACGTAATGTGCAATGCTGACAAGATTTTAAATAATGCCGTTGAAGACGGAGTTAGAATAATGATTCTTGCAGGTTATAATATGCAAAGGACTCCATTAGTTGTGTCTTATAAAAACGATAGCGATGCAACTGTTGACACAAAACATGTCTCCGCTGGCGCTACCGTTGCCCTGCTTGGCGAAACACTTGCAGATGGTTATGCACAAAAAGTTCAATGCGGTCATGATCACATTTCTGAGGATGGGCGAATAGATGCCTCTACTTGCGCCTTGCCCGAACACACATGGTTTGTCAAAGATATGTTGCATTGCAACATTCATGATGGGTTTAAGGGGCTATATAACTGGTTCTTTTATTCTGATGAATATGTTGATGTTTTTTCAAATGACCAATACCCACAGTTTTTGCAAAATGACAAGAAAAACATGACGCTAATTCCGATGGGAAGCTTAGGCGGAATCGGGAATTATGATGTTAATGTTGTTGATATGGTGAACTATGAAACGCCCACCTCTCCAACTGAAAATAGTGACAACGATTCAGAGTCCACAGCCGCGTCTGCACAGCAACAACCGCAGAAAAATGAGCCAATTCCACAAACGGGTGCACAGAAATCTATACAAACTAATACCATAATCATGGTCGTTGCTATTTTGGGGTTTGTTTTAATTTTTGCATTTATAATCAAGCGAAAATCTTGTTTGAAGGAATAATATTTTGCTTGCTCTAACCATAAAATTAGTTTTAAAGTGATTAATAAGGTGTATGCTATTGAAAAAATATATTAAGGTTTTCGGCTCGTGTTTACTTATAGGGCTTAGTATTTTGATTGCCATGTCGGTTATTGTTGCTAAAAATAAAGATCGGCCACCGTTGGTCTGTATTGATGCGGGTCACGGCGGCGATGATGTGGGTGCAACTTCGCCTGATGGACAAAGGCTTGAAAAGGATGACAACCTTGAAATTGCAATTTTAGTTAGAGACAAGCTTGTTGAAAAAGGCATTGATGTGTTTTTGACAAGAGATAACGATTCATCAATCACCCTTAAAAAAAGGGTAACAACAGCAAACAGAAAACGGTCTTGTTTTTTTGTTTCATTGCACAGAAATAGCTCACTTGACTGCAAAGGCAAAGGGGTTGAAATCTGGATTAGCAGCAAAAACAATGAAGATGAGAGGCTCCTTGCACAAAACATTTTGGATAAGCTGGTTTGCGTTGGTGTTCAATCAGTTAGGGGTATACATATCGGTTTCAGAGACAACCCCAACTCAGATTATTACATTAATAAATATAGCGATATGACAAGCTGTCTTGTTGAAATAGGGTTTATAAACAATGAAAAAGACAACGAGCTTTTTGACGAAAAGCTTGAAGAATACGCCGCCGCTGTTGCAGACGGAATTGAATTATCTTTAGGAGCAATAGAATGACACCAAAAGTATATGTATGGAAACTAAGTGAAAAAACAACTTGTAAAGCAACAGAGCTTTACAAAAACAAATCAAAGCCTATCCGACACAATCCCGATTTAAGGCTTGCCGGTCAGGCTTTGAGAAGGTACGCAATAAACAAGGAATTTGGAATACCCTTTGACAGTATGAGGTTTGAAGATGATAAAAATGGAAAACCTTATATTGTCGGCTATAAAAATGTTTATTTTAATGTTAGTCATTCCGGTAACATTTGTGCATGTGCTGTTCACTGTAAAGAGG
>DASRNM010000065.1:0-4126 GCA_035647435.1 Clostridia bacterium
AAATATAAGGATAAATGTAAACTTATTTTAAATAATATTAATTTTCTTTTATCAGAAATAGGCTTTCGACATAAAAATTGCAGGGGCAAAATGTATTTTTCAAAGGATAAGTTTATTTTCTGTAAAAATTTGATTACTATCCCTCTGAAAACTCATTAACAGTTTTTTCAAGCTGCCACCCTGCATATTGGTAAATTATATCGTAAAACTACAATCTTGTCAAAATTTACAACACTCTTAGTATATGCTGTTTATATGGTACATTTTATTGAATCTAAAAAGCTTATAAAATAATCGGGTAATTCGGCTTCAATTTCAATGTATCGACCGCTCCTTGGGTGAACAAAACCGATTAAACCCGCATGTAGGCATTGACCTTTGAGCTTAGTTACTCCTTTTTTTGGACCGTAAACCATGTCGCCTGCAATGGGGTGGCCGATGTATGCCATATGCACTCGTATCTGGTGTGTTCGCCCCGTTTCAAGATTGCATTTCACATAAGAGAAACCGTTCAACTGCTCAATAGATTGATAATGTGTTACGGCATTTTTGGAGCTTTTTTGTGTAACACACATCTTTTTTCTGTTTTTCTCGTTTCTACCAATCGGGGCATTGATTGTGCCTTCAATATTCTTTAAACTCCCATGAACAACGGCTGAATAAACTCGCTTAAAACTGTGCTCTTTAATCTGTTTTGCAAGCCCAATGTGTGCAATGTCATTTTTTGCAACTATTAGCAAACCACTTGTGTCTTTATCTATTCTGTGAACAATCCCCGGGCGATTTTCGTCGTTTATCCCCGAAAGCTGGCCACGGCAATGAAAAAGCAATGCGTTGACTAGTGTTCCGTTATAATTCCCTACGGCAGGGTGAACAACCATGCCCCTTGGTTTATTAACAACCAATAAATCATCATCTTCATATTTTATATCCAAAGGGATATTCTCCGGCTCATTTGAAAGCTCTTTGGGCTCTGAAAAGCTTATCACAACCTTTGCTCCCTTTGAAACCTTTAAGCTTTTTCCTGCGACCTTGCCGTCTACGGTTACTCCGCCGTCTTCGATAATCCTTTGAATTTGAGTGCGTGTATATTGCTTTGTTTGCTCTGAAATCACTTTATCAACCCGCACATTATTATATTCTTCGGGAATCTCGAATGAAAACCTATTCATTCTTTGCACCCTTTTTCATTTTATACTCTTGCACTGCTTCATAAACAATATAACCAATCATCATAAATGCACCTACTGTAATCAAACAATCAGCAAAATTAAAAACAGCAAACCTTACAAACAAGACTTCAAAATAGTCTATCACAAATCCTCTGTAAACTCTGTCGATAAAATTACCTATACCGCCCGCAAGGACTATTACAATGCAGAAATAAAGAAATTTAGATTTTATTTTTTTTGTAACAACTGCCCACAAACCTAAAAGAATAACAACAGCAGTAACTACACTCAAAATTGTTGTTGCGTTTTCAAGAATACTGAATGCGGCACCTGTATTTTCAATATATCGCAATTGAAACACATTATCAATCACCATTGAGGTGCCGACCGGTTTCAGCCTTAACAAGACGACATATTTTATTATCTGATCAACTGCCGCTAGTAAAGCTATCACCAGCAACGCAACCGCTTCTAACATTTATTCACCTCTTGTTATTTTTTGAAAAAGCCTTTGAATTTCGATTGGGAATCGTCATCATCTTTGTTGCTATCATCTTTGTTTTCATCTTGATTTTCTTTAACTTCAGCTTCTTCGTCAAAAACACCGAATTGCTCTTTTATTGAATAACCTTTGTCAAAATTATCTTCGTCTTCCTCGTTTATGAATTTTTCTAAATACACTCTAAACCCATTTTGGCCACTTGAAGGAGCTTTTTGCTCTTTGAAAATGTCGAAACCAAGATCGATTTCCTCATCTTCGTCTATTTCGCCTTCATCTATCTCATCTTCATCTATCTCATCTTCGTCTATCTCGTCTTCATCTATCTCATTTTCGTCATTTTCTTCATCTTCTGCTTCTTCGTCAACCTTTGTTTCAATGTTTTCAAAATCATCATCTAAATCGTCTTCGTCTCCAGATTCACTAAAAAGCTTGATTTCCATGTCTTCTTGTTGTGTTTCTTCATCTATTTGTTCAACATCTTCAATGTCTATTATTTGAATGTCACTTTCAGCTTGCTCATCAATCTCTTCTACTTCTTCTATGTTTTCTGACTTATTGTCGTCATTGTCTTCAAATTCAAGACTTTCAACTTGTTCAATTTCGTCAATTTTTTCTGTAAAAGCTGGAATTTTTTCAATTAAATCAAGATGCTCCTTATAGAGAGCCATAAGGTTATCTTTAAAAGACGACGACTCATCCTTAATCAGTGAAAGCTCAAGACTTTTAGATTTAATCTCCGCATCCAATGATTTGACCTGTTCTTTTGCCTGAATGCTTGCTTTGCTGATTAACTCTTCGGCATCAGCATTTGCTTTTTCAACAACCTGATTCGCCTGACTTTCAGCCTGCGCGAGAGTTGATTGTGCATTTGCTTTTGCATCATTAACAAGCTCTTCCGCCTGTGCCTTCGACTTAGCTGTCAATTCTTTTGCTCTTTTTTCAGCAGAATCAAGAACTATATCTGATTTGATTTTTGCGTCGTTCTCAAGCTCGTCCGCCTTACGCTGTGCAACTAGCAAAGTCTTTTGGATAAGATCTTCATCCTTGCGATACTGAGTAAGTTTTTCGGCAAGAAGGCTCACTCTTTTAACAAGCTCACCTGACTCCTTATACAGTTGCTCGTAGGATGACGAAATTTCTGCAATAAATTCGTCAACCTCTTGTGCATTGTATATTCCACGACCAATCGTTTGAAAACTGTATGACTTTATTTGTGCCGGTGTCAGCATTTTACGACCTCCCAAATCACTTTAAACTAAATAACCAAAACATTACCATTAATCAATCAAAATAGCCCTCATAACCTTCACCTGTGCTTTTGCCGGTTATTTCATCAAGCAACTCGCCTGTTACGGGGAAATTGTGCGGTGTTATTACATAAGCTCTGCCCGCAACACGCTTGACTTCACCATTGTTGGCATAAGCCACGCCAGAAAGAAAATCAAGAATTCTCAAAGCGGCATCGTTATCGCACGTTTCAAGGTTGAGAATAACAATCCTTTTCTCATTCAAAACATCGGCAACATTGGCCACTCCATCAAAATGGTCAAGCTTTTTAAAAACAAGATGCGGGCGGGCAGCTGAATTCATATCAACAACCTTCATTGTGTCACTTTGAGTCTGACGTTTTGAGCTACTATAAATTGTATTAGCCTCAATCTCTTCATCGTCACCCTCATAGCCCTCATAAGCATCTTCTGTATTCATATCATCAAAATAGTCTTCCTCAGGAACATTAAATACCTTCTTGAAACTTTCCATAAAACTCATAAATACTCCTCCTTGAAATTATCTGTAATTTCTGTTTCCAAAAATTGCGGAACCCACACGGATTAATGTCGAACCCTCAGATACTGCATGAACGTAATCACCCGACATACCCATGGACAAAACATTCATATTTACATTATCTAATTTTTTTGCCTCAATGTCAATAAACAGTTGCCTCATATTTGAAAAAAAAGAGCGAGTTTCATCAATATTTGACGAAATTGGCGGAACGGTCATTAAACCGCACACCTCAATGCCCTGAAATTCGGATATTTGTGCAAGGCTTTCATGAACTTCTTCAGGCATGAAACCGAATTTGCTTTCTTCCTTTCCAATGTTCACCTCTAACAAAACCTTTGTCGAAATATTGTTTCTAATCGAATGTTTTGATATCTCTCGTGCCACCTTTACCCTGTCAACAGACTGTATCAGGTCAACACTGCCAACAATGTTTTTGACCTTGTTTGTTTGCAAGTGCCCTATAAAATGCTTTTCGATATTATCAAGCCTTAGCTCGTCTTTCTTTCCAATAAATTCCTGAACCTTGCTTTCACCGATAAGATCGATTCCTAGCTCAATAGCTTTGTTAATATAAACAGGCTCAACTGTCTTTGTGACCGCCATAATTTTTACATCTTTCGCATTTCTGCCTGACTCTTTTGCCGCCTTTTCAACATTGAAT
>DASRNM010000066.1:0-16342 GCA_035647435.1 Clostridia bacterium
GCATAGCTCCTCTGAATTTATTACCAATGCGAAAAACGGAGATCTCGGCGATATTGCAGGACAGGGCGCGGAGCTTATCGCGGAGGCTGTAACAAAGTCACTATATGACAAGAGGGTCGTTGATGAGATAAAATCATACGCCGGAGGTGCTACTTCGGGGGCTGTTGCGGCAGCGTTGAGTTTATATGATGGCGGAAGCGGTATGGATGCTTACAAGGAGTTCGTCTATGCTGCAATGGACGTTATCCCCGCGGCAAAGCTCGGTAAGGCTGTTGTTGAGGCTACGAAAGCCGGAGCCGAGATGTGGCAGAAGTATTCCGTCGAGTGTGCATATAATATTTATCTTAAAGAAAACAAAGGCTCAGATGGAAGTGTCCCCGACGACAGTTGGTTAGTCATTTTCAACAACATGGGCAGCGGTCTTGATTTTATGCAGCGCGAATACCGCACAGCATACGCAAAGGCAAGCGGTAAAACGTTGAAGGAAATCGATGCGGATAAAGCGCTTCGCGATATGCTCAACAATCAAATAGTAAATGATATTAAGCGCAGCTTCATGACCCGGTATAAAAATACGAGCGCGTTTGAAACAGAAAAGGCGCGTATCAAAGAAATGCTTGCGACCTTTGACAAATACGGACTACTTTCATGGAATAAGCTGCTCGGTTTTCCTGTAGATATGGAGTTTGCGAGCAGGATAGATTCGCTTATGAAGATACGTGAGAACATCCTTAATCTTGTTGGCGGCGACCGCTCGGTGTTTGGCTCGAATGACGATGTGATTGAAGGTAACTTAGCGGAAGCCATCTATAAATGGCTGGAATGCGGCAAGGACAGAGCGAAATTCTATGACTGGATGCGCGAGAAGGGGTATCTTTTTAGCCCGAAGGAGACAATCGGTTATTGGAAGCTGGTGCGGTCGTTTGAAAACAAATATGAAACCAGCGCATCAGACGAGTATTATTCCAGCACATGGAGCGGTGGCAGAGGTAGTTATACATATCGCTGTGAGGTCACATATGACGGTACTCACTATACCGGTATAACGCATGACAGCTGCAAAGGTGAGTTTGTTGAGAATAAAGGAACAGCAAGTACTCCAAAAGATAGTTATATGGGAGGTGAACGGGTTGAAATTGATTTGAAAATCACTGCAAACACATCGTCAAATATCTGCTTTCATCTTGGTGCTTCGCTGGGAGCAAGCATAACACCCGTAAACCACGACGATCCGTTTGCCAGTTACGGCACAAACAGAAGCTTATATGACATAACCGAAAAGATTACCAAAAGCTATATACAAACAGGCAAGAATGATACAAATACAGGCTACTGGGGTCAAAGCGCCACGGTAGGCGGAGAAATGCCGAGCGGCTCCGCCAATGGAGATAAAGTCTATATTGTTATCGGTATGGGCGGCGGAAACAATTCCGTAGAGACTGCCTATGAATACGAGTGGCATAAATCATAAGGAGGCCGATATGAACATTTTTAAAAAGACTGCGGTTCGTGTTGTCGCCATTATACTTGTGGCGGCTACAGCCATTACCTTGACCATTAGTTTCTTACTATTTCAAAGGGACAAATTATCTTCTTCGGACACTGCCTACGTTGATTTCGGATGCTTGCTGGAGGAGGGGGATGAAGTGACGGTTGAAAAGGTAACACCCGCTCCGGTAGATAAGGATGTGGAAATTTATGCTTTTGACTTCCGCCTTTCCTCCGGGCAGCCCGACGGTGCCATTGAAATCATTATTCCTTATAGTGATAAAGGACTGAAGGAAGAGGAAGAGCTACTTTCGGTCTGCGGCAAGTATTTAAACCAAGAGACGAATGAGTGGGAGGATGTTTTCTACACGGTGGACACAGAAGCCAATAAGGTACATATTATAACAAATCACCTTTCCACCTACGGCGTATTCAAGATTACCAATCCCGGCAAACGCAGCGAATACATCTCTGAAGTCAACGTCTATGCCGCATACATGACTGATTCTCGGGCAAGGGCAATAGTACAGGCCTTTGCCGAGCAAAGCGATTCATGGCAGGAGAATGCTGCCGCCGCTTTTTTGGAAACCACCGATACGCTCAGATATTTTGCTGCCGCTAACGCACATACCTTTTTTTCACTGGGAGAAGCGTATGATGCTTGGGTAACCAAACCCTTTCAAAATTTCATGTCGGGCCTTGGTGTCAGCACCGCCTGCGCACAACTGGCCTGCAATGCTTACAACAACGGTTTTCGATCTGCCGAAACGACTTTCACCGCCGTAAAATCCAGTCTGGACATTGCGATTAATTTTGCAACACCTTCTATCAAGCTGGCATATTTAAGTGTCGGGATGATTGATCTTGCTTTATCCGATGTTCAAACTTTTGCGGTAGCCAATAAATACAAAAGCACGAAAAACATGTATGACGCTTACTATAAACGCAAAGAAAATAGCCGGGCTCTGAACGATTGGCGAACGCTTTTTGAATCATATTATAAAAAGAACAAGGATAATCCGCAGCTGGTACTGGACATGATGAGAGCGGAAATCGACCGTTATGTAAATGAATATTGGACTGTTGCGGGGACAGATTGGGAATCCTGGATTGATGCCTATGAAAAAAACGGGAAATTGTCAAAATACCCGTGGCCCGTGAAAAAAGACAGAGAAAATATTTCGGCGATTCATAAATCACAGCTTTATGAATATTTAAACTCGGTATTCCGCACAATGTGCCGAAATATGTATTTGGACAGCTTAATTGAACGAGAAAAGGAATACAAAAAATTAGCTGATTTTTATAATACGAAGTTTTCAGTTGTGATTCAGGAAGATAAGGACAAAGGTGAGAAATCCACCTGGGCGGGCTGT
This sequence comes from Clostridia bacterium, assembly GCA_035647435.1. Lineage (GTDB taxonomy): Bacteria > Bacillota > Clostridia > Oscillospirales > Acutalibacteraceae > JAAZFZ01. Next base: position 2,865 of record DASRNM010000066.1, read on the forward strand.
TACGCGCGTTTAGCACCCCTTTCCTCTACGGCCGATCCATCATCGTGGACGGGCAAATTAAACAGCGACGGCGGCGGCACAATAACCTTCACCCTGCTAGCGCACCTTAAAGCAGGTTTTCCGATGACACTGGAGCTGTATCGGACATCTGCCGATATAAAAAGCGGCAAAAAGCTGAAATCTGTAACCTTAAAGTCTTTCTCCGAAAACACTCAGACAGTAGTATTGGAACTTCGGAAAGTTAACCAAACCGAAGAAACTGAACCAGCCTCAAGTGAAGACACCGATAGCAGCACCCCGACAAGCGTTCCTCCCGTTACAAAGGAACCGGTTAAGGAGGCAAATCCATGGTACGATGTCACCATAGTATCATTAGATAACACCAATCCAAAGGCTTTTGCCGGCTGGTATGCTGTACTCGAATATCCGAAGGATATGCATGTTGAACTGGAAGATATGCTTGCGATGTTCGATAACACAGGCAAATGCATACTCCGCTTTCAAAAATCTGATTATGAGGCGTTGGAATCACCGTCAAAAATCTGGCTTTATCAATATAAAGAGGACTTGCTGAGCAAAAAAAAGCCTGATGTAATAGTCAGCTTTTCCCTCTCAGGGTCCTATTCGGGTAAATATTCCGGCGAACCGTTATATACTATCCTTGTTAAAGCTAAGCCAAAAGGAAATAAGGACGATATACTTAACAGCATTTCCGGGGATTATTCCTCTTATATGATCCGGGCTGAATTGTTTATTCCGGGAGAAGGCATGATGCAAATAGATCAAAAAGAGGACTACGAACCTTGGGAAAAGCCCTCTGCCGAGGTATGGTTACATTACAACGGACCAAGCTTGACTCTGAAAAGTTACAGCGACCCTTATCTGACTGAGTATGTTCTGGAAAAATTCAGTGATACACGCTATGAAATCACTTACCAAAACGGCACTACGACTGTTACTCACACCGTTGAAATCATATCAGTGGGACACAGAGCCAAATACACATTCCTGAGTGAAACAGAGGGTGGTCAAAGAAATCTCAGCGTATATATTCTGGAGAAAAAATAACGAAGGATGTGTTTTACATTGGCTAAAAAAAACGATAAAATCCCAATAGTTATACGCATCCTGATTTGCGCCGTTTTGCTCTTTGCCGCATACAACAGCCTTTCTACGCTGGCGCTTGGGCTTTGGGGCGATACTGTAATGGGCACAATAGACAGCTATGACAGCAGACTTGATAATACGAATGCGGGAGAAAACCGTTCCCGCACCGTTTCAAAAGGCTACTATTTTAATGTTAACGGCAAAGAATATAAGGGCTATGTGATATATCTCAGCGATGAATCATGGCCTCGGTTAGATGAAGGTGAAACACGAGCCGAGCGCATTCGGTACTTCTCTATTATACCCTATATCAACAAGCCTTCTATGCTAGCCGATTTTGATGAGATGGGTGTTCGTGGACTGCTTTATCATGTGTTTGTCCCGGTGGGCTGCTTGTTTTTATTTTTCCTTGTCACCGGTCGGTTGAAAAGAAAGAAAAAGAAAAGAGCAAAAAAGTCAAGTCAGCCTAAAAAAGATATTGATTCTCAAATAACCAATTCAAAGGAGTAATATGGATATAATTTGCCATAAATTCTATAACTCTTGTTTATCGATAAAAAAGGCATATAAACACATATGTGAATGCCATTCTATTGGGTGTTCAATGCCATTGGAGTGAGGCTGATGATGCCATTGGAGTGCTGGGTTTTGGTTTCTCATCACTCTTAACAGTTAGGGTTTTTGCATGCTTGATTTTCAGAAGATGTTATGAAACCTATGTATTCGTTTCAATAACATAAAATCTACCAAACCCCTTGATGTACAAAGAATATTGCAGGAGAAACAAACCGTCAAATTGCGGAAAGTTACAGACTCACAAAATCTCAAATCAAACAGTTGGTGGCACGTCAGAACCGCAAAACCCGACTCATCGCCAATGGCTATGTTTCCCGCCAAAAAGGCCGTCCATGCAAGCATCCAGATGACGAAGAGGCCAAAGACCAATGCCTACAAGGGTCCTGCGCACCATCCGAGGGACTCACGGAAAAAGGGAATGTATTTGACGATTGATTTATTCAGTTTTGGAGGGGGGCGGCTTATTCATAGCCGCCTATCCCACAAGAGGTTTCCAACCCTCTCACCTAATGCAATTTTAGAGCCTTTTTGTAGGGGTGTTTTTAGATATTCATCAAATATTTTTTAATCTTCTGTTTTGCAGCACATATACTTTCGCTGACGGAGGTAAAATGTGAACCTTCTAAGTCAGCAATTTGCCTAATTGTAAATTCATCAGCAACGTACATGAGGTACCGCCGCCGCTGAACTTCGGTCAGCGTGGATAACGCCTTAGCTGCGATTTTTCGCCGCTGTCTTTGGTTTTCTGCTTGCTCCTCCGCCGCAATCAAAGTGTTCTCCGGAGATGCAACACAGCACAGAGTGGTTGCTTCCAGTCTGTGCATGGACACATTCTTTTTGGTTTGTGCATTTTCGGCGCGTACCTGTTACTGTGACAGCTTTAGCTGGCATAACAAACGTTGTGGTGGTAGTGTTTGCATCTCCAAATGTTACACCATCCGATGTCGTCCACTTGTCAAACACCTTGCCTGTAGCAGGAGCGTTTGCCGTGATGCTAACAGTTGCGCCTACGGCATAGTTTCCGCCGCCTGTGCCACTGTTTACGGTAACTGCATAGGTGGTAATTGGTGGTATGATCTCTTCCGGTAATTGGTAACCGCAGACAGCACACTCTTGGTGTTTTAACCCTGTTGCACCTATAGTAGCCTCAATATCTGTCACCCATTGGAATTCGTGGTCTCCTTTAGTGGATGGATTCTTTTCACCACAGGCACAATACATTTCGTGGAAAGTAAGGTTGGACACCCACAAAGAAAAGTTATGCGAATGTTCCTCACTGCCTGTTGCTGGAATTGCGACCCTTTCTTTGTAGTTACAAAGATCACATTTCAATTCCCCAAAACCCGCTTCTGTGGCTGTAGCCGCTTTACGGACTTTATAGATAAAACGATGGCTTTGAGGTTCCTCTAAAGGTGCGCCACAAGAACATTGCCACTGGTGTTGAATATTATCCAGTGATTTATAAGTCCAATCGCTTTGACACTCAGTACAGAATTCTCCGCAATTTGGGCAGATATAAGCACAGCAAGCTCCGGTATTACAGCCTTGGCAAAACGGCTCACAATTCTCACAAACTTGCTCACAAGCAGAGCAAAGATTTACACAATGTTCGCACTTATTGCAATACAAGCAAAAATCGGCGCAGCCATCGCACATTTCCTCACAATCATCACAAAGATTCACGCATTCAGAGCAAGCACCGCAGCCTTCACACAGGTGTCTACAATCACAACAATACTCACGGCAATCAGAGCAGAGAGTTCCACAATTCTCGCATACTTCTCCGCAATCTTGACAAATATGCGTACACTCAGAGCACCAGCCGCAGTTACCACAAGTTTCCATACAATCAGAACAATATTCTTGACAATTTTCACAAAGATCTACACAGTTTGCGCACTTATTGCAATCCAAGCAAAAATCGGCGCAGCCATCGCACATTTCCTCACAATCATCACAAAGATTTGCACACTCTTCGCAACATGAACATTCAGTGCAATATTCTTTACATCCTAAACAGTAATCACCACAGCCGTTGCAAAGTTCTTCAGGTAGACAATTCGTACATATATTACATTCCTGGCAGAAATCCTCACAATCACTGCATATCCTGTGCAACTGTATACAATGCTAACTACACAACCGTTCGCCATCCTTGACAGAACGGCGTGAAGCCGCTGAATGTATTATGCCGACGGCGAAACAACTCAAAAATATGCATACAAGAGGGCGCCGTCGGGGAAGCGATTATAGCGGCTTCAAGCCGCCCTGTCAAGGACGCTTTGCGCCGCCGTAGGCGGTAGCTCGATAGTGCTAATCCGGCGGTTTGCCTATGGCTCACAATCTAAAAATATGTCAGTATATGGTTCGCTTATTTTTAACGAAATTTTTGTCTTGACAACCGAACCACTTTATACCTACTTGAAATTGTAATATTTTATGCTATAATTAAATTAACTTATGTCCCTTGCTGAAGACAGAGGTTTAGGTCTTTTAAGTTTTAGAGAAATAAATATAAAAAATAAACAACATAAGGTGGTTTGAAATGAAATTAAATCTGAAAAAATTATTGAGCAGTTTGTTATGCCTTGCAATGATACTTGGCTCGCTCTCTTCGGGTATTTACACATTCTTTGTACATGCCGAAAAGGCACCAGAATATACTATATTTGCGCACGGCGGAAGCATTTCTTATACTTACATTGCGGATAAGTTTTCTGGTACCGCAGTAGAAGGCTCTGTGTTGACGATTACTTATAATGAAACAGAGTATGAAGGGAAGACCTTTGATTACTGGAAAGCCGATACGGGAGAAACGATTCCCCAAAAGAGTTTTGAATTATTGGTCGATCAAGATATTTACTTTTTTCCTGTTTTTAAACAGACTGACGCTAACTTTAGTCCTTGGACACTTTTTGATGAAAGAAACTGTGCTGAGGGTGATATTTATGTGCGTGAAGATATTGAAAATGCACTTAGAGAATACAAGCGTGTTTATAAGAACAACGGTTATCACGAGTATGGAAACTATAAGTGTTTGAACGAAACTGAACATTACACAGTTTGTTCAATTTGTGGTGATGAAAACATCGAGCCCCATAGCTGGGATTATGGTGAAATTACAGTTAAACCAACTCATGATATCGAAGGCATAAAGGTTTATACTTGCACGTTCTGCGGAGCAACGAAAACAGAAATCATTTCTAACGAAGATGCTCATGATATGAGTGATTGGATAGTAGTAGAAGAAGCCAAAAATGGCAATGTGGGTATACGTAAAAAAGTATGCGATTGCGGATATACCGAACAATCTTATTATGTAGAAGCTGAATGGGAACGATTTTATCAAGATCATTATATTGAATTTGACACCAAAAGTTTTGTAATGACTAATACCACGGATAGAGATGAGCGACATTACAGCTACATAAATAGTGATGGTAACAAATCTTATATATATGCCATTAAAATGGATGATAGGGATTCAGAACAGACCTATGCCCTTATGTTTGTTGATGATCCTTTATTAGCCGTTAAACCGATATATATGGCAAAAAGTGATTCCAACAATGGACATAAAGGGTTTGATTGGTCAATTTATGCCTATGCACATGATTTCTATGGGTATATGGAAATAGTTAACGGAATGGATCATTCAAAACGCGCCTCTTCATTTACCTTTAATGGGCGGGAGTGGGCCGACTACTACAATAGTTATAATTTCAAAGAAAAGGGTCAACTTCCCAGCGGATGCTATTATGAAAGAGATTTAGAATACCTTGGGATGGAATGTAGACAATACGCAATATATAACGATGACGATAAAACCGATCTTTACAAGGTTTACTATGTTACAAAAGATAGCAATGTTACGGTTTTTATTGAAAATTATAAAGCTCGCACAAATCGTTCAGTAACTGAATACAAACCTATTGCGAGCGATGAAGAATATGATGCTATGGACCAAGACACTCAAAAAAAATATCTGAAAAAGAGTGATATTTCTAAGAGTGTTCGAGAACTAAACAAAAACGATAGTAGACGAGACCTCGTTATTAACGAGGATAGACCGGAGAAATCTCAATACTATTCGATGAATGTATCTTCGCACGGTAACTCCGGATATTCCTACGATTACAATTATTACGGTACAACGATTCTTTCACATTATTATTATGGTATTATTTTTGGGTATCCTGATAACCCTTTTGAAGTAGGAATTGATGACCTTTATAAAGTTAACTTTATCGCTGAGGATCGTCCAGGCTACGAGTTTGACTATTGGGAGATCTATGATTGGGAAACACAAACATGGGATTTCTTTTCAGATGACATTGATTATGCCTGCAACTATGTAAAGCTAAATTCAAATAGAACCGAGTACATAGAAGACACTCGCATTAAAGATGCCACTAAAGTACGAGCGGTTTATAGGGAAGCTCCGCCTTGCCATGTTAGGGTTGAAGGTGGATTCTTTACTGAAAACTACACTGTCACGAATGTTTCCGAGGGCGATGTTTTAAAGGGAATAAACATTTATATTATTCCCGATAGAAATAGAATTCCAGAAGGCAAAGAATTAGATTATTGGGAGGCGTCTATTAACGGCGGCGAGGTAATCAGAATTGATTTGGGGTCTATAACGGTTACAGGTGATATGGTATTGACACCTGTTTATAAGGATATTATATGTGATGTTTATTTTTACGGCGAAGGTGGCGAAGTGACTGATGATTTTAGCGAATGTTCTATGGGAGCTACAATTACTGTTAAAACAACAGCCAATGAAGGATATACAACTTTTCTTGGTTGGTATAAATTAAATTTTGGAATGGATCGAATAGAATACGAACTAATAACAACAAGTACAACCCTCAGCTATGTTGTGGATGAAGATTATATTCAATTTATAGCACGTTGGAGCGATGGAACAATCAATGAAGAGCCATATTGCGACATAACAATTGATAATGGGTTTGGAAGCCGAGGATATAATGGTATCTTTGTTTCTTCTCTAAGGTTAGGGGACTATTCGCGTGTTACTATGGTAAAAGACCCATACCAAACAGGAATTGTTTCTAAGTGGACCGTAACAGGGCAATTTGATGACGGAATCGATTATTATGAAGAAATATATGATATATTCGAAGACGAGTCAGAGTATTTTATATATAGTTGCGCTGATTTGCCAGAGAAGATCACCATAACAGCCGTCATGGCTCAATGCACGGAACACGATTGGGACGAGGGAGTTATAACAAAACCTGCCAGCCACATAGAGGAAGGCATTATTACTTACACTTGTCTATTTTGCGGCGAAAAGCGGATTGAAGTAATTCCTAAAACATCAGAACATACTTATGGCCGTTGGCAGAAACATAATGCTGAACAACATATGCGTGTTTGTGAGTGTGGCGATATTGAGTACGCAGATCACAATTGGGATAATGGTGTTATCACAACTGCTGCAACCCATACAACAGCAGGCGTAAGAACATTTACTTGTTCTGAATGCGGTGAAACTAAAACCGAAGATATAGAGCCAACATCAGAACATACTTATGGCCGTTGGCAGAAACATAATGCTGAACAACATATGCGTGTTTGTGAGTGTGGCGATATTGAGTATGCAGATCACAATTGGGATAATGGTAAACCATCAGAGGACGGCAGTGGAATCGTATTTACTTGTACTGTTTGCGAAGCGATAAAAACTGTAGCTTGTGAAAATCACCAATTTAGTGATTGGCAACAAAGTGACACTGAACATTATCGTACGTGTAGCCTGTGCGGTAAAATCGAAAGAGGCGTTCATGACTATACCGGAAGCACCGATAACTCATGCATTATTTGTGGTTTTAAAGAGCAGGGTAAAATTTATCATGACATAGATAATCAAAATAATGCTCTTAATGCAGAGCTTCAAGTAAATGAAAGTACTGATTTAGATGCGCTGATCCTTAATGATGATGATAGGGAGCGGGTAGGGTCGGGGGAAGATGTTAGAATAAGCCTTGAGGTATCTGATGCAACAGAGATCGTAAGTGCTGATGAAAAAGCAAAAATACAATCTGTTTTAGGTAATAACTTTGTCGGGCTTTATTTAGACATCAATCTTTACAAACAAATTGGTACTGATGAGAAGCAAAAAGTTGCCGAAACTAACGGGAAGGTTTGTATCACAATTAAAATTCCAGACGAGTTGATTTCAAAGACAACCATTGATTATATTTATAAGATCGTCCGAGTTCACGAAGGCAAAGCTGAAATACTCGAAGGAATCTTTAATCCTGAGACAAAAACCTTTGTTTTTGAAACCGATCAGTTCTCTTTATATGCCCTAATCTATTCTGAAGCTGAAAGTGAAGCAGATACTAGCGATGACATAAGCAATAATACAGATCCAGAAGGATCTCCTCAAACCGGAGACGGTAGAAATATAGCATTAACAGCTTTCTTAACACTTTTTGCACTTGGTAGCTTGGCTATAGCAAATATGAATCGCAGGAAAAGGAAAAAAGTATAAAGGCTCCCGTTTGTCGTGTGCACCCACTGTGCAAATCCACTTTGTTCCCGTTTGTTGGGTGCACCCCCTACGAGTTCCCGTTTGTTGAGTGCAAGGCGAAATCAGCCATCGCACCTGACAAACGGGTGTTTTTTATACACTCGTCAAACGGTAGAAAATATAAAAGCCGTCAAAAAGCCTTTGTTTCAAGGTCTTTTGACGGCACTGGGCGCAAAAAAAGAACGCACACTTTGGTATCAAAGCATGCGTTCTTGTATGGCAAGGAACACGAGTTTGATACAAAATGCACCCGGTAGCTATGTTCCCGTTTGTTGGGTGAACACCCTCGGCTTTTCCCGTTTGTTCCGTGTGTCGAGTGTGCATAAATAAAAATATGACATTTAATTTATGTTTACTAAGAATATATAAAAAGAGTAGAAAATTCTTAGCTAAAATAATTCCTCCATTAGGAGAAGATTTATTTTTTGTCCCACTTATTAAAAGCATAGTCTAATGCTTCATTGGTTATCGTCATTTTGTCACAAGAAAGACTGCCTGAGATTTTTCCATGAGTACCATCAAAGGCGCTGCAACTAAACATGGAACCGTATTTATATGCATAGATATCCTTCGCAGAACAAGCTCCTTTAGTTGTCAATTGACCATAGCAATAAATATCTCCGATGATAGTTACATTATCAAATATAACTATTCCAGTTGATGTGATATAAATATCTTTATCAATTGTTTCTTTACTAATCGTTTCGGTGCCGCTAAATATACGAACATCGACGTAGACAGGGGGTGAACTTGTAGTCGGATTACTGGTCGTTGAAACAGGTTTATTGCTACTTGTCGGTTTATTTGTGGTCGTTAAAACAGGTTTACTGCTACTTATTGTTTTACCTATTGTTGTCGTGGACCTGATTGTGTCTGGAATATTGTTGCTTGCTGACCTGGTGGATTCAATCTCTGCAGTGATGATGACGGATGTTTTACTCTGCGAATCAGCGGAGCTGCTTTGGGCTTTTTTGGTACTTGTGGTGATGTTCGCATCTGAGGACTCGTTTTCGGGAGAATGCTCACCGCAAGCGACAAGGGTAAATACTATTGCTATTGTCATAAGTAATGTTATTAGTCTGTTCATCTCAATTCTCCTTTAGAAAAAAGTGTGTTATCAAAAATTAACTTCTTAACTTTCGGCTTGTAAATAAGCCACCTCCGAACCCAATTCCAACGCCCAGAAGTATCAGTAATAGTGTAAGCCATACGGGCGTTCCGGATGATGCGGGTTTTGAATTCGCATTCGTATCATCAAGTGGTGATTTTGTTGTACTTGTTTCATTGGCAGTAGTAGTAACAGCAGGTTTCTCATCAACGCTTCCGTCATGAGCAGCTGCCCGTTTTGCAATTACAACGTATTCCTTTTTATCGCCGTTTTCCGCAGTACAGATAACCTTAATCTCATTATCCTGACCGGCGAGAAGATTGTCACCTCCGATGATTTCAACACCGGATGCCTTGCTGTCTACCGGTTTCCCACTCACTTTAATAGTTTTCGTTTCATATGGCAGCCACACCACATAGTTGGTGTTATCCGCTTTAAATAATGGAGAAATCCGAAAACCTTCTGCGTTCAGTGAGGACAGTTTATTGTTTGAACTTGACTTGTAGTTCGGATCCTTAGCACGCTTGACTTTTATTACATACGATTTTTTAGAGCCGTTCTCTGCCGTTACTGTTAGAGCAGCTGCTGATTTCACCACCATCATTAACCCCCGTGATACCGCCCACATAGATATTCTCGCCTTTGGAGGATACGGTTATGCTACTTTCCCTTATTCCAAGATTATGAATGGTTCCTTTATTATAACCAAACAACCCAGTATACACGGCGGATAAGCTGTTTATATCTATATACAGCCCCGAAACAATATGTCCGTTGCCGTCAAAAATGCCGGTAAACGCGCTCACTGAGACCATCCCGATTGGTTCCCAACCCGCACCACTATTATAGAAATTGCCGCCTTCCGCAAAATCCTCTTCGGAGAAAATAATATCATTAGTTAAATAATACTTACCTGATAGATTATTTCGTATAGCATCCAGATCTTCCTTAGTTGAAATGGGTGTATACCCTGTCCAGTCTTGTTCTTCAACACCCCCTGCAAGCACAATTGCACCCATTGGCAATACTTGCTGTAATATACAGCAAATAAGTAGTAGTGATAAAAGTTTTTTTGCTCTGTGTATCACAATAGTCCCCCCAGTTTTACTATAGGTAAGCATCAAATAATCCCTGATAAGGTATACTATACCATCAAGGTTTAAAAGTGGCAATACTTTCATGACTAATACTGCAATATAAGCTCAGCTTTAGTCGGTGATTACTTATGCTTATATTGATACCAACACTCAATTTAGGAACTCAATCGTCTTAAAGCCTAACATATTCGTCCTCAATTTCACTGAGCAGTTCAGCCATTCCAGTGTCGATTTCCGTGGTGACGTCAGAACGCTTTGACTGCTATAGGCATGGCCGATTGCTTTTCTGCGTTTGAACTTATCCTGGACGGATCCCATTCCATATCGAGCCACGTTGAGTTCGCATTATTAAATTAAGAGTAAACACCTCTGCCGATGAGCTTCTCATGAGCAATCTAGAAAACACCATCAAAGTTTCGAATCATGAACTAACAGCAGTCTTTTCTGATTGCAGCGACTATGAAAGAAGGGTTTTGATTGATATCACAACGGCAGCAAAAACATCTTTGCGTGAAAACAGGTTTTATTCCCGTACCCACAGATAAATATTATATAAACGAAAAACAAGAGGTGCAATCTACCGGAGGTCAAGAAATAAACCTTTGGTTTATGAATGAAAAAATACTGAAAGTGTATCGGAGTTGGAAAATTACATTTTCACAAAAACCGATTACATTTTCAGCAAAACTAATTATCTTTTCTATTTATTTGGTATAATGTCTTTGTTGACTTAATGCCATTCACTTGCTTGTTCCATGCCATTGGAGTGAGGGTCATGATGCCATTCGAGTGCGGTGTTTTGCTTCTTCATCGCTCTCAAAACTTAAAATTTTAGCAAGCATAATTTCTATCAGATTTTGTAGAACTTAATCTTTCGTTTCAGAGGAACCAAATCCCCGAAAACCCTTGATATACAAGGAATATAGCGGCATAAAACAAAAAACCACCTTAAAAAATCCTGTGATTTTTTGGGGTGGTTTACTCTATATTGTGGGAGAGCGCTTGAATGGCATTCAAGAGGTCAGCGGTTCGATCCCGCTTATCTCCACCAAAAAACACAGGTTTTGACCTGTGTTTTTTATTTTGTCAAACTTTATCAATAATTCTGCATATTTAACTTGTGGAGTCCCTTTTTATGGACACCCAAGAATTGACATTTGTATAATTCCGATATAAAATAAAGACAAACAAAAAACGCTGTCGATATATCGACAACGTTATTTTAGAAAAAGCGGTGAAGACTTTTGGGTTACCACCATACCCTACGGCATTTTGCCTTATCTTAGAACTCCTGATGGATATTGATAAACTTATACGAGGGTCGAGAAGTGCCACTTGAGATAGTGGTTTTAGTTCTCTGATGGGTATTGATAAACTTATACGGATTATTTTTAAATTTAAATTTTAGTTTTAGAAAAAGCTCACGGCAGATTAAATGTCTGCGTGAGCTTTTTATGTTGTGATATATAGTTATAATTTCTATTTTCTGATTGTCAAAGAGCTTATCAAAAAGCCGAGCACAGCACCGTATATTGTTGAGCTGTACGGATTTGCAGTTATTGGACAACCGCCCGAGGGGCAACCGATGAGCTTATAATAAGCAAAGCCTGATACGCTGCCGATTATAACACCTGCGATTATTTTCAATACGCTCATAAAACCAACCCCTAATCCTTAATATTTTCAATTGCACTCAACAAATCATCTTTATAAATAAGGCCTTGATGACCCGATACAATCTTTCCGTCGGAATTTATGAAATAGGTTGTGGGGATTGATGAAACCGCATAGTTTCTGGCGGCATCTTGGTCGGTGTCATAATAAACGGGGAAAGTGAAGCCCTGTTTTTCAATGTATTCTTGACCCTTTTTCTTCGTCTCTCTACTGCCGTCAACCATATCGACCATCAGAAATTCAACCTCACCGTTCAATTGAGAATAAACCTCGTTGAAATGTGGCATTTCAGATTTGCATGGAGGGCACCATGATGCCCAAAAATTCAACACAATGGGTTTGCCTACAAAGTCTGAGAGCATGAGCTCATTGCCGTTTTCGTCATAAACTGTGAATTCAGGTGCATTCTGCAATCCAACTTGATTTGTGCCTGTGGCGTCACTATTCTTGTTGCGATCTGAATGTAAATCCGACAAAAAGCCGTATAAAAAGTAAACCGCAATTAAAAATGTTATTAGTATGCTAATGCCCAAAATCGCTTTTATTTTATTGTTCATAAATTAAACCTCCTAAAATGTGAGAAACGAAAGGAAATATCCCATCAAGCCTGTTGCCATAAGTATGCCCACAACAACCAGTAATGCGCCCGAAATAATGTTTATAACGCTATAATGCTTCTTTATGAAATCAAGAGTAGACTTTAACTTGTCTATCAAAACCGCACTTGCAATGAACGGTATGCCCAGCCCGAGCGAATAACTCAAAAGCATTAACACGCCTCTCAAACTTTCGCCACTTGAGGCGGCAAGCATTAATGCAGAACCTAAAAAAGCTCCTACGCAAGGCGTCCAGCCGATTGAAAAAATTATTCCGAACAATATTGATGAAAAAAAGCTCATGCTTTCTGTTTTCATCTTCATTTGTTTGTTTGTGTTGAGAAACGGTATCTTGATTAGATTCATGAAGTTCAAGCCAAAAAGAATGACTATGATGCCGGCGACAATGTTGACAACGGTGCTGTGTCGGTTCAATGCATTGCCGACAGTGCCGGCGAATGCTCCAAGAGTTACAAAAATAATTGTAAAACCTAAAACAAAACCAAAAGCATTTGTTAAGGTTGTTTTCTTGTTGCCCTCTTTATTCTGACCCGCAAAATATGAAATGTATATCGGCAACATTGGCAAAAGGCACGGTGAAACGAAAGTAATTACACCCTCAAAAAATGTCAATAAATAATCCATACACGCACCACTCCTTTGATTGCTATAGTCTATATAATAGTTATTATCCCTTTTTTATTCAGTGATTCAATCACATATCTATAATTTTTATTATACTGATTATATTATAT
>DASRNM010000067.1:0-13857 GCA_035647435.1 Clostridia bacterium
ATTTTTAATATTGAAGTGGAGTAAATCACCTAATATAATGTTGATAAACTCCAGAAAAACCATTAACTTATGGAGTGAATTAAAAAAAATAAGGCTCAGGGAGGAATAGTTATTGTGGCGTTTATAGATAATATAAACAAAATCATACCGGTTGCACGTTTCTTATTGCCAACCCTATCGCCTTCTGAAAAGAAAGCTGCGGAGTATCTGCTTGCGAATCCGCACAAAACAGTCTCAATGACGCTTGTCAGGTTTGCTAAAGAATCAGGGAGCAGTCAGGCATCTATTATCAGGTTATGTAAAAGAATAGGTGTCAGTGGTTTTTCGGAGCTTAAATCCACTCTTGCGGTTCAGCTAGCTGTTGAAGACCAATATGAAACAGGTCTTGATAACCATCAAAAAAGAAGCTTAGGCTCCGACATGATACAAATAATAAACACTGTTTTTAAAGAAAATATTAAAATTCTCAAAGAAACTTTTGCATTGGCAACGGACGAATATAACAGGGCATTCGAGGCGTTGCTAAGAGCAAAGAGAATAGGCTTTTTTGCAATTGGAGACGCAACAATTCCATGCCAATTTGCAAACTTCAAATTTAGAAGGTTAGGCTATGATTGTTATGCGGAATTAGACTCGGATTTACAGGTTATATGTGCAAGCAACTTTAACGACGGAGATGTGGCAATCGCTGTTTCACACACGGGCAACACAACGCAGGTGAATGCGGCAATGGAGCTCGCACACAACAACGGTGCAACAACAATCGGGATAACTAAACGAGAGCGCTCGGACATGATTAAGGTTTGCGATATAAAGCTTTTCACGGCAACGCCAGATATGACTGTCGGGCAAGAGGCGGTTGCAAGAAGAATCGCAGAACAGGCAATACTTGAAGCACTGTATTTTGGAGTGCTTCAAAGCCGTGAACCCGAATCGCTCATAAAAATACAAAAAACTTCAAATGCAATGAAGTTAAACAAAAATCAACAGCAATAAAATTTTCATCTAAATGCGAGGTGTTTTATATGGTCAGATCTTTTCGAGCTGCACTCAGCGATGTTCTTCTCAAATCCGCCAATGAAAACCCAAAAATTGTAGTGCTGAATGCCGACTCGGCAAGAGCTTTAAAGCTTTCTGAATTTGGTGAGAAGCACCCCGATAGACTTATAGGCTACGGAATAAGTGAAAGCGACATGGTCACGGGCGCTGCAGGCATGAGCACAACGGGAATTATCCCGATTGTTGTAGGGTTTTCGATGTTTGTTTCAAACAAACCATTTGAACAAATAAGGCAATCAATATGTTATCCGAACCTAAATATTAAAATTATCGCCACCCATGCCGGTTTATGTGTCGGGCAGGATGGCGCAACACACCAGAACCTTGAAGATATCGCAGTGCTTAGAGCTTTGCCGAACATGAACATTTTAGTGGCGGCAGATGTCGCTCAAACCGAAAGTGCAATAGACACAATGATTAGAAATGACGGGCCGTTTTATTTGCGTTTAGGCAGAGATCTTGCACAGGATATTTACACAAACGGTTGCGAGGTAATTCCGGGTGGCTCAGACTTATTGCTTGAGGGTGATGATGTAACGATTGTCGCAAGTGGGCTTATGGTTGAGCAGTCACTCAAGGCGGCAAAGCTTCTTAAAGACGAGGGTATAAAAGCAAGCGTAATGAACGCTTATAGTATAAAGCCGTTTGATGAGAAAAACTTGCTTGACCTTGCGAAAAAGACGAGGGCGATAGTAAGTGTTGAAGACCACACCGTTATCGGAGGGCTCGGTGGAGCAATTGCCGAGATTCTTTCAAGAAAATTGCCAACTGTGCTTGAATCTGTCGGTGTTAATGATGTTTTTGGTGAGTCGGGAAGCCAAGCGGAGCTTTATGAAAAATACGGTTTGACGCCAAAAAGCATAGCCGAAGCGGCAAAAAGGGCAATTGCAAGAAAGGGGTAATTATAGTATGTCTAGAGATATAGCTTATTTTAAAAAAATAGCAAACGAGTTGCGTTTAAGCGTGCTTGAAATGGTTTATAACGCAAAATCTGGTCATATTGGCGGTTCATTTTCAATGATTGAAGTGCTGACAGCTCTTTATTTCGATGAGATGAAATATGACGCTAAAAATCCTAATTACCCTAAGCGTGACAGATTTGTTTTATCTAAAGGTCATACAGCACCGGCGTTATATGCTGTGCTCGCTCAGGCAGGCTTTTACCCAAAGGATTGGCTTATAAACTCATTCAGAGGCATTAATTCAAAGCTACAAGGTCACCCTGACATGAAACACACACCGGGCGTTGACATGACAAGTGGTTCACTCGGGATAGGTCTTTCCGCCGCATGTGGAATGGCACTCGGTGCAAAGGTGCAAAAAGAAAATTATTATATTTTTTGCATGATTGGTGATGGCGAAATTAATGAAGGACAAATTTGGGAAGCGGTGGCAACCGCTGCACATTACAAACTAAACAAATTGATTGCTTTTGTCGATATAAACGGATTGCAAAACGACAACACAACAAAAATAGTAAAAGATATGGGGAATATTCCCGAAAAATGGAGAGCTTTCGGCTGGTCTGTTCAAGAGATTGACGGTCATGACTTCAATCAAATTTTCCCCGCCATAGATAAAGCCAAAAAATCTAAAGATAAACCATCTGTAATTCTTATGCATACTGTTAAGGGGAAAGGTGTTTCGTTTATGGAGGACGTAGTGGCATGGCATGGAAACTGCCCAAAAGAGGAAGAATATGAGAATGCTAAGAAACAGTTAATGAAAAAATTCGATAGCATTGCTTGAGAGTGTGATTTAATGTATAAAAATATTTTAATAGGTTGCGATATAGGCACTTCAAGCACTAAGGCCGTTGCAATGACTGCACAGGGGGAAATGCTTGCAAGTTCAAGTGAGGGGTATGGAATAATAACGCAACACCCCTCATGGGCGGAGCAATGGCCCGATGTCTGGGCAGATGCCGCAATAAAAACCATTTCAGAGGTTGCAAAAAAAGTTGATACAAGCAAAATAGCGGGCATTTGTATAAGTGCGCTTTACGGTGGTTCAGGTGTTATGTGTGATGAAAAAATGGAACCTATTCGTCCCACAATAATATGGATGGACAGGCGTGCACACGAAGAAAGTAAATGGATTGAGAAAGAAATAGGAGAAAAAACTATTTTTGACATTTCGGCAAACGGAATAGATTCATACTTCGGCTATGCAAAACTTCTGTGGGTTAAGAATCATGAACCTAAACTATTTGAAAGAATTAGGATGATTTTTCCAATTCATAGTTACATTGTTTATCTATTAACGGGCAAAATAACAGTTGACTATTGCTCCGCAGGTAATATCGGTGGCATTTATGACTTTGATAAAAAGTGCTGGTCCGAAGAAATAGCGGAACGATTGTCAATAAAGCTGAATACACTGCCCAATAATTTTGGAATACCAACTAAAATTTCTGGAACACTAACAGAGAAATTTTCTCAAAAGCTCGGTATCCCGTCAGATGTTCCCGTTTGTTTTGGAACAGTCGATTGTGTGGCATCAATGTTAAGCGCAGGGATAGTTAGAAGCGGTGACAACGCGGCCGTTTTAGGAACATCATTGAACTGGGGATATATTAGCGAGGACAGACCGATAGACCCAAAGTTAATTTCTACACCGTATTATATAACTGATAAAAAAATGAATTACACATACGGTGGAGCGTCAACCGCAGGAGCACTCCCGAGATGGTTTATGAATAACTTCATTAATGATGAATCATCTGACGCTTATAAAAGACTTGAAAAAGAGGTTGAGAAAAACATTCCCGTTGGCTCAGGTGGATTGATGGTTCTTCCATATTTTATGGGTGAGAGAACACCGATTTGGGACGAAAACGCAAGTGGTTTAATCATGGGTCTTTCGCTCATGCACACTAAAGAGCATATTTTCCGTGCGTTTTTGGAGTCTACCGCATATTCTTTGCTTGACATCATGAACTCTATGACTAACAAGGGCAAGTTAGAAAAACTTGTTTTGGTAGGCGGCGGTTCAAAATCACCGTTATGGAGAAAAATTTTTGCCGACGTAACGGGGCTACCAGTTTACACCCCGATAAACCCTGTTGAAGCCCCTTTAGGCGATGCATTTATGGCTGGACTTGCAACAGGACTTATCGCAAACACTCAAGAGATCGAAAACTGGGTTAAGTTCAACCCTCCCGTTTTCCCTGACAGCGAAAACCATAAAAAATATTGCGAATTGTTCAAAGTTTACAAATCGCTCTATCCTTCTCTTAAGGGAGATATGAAAAAACTCAGGGAATTATCTTATTAATGTATTCTATCCTGTAAAGTGGGATAAAATAAAAAAAACAATATTTAGGAGGAACTCACAATGAAAAAGCATTCAAAACGAATTATTGCTTTATTGCTAACGCTTGTAATGGCAATGGCAATAGTCGGTTGTAACGGCAAAGATACCTTAACAACAGACGGCGATGGCGTAGGAGTAAAGAACACAGCGGGATATGCTAAGGATGAATATAATCTTGTGTTTATTCCGAAGCTTGTTCATGAATGGTATGAAGAAGTAAAACTGGGTATCGATAAGGCAGTTGCAGAGCTTGCCCAAAAAGGTGTAAAAGTCAATTACACATGGGACGCCCCGGCAGATGCAATTGTTACCGACCAAATTGCAAAAATTGAATCGGCAGCAGCAAAGAAACCAGATGGAATTTCGATTGCTATTATTGATGCTTCAGCAACAACTACAGTTATCAATGAACTTGTTGCAAGTGGCATAAATGTAAGCACATTTGACTGCGATGCTGTTGATTCTAACCGTCTGTATTATTGCGGACATTCAAAGAACTATGATGACGGTTTTGAAATGGCGGAAGTATTGGCAAAGGAACTCAACTATAAGGGCGATGTTGCTATTCTTGCAGGCACATTGAGCGCTATTAACCACCAAGAGCGTGTAGCAGGCTTTAAAGATGGAATTGCGAAGCATCCAGACATGAAAATTGTAGCCGAACAGGCAGATGAAGACTCCATTGAAACAGCTCTTTCGGTAACAGAAGGTTACCTCGCGGCATATCCAAATCTTAAAGGCCTTATCGGTGTTAACGCAGCAAGCCCGATTGGTGCTGCCCGCGCTATCAAAGACGCAGGCAAAGCAGGCGAGATTCTTATTGTCGGCATGGTAGAAGACCAAGAAGCAATGAAATATGTTAAGGACGGAACTATCCTCTGTACACTTCGTCAGGCAGTGCCTACCTATGGATACAACAGCGTTTACAATATGCTGTTAATTGCAGACGGAAAAACTCCGGACCCTGTTTTTGATGAAATTCCTGCACACTTTGTTACTTTGAAAAATGTTGACGATTTCTTAGATTAATCATCAAAATGCAACTTTTGTTGTGTAATAAATCAGCGTATCGGGCAGCCCGCCCCCTAGGGTTTGGCTGCCCATTAAACTGGAGGAACAGCTATGTCAAACAAAATCCTGAAAATGCAAAACATCTCAAAGCTTTTCCCCGGTGTTAAAGCTTTAGATAAAGTGAATTTTGAGGTCGAGACCGGTGAAATACATGGGCTAGTCGGTGAAAACGGTGCAGGAAAAAGCACTTTAATGAAGGTGCTCATGGGGATTTATAAAGCGGATGAAGGAAAAATAATCTTTAAAGATAAAATAGAAAACATTACATCACCATCTTATTCCACTTCAATAGGGATAGGTATGGTCCCACAGGAATTAAACCTAAACCCATATGTAAGTGCGGCAGAAAACATTTACCTTGGCAATGAAATAAGAAATTCAGTAGGTGGAATTGATTGGAAAAAAACCAAGAGTGAAGCTTCAAAAATATTAAAAACAATTGGAATTAACATAGACCCTTCTCGTATAGTCAACAGGTTGAGTGTTGCCCAGCGGCAACTGATTCAGATTGCCCGAGTTCTTGTAACGGGTGCTGATTTGCTCATTTTTGATGAGCCAACAGCGGCACTCACGATTTCAGAAACAGAGTTTTTATTGAATTTGATGTTGCAACTTAAAAAACAGGGGAAAAGCATTGTTTTTATAACACATCACCTTGAAGAGTTGATATCAACTACTGACCGTCTAACTATTATGCGTGACGGCTCTGTCGTGAAGGTGTCAAAAACAAGTGAAATCACGATTGACTCAATAATCGAGCACATGGCAGGTAAAAAAATAGCAAAAATGCAACGTGCAGAGCGTGTTATTGGTGATGAAATCCTATTGAAAATAGAAGATTTTTCGCGTGGCAGTGAGTTCTCCGACGTTTCGTTTGAGGTTAAAAAGGGCGAAATCTTCGGAGTGGGCGGACTTGTAGGTTCGGGCAGAACAGAGCTTATGAATGCAATTTTCGGTCTCACCCATAAAAGCTCAGGTAAAATGATTTTTGAAGGCAAGGAAGTTACAATCAAATCACCGTCACATGCAATTAAACTCGGCATGGGTTATGTCCCTGAGGAGAGGCGTTTGCACGGCATATTTCCTATCCTTTCGGTTAGGGAAAACTTAGTAATTAGCATTTACGATAAAATTTCGAAAACAATGAGAATCCGATACGGTGAGGCTGAAAAGGTCTCAAAAGAATATATTGGAAAAATAAGAATTAAAACTCCGAACACTTCAACACCGATTCAGAATCTTTCAGGTGGTAATCAACAAAAGGTTATTCTTTCACGTTGGCTTGCAAGAAATGTTAAACTTCTTGTTTTGGACGAGCCGACAAGGGGCATTGACGTTAATGCAAAGGGTGAAATATATAACCTTATTCGTGAGATTACGAAACAAGGAGTAACGGTAATCATCGTTTCTTCAGAGCATGAGGAGTTATTGCTGTTAACCGATAGGGTTATGATTATGCATGAAGGAAAGGTCAAAGGCATCAAGGATACTGCTAACTTAAAACAGCAGGACATTCTTGAAGTTGCACTTAAATAAGGAGGTTACTTCTATGGAAAAACAAGGCAAGACACTTTCAAAAAGAAATCGTTTTAGCTTTTTTGATATACCAACTGCAGGAATGATAACAATAGTGGTAATTGCTTTAAGCATTGCCTTAAGCATAATGAAACCATCATTTGCGTCACAATACAATATTTCAACATTGAGCAGAACAATTGCTTTCACAATCATAGTTGCATACGGTCAGACGCTTGTTCTTTTAACAAGTGGAATTGACCTGTCGGTTGCGGGCGTAGCAGGAATGTCAGGTATATTGGCGGCGTGGCTAATGGTCAACACAGGAATTAATCCTCTTGTATCCATTGTAATTGTTGTTGCATTTGCATTCTGCTGTGGCTGCGTTAACGGCGTACTTATTACAAGAATGGGCATGGTGCCCTTTGTTGTAACGCTGGCAACGGGCAGTATTTTTACAGGTATTATCTATGTTGTAACTAAGGGCTCACCGATTATGGGAATTCCTGAGGTTGCAACAAATCTTGGGCAGGGGATGTTGTTCGATGTTATCCCTTATCCAGCCATTGCGATGGCTATCATTGGTGCAATTCTAATATATCTTCTCAAATATACCCCCTTTGGCAGATACATTTATGCGGTCGGTGGAAATGAAGATGCCGCAAGGATTGCAGGAATCAAAGTCGCAAAGGTTACAACTATTGTCTACGGACTGTCGTCAACGATGGCAGCGATTGCAGGTATTCTTATAACAACACGTTTGGGCACTGCACAGCCGACAGTTGGCGCAAACTGGGTCATGCCGTCGGTAACGGCCGCATGTATTGGCGGTACATCTCTTGCAGGAGGGCGAGGCGGAATAGTCGGCACAATCGTCGGCGGAGTTTTCATGGGCATAATTTCAAATGCAATTGTTGTCATGGAGATTTCACCGTACTGGGAGCAGGTAATTATAGGTGTTGTAATACTGATAGCAATTGCTATTGACCGTTTTAAATCAATCAGAACAATAGAAGAATAAGAATTCAAATAAGGAGCGTCAACGTTGAAGGTAGACTTTAATAAAATTGTTGAATTGAGCCATGACATGATACCTGGAGACGAGCCCTTTGACTTAAAAGTTAATTTGTTTGATGTGAACGAGCTCGGTGAGCGTGCAGAACCGCACGGAGAAGATGTATGGTATGTAGCATCGGATGTGTTCTTTTCAACACATTGTGGTACGCATATAGAATTTCCACTCCATCACTGGAAGGGCGGCGACGATGCAATGCAATATCCCCTTGAAAACATGATAGGGGAGGCTGTTGTGCTTGACTTTACAAACAAAAATGCTGGTGACAGCATAACACTCGACGAAATAAAAGCAAAAGCAGATGAAATTAAAGAGGGCGACATCGTTTTCATACGAACAGACCTTGATAAAAAATGGCGTACAGAGGATTGGGAGCCGTTCCCGTTTTTTGAATGTGATGCCCTTGAATGGTTGCTTGATAACAAAAAAATAAAAGCAATCGGCTCTGACGCAACCTCAATTGAAAACCCTAATGTTGAAGATCAACCGAATCACACAGCTTGTTTTAAAAGAGGTGTTGCGATTGTTGAATCGCTGACCAATCTTTCAAAGGTTGAAAATTCTAGAGCGTTGGTGTTTATATTGCCTATGAAAATTAAAGGGATTGAGGCTTGCCCGGTGAGGATAATTGCCGTAAACGACGGTGGCATAATTCAATAGTGGCGGTGAAAAAACACAGACATGCCCTAAACATGAGATTATTAAGACTTTTCGTCATTTGATATTAATATTAGATTGATGAGCAATACATTTGCCGTTAACAAAACACACACTAAGTGGTTTTCGGCAAAAGAAAGGAAGACAAATTAATTGTACACGACAAAAGAGTTAAATCTAAAAGCTGTTCAAATAAGAAGATTGTTGCTTGGTATGATTTATGAAGGTAAATCGGGGCATACAGGTGGCTCTTTATCAAGTGCCGATATACTTGTTTCTCTTTTTTATCATAAAATGCGCCATAACTCTAAAAACCCAAAATGGCCCGAAAGAGACCGCTTTTTGTTGAGCAAAGGTCACAGCGTTGAAGCGTATTATTGCGTTCTTGCTGACGTGGGTTACTTTCCCACACAGGAGCTGAAAACTTTCAGCAAGTTTAAGTCTCGTTTGATTGGCCATCCAAACAAAGATGTGCCCGGTGTTGAGATGAACACCGGTTCGCTCGGGCATGGTTTATCAGTTGGGGTAGGCATGGCGATTGCGGCAAAAAAGGCAGGAATTAACAACAAAATTTATGCCCTCATGGGCGACGGCGAGCTGGCAGAAGGCTCAATATGGGAGGGTGCAATGGCGGCCTCTCACTATAAACTTGATAATCTGGTGGGCATTATAGACCGTAACGGACTTCAAATAAGTGGCAACACAGAGGATGTTATGGCTGTTGAAAACTTGGAGGATAAGTGGAAGGCTTTCGGTTGGGATGTTATGCATTCAGACGGAAACAATATACACGAACTTTGTGCTGTGCTCGACAAAACAGATGAGAAAAACGGGAAACCACACCTTATCATTGCCCGAACAACAAAGGGCAAAGGCATTTCATACATGGAGAATATAGCAAAGTGGCATCATGGCGTGCCAACAAAAGAACAACTAAAAATAGCATACGACGAGCTTGACAAAAGGTTAAAGGAGTTGGAAAGTGATGAATAAAGTACCTTGTCGAAAAAGCTTCACTCAAACTCTTTTGGAGCTTGCTAAAAAAGATAAAAAAATCATAGCACTTGCATCTGATTCGAGGGGCTCAGTAACTCTAAATGAATATGCTGACGCTTTACCTGAACAGTTTGTGGAGTGCGGAATCGCAGAGCAAAACGAGGTTAGCATAGCCGCTGGCATGGCGACATTTGGGTTTAAACCCTTTGTTTGTGCCCCCGCAAGCTTTTTGTCAACACGAAGCCTTGACCAGGTTAAGGTTGATGTGGCATATAGCAACACAAATGTGAAAATAATAGGCATAAGCGGCGGTGTGAGCTACGGCGCACTCGGCATGTCGCACCATTCTTTGCAGGACATTGCCGTAATGCGTGCTATACCAGGCATTAGCATTATACTACCTGCCGATGAATATCAGACAGAACAAATGACAAAGTCGCTTGCAGAGTTTGAAGGCCCCGTATATGTCAGAATGGGCAGAGGCGCAGTTGATAATGTTTATTCGGAGAGCTTTGCTCCGTTTACAATAGGCAAAGCGAATGTTTTAACAAAGGGAAATGATGTGGCAATAATCGCAACGGGTGAAACGGTAAATCAAGCATACACGGCGTCAAAAATGCTCAAGGAAGACGGTATAAATGCGCGTGTTATTGATATGCACACAATAAAACCTTTTGATGAGCAGACAGTAATAAAAGCTACAACTGAATGTGACATAGTGGTTACAGTAGAAGAACACAGTTTATATGGTGGTCTTGGGGAGGCGGTTGCACATTTGATGATGGAAAACAATATACACAAGCCAATAAAAATATTGGGATTCCCAGATGTGCCGCTTATTACAGGTAACTCAAAGGAGCTTTTTGAATACTACGGAATTGATAGCAACGGAATAGTAAAAACGGTTACCGATTTAAGGAGGTAATGCTTTGTGAAATATATTTTGAGCATTGACCAAGGAACATCGGGTACGAAATCACTTCTTTTTGATGAAAACGGCAGGTTTGTTCACAGGTGCACAGTTAAGCACCGTCAGCATTATCCGCACCCCGGTTGGGTTGAGCATGATGCTGAAGAAATATTCGAGAATATACTCAAGGCAATTCAAGTTTTACTTGATGAAAGCAAAATAAAACCGTCTCAAATCAGCGCGGTTTCAATATCTAATCAGCGTGAAACCGTTGTTGTGTGGGACAAGCACACAGGCCTCCCAATTGCAAACGCAGTGGTATGGCAATGCAACAGGGGGAGTGAGATATGTAAAGAGCTTGAGAAAAAAGGTTATGCCGAGGTTGTTCGTTTAAAGTCGGGGTTGGTTTTGTCTCCCTATTACTCAGCCTCAAAGGTTAAATGGATATTAGACAATGTTGAGGGTGCAAGGCAAGCGGCGCAAAATGGCGATTTGCTTATGGGCACAATTGACAGTTGGTTGATTTATAAGCTCACTGCAGGTAAAGTTCATGCAACAGATTACTCAAATGCGAGCAGAACCCAATTTATGGATATTAGAGAACTTTGTTGGGATGATGAATTGCTTGATATTTTTACAATACCTAAATCAATGCTCCCCCAAATATATAACTCAGACCATATTTTTGGAAATGTGTCAGTTTCACTTTTGTCAGATTTCAATGTGCCGATTACAGGGGTTTTGGGCGATTCTCATGCCGCACTTTTCGGTCAGAATTGCTTTGAGCGGGGCACAGCAAAGGTTACCTACGGAACAGGGTCATCAATAATGATGAACATTGGTCAAACTCCCTATAGCTCTGAAAAAGGGCTTGTTACATCGGTCGGTTGGGGGATTGGTGAAAAAGTGGTTTATGTTGCAGAGGGTAATATAAACTGCTCTGCAGACACCATCAAATGGATGGTGGACGAGCTTGAACTTATTCCGAATGCTGCCGTGACGGAAGAAATATCAAAAAGTGTTGAGAGTACTAACGGAGTTTACCTTGTGCCTGCTTTTGTCGGTTTAGGCACGCCCTATTGGAACAGTGAAGCAACAGCGCTTATTACAGGCATGACACGGGGAACAAGGAAAGCGCATGTTGTTCGTGCTGCGTGCGAGAGTATAGGGTATCAGGTAAGAGATGTGCTTGACATCATGACAAAAGAAGCGGGCACATCACTCAAGGAAATCAGAGTCGATGGCGGAGCAAGCCGCAACAGCTTTATTATGCAGTTTCAATCGGACATTTTAGGTGTGAATGTTGTTGTCAATAAGGTTGAAGAGATTTGTGCAATAGGCTGTGCATATATGGCTGGCTGTGCCATTGGAATGTGGAAATTTGACGAGCTTGGAAAGTTGAGAAGTAATGATACTCTATTTACCCCACAAATTGATATTTTAAAAAAAGATAAGCTATATGATGGCTGGAAAAAAGCAGTTAAACGGACATTAATAAGCTTTTAGCATGTTATAGTTTTAGGAGGTGGTAGGTGGTGATAAAAACAATTGTTATCGGCTGTGACAATGCGGCGATTCTAATGAAAAAGAGCCTTGTTGAAGTGCTAAAAGACCGTGGCATAACAGTTGAAGATGTTGGCTGTAATAGCCCAGATGACCCCACCCATTACCCAATAATAGCTCAAAAGGTATGTGAAAAAGTTATCGAGAGTGGATATGAAAAAAGAGGGATTCTCGTTTGTGGCACAGGAATAGGTATGGCTATGACGGCCAATAAATTTAAAGGTATAAGAGCGGCGGTGTGTCACGATATTTTTTCTGCCGAGCGTTCGGTTTTAAGTAATAACGGAAATGTTTTATGCATGGGTGAGAGAGTAATTGGCAAGGAGCTTGCAAAAAAGATTCTTTCAGAGTGGATAACGCTTGAATTTAAAGACGGCAGCTCAACCCCAAAGGTGAATGCAATTAAACAAATTGAAAACAACAATATGAAATAGATTCACTGCTAAAAGGTTATGAGATTTTTCAAAACAGGTTTTCCATCGCAGTGAGAAACTACCGCTGAGCTATTAATGCTCGGCGGTAGTTTTGTTTAAATGAGTACTATATAAGCAAAACATCTGCAAAATTCATTTAATTATATTTTTGTTTTATTGAGTGAATGTGAGTGGTATTAATGTAGAAAAGTTAAAGGTTTTCTTTAATTTTAATTATTAAATTTGTATAATAAAGGGTTTGGCTCGGCTTTTTTCCATAGGCGAGGTAGTCAAAAAGAAGTGTAATTGGCTTTTCACCTTGACGTATAGGCTCTTGACAAATTGTTGCTGAAATAATGCCGTCCCTAATCATTTGCTTTGTGTTCGGGACATCATCATAAGATACTATCTTGATTTTGCCCGCTCGTCCTAGATCCATAACAGCTCGGCAGGTCCCTAAAACACCAGCAGCAGAAATAAATAAAGCGTTTATTTCAGGGTGCTGTGTGAGCATCCTCTTTGTAACCTCATAGCTCTCAAACTCATCGTCATGCCCGTTGACTTGGTCAATTATTTTCATACCCTTATTGTTTTCAACTAAACTTCGAAAACCGTCTGTACGCTCAGTGTGGCACAATACATTCATAAAACCAGTTACAATTCCAATGTTGGCGTTGCCGTTTGCAATAAGCTTCATCAAGCCACCTGCTGTTTTGCCGCTGACACGATAGTTGCTACCAACATAACACAATCGTTTTGAGTGCTCGATATCTGTATTTGTTGTAATAACAGGGATACCCATATCATAAAGCTCATTGATTTTATTCACAATGGCATCATCGTTGTAAGGGCAAATTACAATGCCGTTGACTCCACTTTCGACAAGAGAGTCAATAATCCTGAGCTGTTCCTCAGGGTTGCTTGATTTTGCTTGATGAAGAATAATGTCACAACCATAATCCTCAAGTAAAGGCCTTTTTTTGTTAATGCCGTAAATAACATCGTCAAAGTAAGGGTTGTCAGCACCAAACAATACAACGCCAATTGACAGACGATGTTTTTTAATTGCAAGCCCTTGAGCAATGCGATTAGGCTTATAATTAAGTTCTTCAATAACCTCACGAACTCTTTTTTCTGTTTCTGGCTTAACTACACCACGGTTGTTGATGACTCTATCAACCGTTCCTCGGGATACGCCCGCAAGTTGAGCAATTTGTTTTATCGTTGCCAAGGTGCATATCTCCTTTACTTTGATTATAAATATCTGAAAAACAATGTTATAT
>DASRNM010000068.1:0-9570 GCA_035647435.1 Clostridia bacterium
GTTCAAACACATTGATTCGCTTGCAGTTTTTTTAAAAAACAATGGATTAAAAAAAGGTGATGTTTTTACAGTTTTTTTACCGACAACCGTTCACAGCATCGTAGCATTTTATGCTTTGAATAAAATCGGTGTAATTTCAAATATTGTGCACCCATTGACACCGCCAAATGTGTTGATTGAACAAATAAATAAAATAGGTTCAAAAGGAGTTTTTGTTTTAGATATTTTGGCGTTAGACTATATTCAGCCTTTGAAAACGAATAAGTCTATGATAATTCTTTGCTCAAACTCTGATTTTGCAGGAAAAATTAAATCACCATTTTTTAAGTTATATGAGAATGTTAGAATTTTGAATAAGTTTAATAAAGCAGGCTTAATTAAGTTTAAAGATACAATGAATTATAATATTGAATTAAACGAAAGGCAAAGCGGTGATGATATATCGGTTTATCTGCACGGGGGTGGAACGACAGGCGAGAGTAAAATTATTAAGCTCAGCAATTCGGCGTTAAACTCACTTTCCGTTATGCTCGAAAAACTTGATGAAAAGCATTCGCCCGGCAAAGAGTGCTCACTAATGGTTTTGCCCTTATTTCATGCGTTTGGCTTGGGTGTTTCAATGCATTTCAGCCTTTGTAATGGGTTTTGTTGTATACCTGTGCCGAAATTTAAACCTGCAAGCATTAACAGGCTTATAAAAAGGTATTGTGTTACATTCATAGTCGGTGTACCAAATATGTACAGAAAGATAATGGAGCAAAGCAATTTTGCAGGCAGCCACCTTAAAAAGCTTAGACTATTGTTCTGCGGCGGTGATTTTTTAAGTGAGCAGTTTTTGAATTATTTTAACAGAACACTAAATGACTACGGTTGTAAAAGCAGGTTGATGAGAGGCTACGGTTTGACCGAAACAAGCTCTGTGTGCTGCACAAACACTAAGGAGCATTGTAGAGAGAATTCAATCGGTAAAACGCTCGACGGGGTAGTTATGCAGATTTGGGACGAATTTGGAAACGAGCTTGATAACGAAGAAATCGGAGAATTTGTTGTCAGCGCACCGACTTTAATGAGCGGATATTTCAGCTGTGAACACCCCGGAATATATGTTGACAAAAGCGGAACTGAATGGATTAAAACAGGGGATTTAGGCTATTGTGATAAGGATGGATATTATTATTTTTCTGGCAGAAAAAAGCGGATGATTATTATATCGGGATTTAATGTATATCCAATTGATATAGAAAGCAAGGTGCAAACACTCCCATTTATCAAAGAGGTGTGTGCTATTGAAGGCAAAGAAAACAAAAAAACTATAATCAAACTTTTTATATCTGTTGAAAAAACTTCCTTTTCTTCAAAAAAGATAACAGAAAAAGTTTTTGCGTTTTGCGAAAAGAGTTTGCCGAGATATTCATGTCCTAAACAGGTGACTATACTAAAAGATTTGCCGAAAACACAAATGGGAAAGATTGATTATTCAAAGCTTGTTTAAAATTTATAGACACGATAAAATCGGCTGTGAATTCAAAGATAATTTTAACAATTTATAGTAGAGTTTTTTGTGATTTGTCTTGACAAGATATTCAAAAACGGTTATACTATCATCTGTTATCAGTGTGGAATAACCTGTTATATGGTGGATATAGCTCAGTTGGTTAGAGCGCCAGGTTGTGGCCCTGGAGGTCGTCGGTTCAAAACCGATTATCCACCCCACAAAATTTAAGTGCAGGGTTTTGCCCTGCATTTAAAAAAATCCAAAATCTGATATTTTGGGGTGTAGCCAAGGGGTAAGGCAACGGACTTTGACTCCGTCATTCGCTGGTTCAAATCCAGCCATCCCAGCCAAAATTTGACCGCAGTTTGATACGACAAATATCAAGCTTGCGGTCAATTTATTTTAAATCAAACAAATAAATCGTCAGAGATATATCTGACAACCTTTTATACAGTTAATTGTATTATTATGAATATTTATTGATTTGCTAATGGTATAACTGCTATACTTAGAATATCAACACTAATGGAGGGAACTTTTATGGTCACACTAATGAAATTATTTTCTTCTTTGATGGCTTTAATTATAGCATTTATCGGGAATGTATATATGTTAGGGATCAACCTTGTGAAAAGCTATGAATTTGATATTGATACTACACAAACCTCAACAACGCTCCACAATCCTGCGAGCAATGTCAATGTTTGGTCTATTTCTGGCAATCCATTTGTGAATGCTAAGAACAACGAAAAATACGATGTTTTTGACTTTGTTGATTATGTTCAGTTTATGCAATGCACTGGGGGAAGTGCTGATAGAGACCTGTTCATTGACCCCTATGACAAGTCAGTTATGGATGACTACGATTTCAGTATGCTTATTGATAATTGCCGTGGGGTTCTGAATCTCGGGGCGAAGCCCATGTTGAAACTCGGCAGCGTTCCCTTGAAATACTCTTCAAAGGGAACATCAGATAATTTTTTTGGTACAAACATTTATCCTCCAGACGATTATAATATGTATTATAATTATATGAAGGCTATAATTGAGGCCCTTGTGGAAGAATTTGGGCATGAAGAGGTTCTTTCTTGGCGATTTGGAGTTATGACTGAATATGAAAATAGCGACTGGTTTATGGCGGAATCAGGCAACCCGCAAGAAAGTGCAATAGAATATTGCAAACTTTACGATTATACTGTAGCAGCCCTGACAGATGTTTTGGGCAACGAAGTTTTTGTTGGTGCTCATTCAATGACTGTTTCAGAAGGTCTGTGGGACGAAGCATATTTTATAAAGCATTGTGCTAAAGGCAGAAACTATAAAACAGGCAAAATAGGTACAAGGATTTGTTATCTGTCCGCTTCATTTTATGACATGGGACCCGGCAAGTATTCATTAGGGTTAACTCTTCCTGAAACAATAGATTACCTTAGAAATACAGCTGAAAAGGTGGGGCTCAATAGTCTTATTTTTGGTATAGATGAAGGAAGAATTCTTAGCGGCACAGAATCAGGCATCGGGTCTTCAGCATTATTATCTCGAACATGTGGGTATACCTATCAGGCGGCTTACGATGCGCGCCTTTATAAACAGATGTTTGAGAATGATATAAACTATTTTTCATCATGGTCATTTCTCACCGGAGGGATTATAGAAGGTATACCAACAATTAGTTATCATGTTGCAAAGCATGCCTCTGAATTTGGAGGAGCTAAACTTGTAAAAACCAATTTATCTTCTAAAGGATTGATATCTTTTGGCGAAGTTGAGGCAATTTCTGCCTATAATGAAGATGCGGAAAGTGTTTATATCATGGCTTATAACTTTAAGAATAGCCTTAAATATAAAACTAAAGCAGATGTTAGACTGATAATAAACATTCCGCAGTTTGACTCAGATACAGTTATGATTACAACATCAGTTATTGATGATGATTGCAACTTTTTTGATGAATGGAATAAAGATAGAGAAACATATAACATCGGTAATGATTGTTTTAATTGGTCTCCTGATGATCCCTGTGTTGAAACCACAACAACCCTTTTTGACAGCAACGCAAGACAGTTTTATTTCAACAACAGATACCGTTATGAAGAATGTGCTACACTTACACCTGTAGAAGAAACTTGCAAAGTTGAGGGCGGCAAGATTGAACTAAATGCTACTATTGAAGCAAATACAGTTATATTTTATAAAATTACTCTTTGCAAATAAAAATAAATCGTATTTCTATCATTATAGTATTAAAATAACACTCCTTTGCCCAATTAGGCAAAAGAGTGTTATTTATTAATATAATTGAATTAATTATCATCAGGGAGGGATTCAACAGGCTCCATGTTTGGATAAAGCTGCTCGTGAATATCATTTCTAACCTTTGTCCAGTCAAGAATTATGACTTCAATACCGTTTATTTCAATTAAGCCCGGTTGGTCTCTTGGTATCAATGCCTCATCAATATCCCATGAAATATATTTCATTGCATTTGTTGATTGAGCGACCAATTGTTTTTTGTTGAAATCTGTTGTTACAATGGGCAAAAGATCGTCAAGCAGTTCAAGCCCTTTAGACAAACTGATATTTTTTGCTTTGTATGTAAGTGCTTTCAAAATATTGCGTTGGCGTTGCGTTCGTGCTCGGTCTGTGTCAATTGAACGAGTTCTTGCATATTTGAGAGCTAATTCACCATCAAATTTATATGTGCCCGCTCCTTTCGATGTGCCAATACCCTTGAGATCAAGGCTTTCTCTAAGGTAATTAAATTCCTTGTCTGTCAACTCAATGCTAACTCCACCAAGGTTATCAATTATTTCAGTAAATCCACTAAAATCAACGGAAACATAATTGTCAATTCTTGTTTTATAGTTTTGCTCGATTGTTTCAATAAGCAAATTAGGCCCACCATAGGCATAAGCCGCATTCAGTCTTGCGTTTCCATGGCCAGGGATGGACACATAGGTTGCTCTTGACAATGAAACATAGCTGATTTTATTGTCTCGCTTATTAATTGAGGCAATAATCATGGCATCTGAACGGCCGTAGTATTTGCCACCGCCTCCGTAATCATAGCCTATTAATAAGATGTTTATTACATCTTCGTTATACCAAAACCTTGTATCCAAAAGGTTTTCTTCAATATCTTCATCGGCCTCATCGAAATCCGCACCACTTAAATCTTCTGTAAAGCTTGGGTCAATTTCAAGGGTGGTGTTGTTATCATAATTAATCTTATTCAAATAGGAGTTAACAAAAATAAAAACGCCGGTGGCAGGGATTGCTACAACAAGTATTAATGCGCAAATAACTATGATTGCTTTCTTCTTTTTAGCAGTTATATTTTTCAAAGCTCGTCCTCATTTCAAAAAGAATTTTAACATCAAATATTATACATCAATAGTTTTTTAAAATCAAACAAAAAGAATTCATTGTTTGCAAGTGTTACTTGAATTATAAATTGGTTATAGTATAATTTGTAGTAATGTTTTATAAAAGAGGTGTTCTTGTGGAACTACTAAGTAAGCGTATTTTCTCTTTATGCTCCGAGTTTGGAGCGTCAGGGAATGAAAAGGATGTTTCTGAGTTTCTTACTAAAAAGCTTTCGAAGCACATGAGTGTAAAAAAAGACAATTTAGGCAATGTTATCGGCGAAAGTTTTGGCAACGGAGTTCACATTGCTTTGGATGCACATATGGATCAAATAGGATTTATTGTTGTCAGCGTTGAGGATGACGGTTTTCTGAAAGTTACACCATGTGGTGGTATAGATAAACGGGTTCTTGCCGCTCATGAGGTTACAGTTTGGGGAAAAGATAAAATCTTTGGTGTAATCACCTCAACTCCTCCGCATCTAGTCAAGGATGAAGACGGAAAAAAGGCAAGCGAAATAGAAGATTTGTCAATAGACATAGGGATGTCGGCTAAAAAGGCAAAAGAAACAGTTAGAGTTGGGGATAGGGTAACCCTAAAATCTCCTCAGCTTAAGCTTTTAAACAACCGTATAAGCTGCAACACAGCAGACGATAGAGCAGGCGTTTTATCAATTTTAAGATGCCTTGAGATTCTTGAAAATCAAAAGCATAATTGCAAACTGACTGTTATGTTCACCGTTCAAGAAGAAACAGGTGGCAGCGGTGCAAAGGTCGGCGGCTACATTGCGCAGGCAGACGAGGCATTTTCAGTTGATGTGGGTTTTGCGAAGGCTCCCGATGTGACAAAAGAATCAACCTCTGAAATTGGTAAAGGCACAATGATTGGCATATCTCCCGTTCTTGATTATGAAATGAGCAGAACACTTGAGAGAATTGCAAAAGAAAAAAATATAGATTTTCAGCTTGAAATTATGGGTGCAAAAACCGGCACAAATGCAGACAGTATACAAACTGCAGGTAAGGGCACGAAAACCGCATTGTTATCTATTCCGATGAGAAATATGCACACAGGTTGTGAGCTTATTCAGCTTGACGACATTGAAAGCACGGCCCACTTAATGGCAAACTATATTTTGGAAAGGGGAGGGCTGAACAATGATTAATGAATTGAAAATATTGAGTGAACTTAACTCAACTTCGGGTAGAGAAAAAAATGTTCGCAATTATATTATTTCACAAATAAAAGATATAGCTGATTATTCGATTGACGCTCTCGGGAACCTTCTTGTTTTTAAAAAAGGGAAATCCCGCCCTAAAAACAAAGTAATGCTTGCCTCACATATGGACGAGGTCGGATTAATTATAACTTATATTACAGATGATGGCTTTTTAAAATTTACAACAGTCGGAGGAGTTGACACAAAAGTCATTTTAGGCCGTTGTGTAAGAATCGGAGAAAATAATATAAACGGTGTTATTGGCGTCAAACCAGTTCATCTTCTTAAAAAAGACGAAAAGAGTGTAATTCCCGAAAAGGATAACTTATATATTGACATCGGCGCAAAATCAAAAGATGAAGCGTCAGAGCTTGTTCAAATGGGAGATACTGCATATTTCAATTCTGATTTTGTAGAATTCGGTGAGGGTTGCATCAAAGCAAAAGCACTTGACGACAGAGTTGGCTGTGCAATAATGCTTGAAATAATTAAATCAGAGCTGTTGTACGACACCTATTTTGCTTTTACAGTTCAAGAAGAGGTTGGGCTAATAGGAGCAAAAACGGCTGCTTTTAATATAGCACCTGATTATGCAATTGTTGTCGAAACAACAACAGCGGCCGATATAAACGGCGTTAAAGGGCATAAACGGGTTTGTAGTCTTGCAGACGGTGCGGTTATTTCATTTATGGACAGGGCAACAGTATATGACAAAGAGCTGTATGACCTTGCGTTTGAGATTGCAGACAAGAAAAGCATTGCAGTGCAACCGAAAACAGTTGTTGCAGGCGGCAATGATGCAGGCTCAATACACTGCTCAGGCAAGGGAGTTAAAACTCTCACAGTTTCATTGCCTTGTAGATACCTTCATTCTCCCTCGTGCGTTATAAACAAAAAGGATATAGATAGTGTGTTGAAAATTGTCAGTGAATTGTCTATCGAATTCGCAAGAAGATAGGATGAGAATATGGTAAAATTAGTCGATAAGAATTTCGACACGATGTTAGCTTTTTGCAGTCGTGATTCTTTTGGCACTCGAATTGCGGCGAGTGTGAAAGCATATTCAAGCCTGAAATCAGGCTCGTTGTTTTGGATTCAAACAGTGAATGAAAATGTTACTGCCGCAGTTTCAAGAGTTGATGGAGTAATCACGGTTTGTGTAGACTTAAACAATGCAGATTGCAGAGAATTAATATCTTTTTTAAACACTGTTGGGTTTATATCAATTGTTTCTGATTATCGTTTTTTTGATAAATTGAAAATACAACCCACAAAATCGGGTGTAATTGTCGAGTTTATAAAAACACCTGAGCCTAAAAGCAATGTTGAAATATTCGTTACGAAAAGTGATGATTATAAAAAAGCTTATTCAATGCTAAAGCTTTGTGGTTTCGAGGACATTGGCGATTATCAAAACTGGTCGGCTGACATTTCTTTGCGAGTTCGCCGCAATGCTTCTGAGTTATATTTAGCAGAACATAACAATATTGTTTGTGCAAGTGCCTCGGTTTTGTTTTTAACCGAAACGGCTGCTTTTTTGGGCGGCATCTGCACCTTGTCAGAGTATAGGGGCATGGGAATTGCGAAGAGTTTAGTTTCACAAATTGCAACGAAACTTTCAATGCAAAATAAAACAGTATCGTTGTTTTGCAAGGATTCGCTCGTGACATTTTATGAAAAAACAGGATTTAAAAAAACAGGCAATTGGGCAATTAAAAATAACGGAGAGTAAAAATGAATGATTTTTTTAATATAGATTCAAGGATTATGGATGCGTCAAAAATTGCGTTAAACAAGGTTGAGCCTTATTTTAAAAGGATTGAAGAAGTAACCGAATACAACCAACAAAAGGTGTTGTCGTCTTTCATTAAAAACAGGGTCAGCGATATCCATTTTGCATCAACAACGGGGTACGGATTCGGGGATATTGGGCGAGAAACACTTAATAAGGTTTTTGCCGATTCCGTAGGTGCTCAAGAAGCTATCGTTAGCCACAGCTTTACTTGTGGAACACATACACTGTGCGTTGCCCTTTTCGGCTTGCTGCGACCTAATGATACTATGCTTTGCGTGACAGGCACGCCGTATGATACAATCCATTCGGTAATAGGGCTTGATGACGACAACGGTCAAGGCTCGTTGAAGGATTTTGGAATTAACTATAAACAGGTGGATTTAAAAGAAAACGGAGAGCCTGATTTAGATGCAATTAAAAAAGCAATAGAGAACAACGATATAAAAATGGTCTATATTCAACGCTCAAGGGGTTACAGTTTAAGGCCGAGTCTTTCAGTTGAAACAATTGGCGAGATATCAAAAACAGTCAAGGCGAACTCCGATGCAATTGTTATGGTAGATAACTGTTACGGGGAATTTGTGCAAAAAAATGAGCCCACAGATTTGGGGGCAGATATAATTGCAGGCTCGCTTATTAAAAATGCTGGCGGAGGAGTTGCGAAAAACGGTGGCTATATTGCAGGCAACAAAGAATTAGTTGACCTTTGTGCTTATAGGGCAACTACTCCCGGGCTCGGCTCGGAGGTTGGCGCTACTCTCGGCCTTAACAGGGGCCTTTTTATGGGGCTCTTTCATGCACCGCACGTTGTTGGTGAAGCGCTCAAAACTGCTGTTTTTACTGCTGCGATTTTTAACGAGTTCGGATTTGAGGTTTCTCCTGATTATAATGAGGAAAGATATGATATTGTTCAAGCGTTAAAATTAAAAACCCCCGATTCGCTTGTTGCATTTTGCCAAGGGATACAGCGAGGGGCGCCTGTAGACTCGTTTGTCACGCCAGAGCCCTGGGATATGCCAGGGTATGATAATAAAGTCATAATGGCCGCAGGGGCATTCACAATGGGCTCTACTATTGAGTTGTCTGCAGATGCTCCGATTAGGGAGCCGTATGCTGTTTGGATACAGGGAGGGCTTAACTTTCACAGCGGTAAGGTTAGCGTAATGCTTGCTGCACAAACAATGCTTGAAAGAGGGAAATTAAAGGGTTGATTATATGAATAAATACGATTTCATAAAAAGTGATGTCTTTATGCTTCTTGCAGAAAATCGTTTTCGCAATTCAAAGGATTTTTATGAAGAACATAAGAATGAAATAAAACAAAAAGTCATATTGCCGATGCGGCAAATTGCAGGGATAATTAGTCAAGACTTAATAAAGCTTGACGAAAAAATGAATCTTAATCCTGTTAAAATGGTGTCGAGAATAAGACGAGATACTCGTTTTTCAAAAGATAAGACTTTGTATCGAGAGAACGTTTGGGTTATGTTCATGAGACCGAAAAATGAACATAACACTTTCCCTTGCATGTGGTTTGAAATACAACCGGGTTGCTATTCTTATGGTATTGGTATCTATAATAGTAAACCGAGATTTATGGAATATTATCGAGATGAAATTCTTAAAAACCCCGACGAATTTCTAAGCGCTGTTAATAAAGCCAAAAAAGTAGGAACAAAATTCATTGACAATCAA
>DASRNM010000069.1:0-8105 GCA_035647435.1 Clostridia bacterium
ACTATATTTATTACAATATATGTAAGATATCACAGTTAAACGGTGTTTTTAAATTTTATGTATCAGTGTAGCTTATTTTATTTTTAAAAATAAAATTTAAAACTTAAAAAAGCCTTGACATTAAGTTTCAAAATGATATAATCCGTGTTGTAAAATGTGGTATTAATACAAAACGAGGTGATCATTTTGAGTATGCCACGAGGGTTCCTAATAAACAAGCAATTACCCAGTTCCATTCAAAAAAAAGCAGATGAGATGTTTGACAGTGATGAGCCTCCACTATTTGCGGTTGTGGGTGACCTTACGCTAAACGGATGTTACGGTCAAACGGCATTGTTCATTACATCAAAAAAGTTAATAGTCTTTGATGAGAGTAACAGCTTTACCGTCTTTTTATTCGACCGTATTCAAACGGCTGAAGTTAAAAGGATGTACGGTAATGCTGTTTTTAAAATTGTCACGAAAGATGGAAGAAAACGAGATGTTTTCCGCTTTACCTATTCGGTGGCTGACCTTTGTGACGCAGCGGCGGTGTTTATTAATAAGATAAACAGTGGTGGGTCTGTGGAGAATGAGCTTGAACTTGTAAGAACTACATATCTAAACAGAAGAAGTTTTTGCCAGAAATGCGGGCGAAAGTTGCCAAGCCCGGATGCTGAATGCATTAATTGCACAAGCAAAAGCAAGCTAGTTTCAAAACTTGCCGTCTATGTAAAGCCCCAAAAAAATAAAATTCTAATCAGTCTTGCCCTTTCGATTATTGCAACCGCTATGGCACTTGTGCCCCCTTATGTAACAAAAATAATGGTTGACGATATTTTGCCGGGTAACGATAAGGAAATGCTGCTGATTACGGTTTCGGCTTTGTTTTTAGTTTACATTTTTCAGCATGTCATAGGTGCGTTCAGAAGTTACTTGTTACGTCGCGCGGGCGACTGCATGATGACGGATTTAAAAAAAGATATCTACGCAAAGGCTCAGTATTTACCAATGAGCTTTTATGACAAAACTTCAACAGGCAGAGTTATTAATAGGGTTAATTCCGACACAAACAAGTTGCAGTCTTTTATGCTGCGTGTAACGCAGGAAGCTATTGTTCAGCTATTTATGCTCGTTGGTATAGTTACTATAATGTTCACAATGGATTGGCAGTTAACTCTGCTTTCGCTTATACCTGTACCGCTTGTAGTGGTTATAAGTGGGTTTTTTGGTAAGAAAATTGCCCCAATGTACAGAAGGATATGGAGAAGAAGCAGTGCAATTTCAAGCTTGCTTGCAGATACAATACCCGGTGTTAGAGTTATAAAAACCTTCACAAGTGAGCAAAGGGCAATTAAAAAGTTTGAGCGATACAACGATGATTTTCTCAAAGAGAGCAAAAGGGCGGCGAAAACATCAACTGTGTTTCCGCAAATCATAACATTTTTGATGACGAGCGGGTCAGTTATAATTTGGTTTGTAGGCGGTATGTGGGTTATTGACAACCCTGAAAAGATGACTCTCGGCCTTTTAGTATCGTTTATTTCCTATACATCGATGTTTTATGCTCCCATAAACTTTTTTGCAAACCTTAATGATACTTATCAGGACGCCCTTGCATCTGCAGAAAAAATTCTTGATATAATAAATGCCGAACCCGAAAATGATTTTGGAAAAGGTAGAAATATTGAAAAGATTGAAGGTAAAATCGAGTTCAAGAATGTCAACTTTTCATTTGACAGGTCAAAAAAGGTGCTCGACAATGTGAACTTTGAAATAAATCCCGGTGATATTATCGGAGTTGTCGGCACAACAGGCTCGGGCAAATCCACAATTATTAACCTGATAATGAGATTTTATGACGCATATGAGGGCGATATTCTTATAGATGGCAAAAACATAAAGGATATTGACCTTGAGCATTACCGCTCTCAAATCGGGTTTGTTCAGCAAGAGCCTTTGATGTTTAGAGACACAATATACAATAACATTGCTTATTCCGAGCCTGAGGCTCACATAGAGCAGGTTTTGCACGCTGCTGACATTGCAAACGCGCATGGCTTTGTTTCAAAAATGCCAGATACATATGATACAATGCTTGGCGAAAGGGGAGTCGGCCTTTCAGGCGGTGAAAAACAAAGAGTGTCGATTGCAAGGGCTGTTCTCAAAAATCCAAGTATTTTAATTTTTGACGAGGCGACGTCAGCAGTTGACTCTCAAACGGAAAAGCTTATTCAAGAGGCAATTGAAAGAATAATTAGAAATCGAACAACAATAATGATAGCTCACAGGCTGTCAACCCTGAGGAAAGCAAACAGGATTTTTGTTGTAGACGAGGGCAGGATTATCGAAAACGGAACGCACAATGAGCTGATGGACCTTAAAGGTAAGTATTATAAGCTTATTCAAATTCAATCAATGTCAGAGCATCTCACAAAACAGAGAGAAGCAGAAAAATTCGAGGTTATGAGGTGAGAATATGAATCAGCGGTACATAGAAGGCCCCGAGGTTAGAATAACTCCAAATGATAAAATTTTTGTCGATGTTGAGCATTATAACGGCGAAATTATGACTGATCTTGAGCCGAGAAGGTTGTTCCCCATAAGTGGCTTGACAAAATACATCACTTTGTTAGATAATGAAGGGGAGGAGCGGGCAATTATACGCAACATTAATAATTTGTCCGACGAGTCCAAAAACGTTGTTTTAGGGTGCTTGAACGAGTATTATATGATTCCTAAAATTAAAAAGCTTATCAAAAGAACTGAAAAGTTTAAAATTTGGATGTGGACGGTTGAAACCGACAGGGGAGAATATACTTTTGAAATAAAAAATGCGTTGACAGCCATCAAGGTGCTTTATGATGGGCGAATACTTATCAAGGATGCAAATGACAACAGGTATGAAATCCCTGATTTGAAAAAGCTTGATAAAAGAAGTATCAAGCAGATTATGCCTGATGTTTGATTTTATATTTATAAATTTATGGAGAAGTGAATGCAATGAAACTTATACTTGCGATAATAAATAATGACGATAGTGCAGTGGTCTCCTCGGCGTTGACAAACGAGGGGTTTATTGTCACAAAGCTTTCAACTACGGGTGGGTTTTTAATGGTGGGCAATACCACTCTTTTAGTCGGCTCTAAAAAAGAAGATGTGGCAAGGGCAAAAGAGATTATAAGGCTGAACTCTCAAACAAGAAAAAAAGTGAAACCAACGACGATGTCTTACGGCGTAGGTCTGCATGACAGTGGACCAAAAATAGAGGTTAAGGTCGGCGGGGCCACCATTTTTGTGCTTGATGTTGAGGAAACGGAAAAATATTGAGTAAAGCTAAAACAATTTTCAGCCGATGATGAGCTTCGTCATCGGTTTATTTGCGAAAACATGGTTTTAGACAATCCTGCATTGACAAATTTAAGTAAAAATTCTATTATGGATATATCGTATGAAATAAAAGAAGATCGGTGTGAAAGATGAAAACTGTAAGCGTTTTAATACCTTGCTACAATGAAGAAAAAAATATTGTTCCGATAAGCAAGGCAATAATAAATGAGTTTGAGAAAAAATTGCCTAAATATGATTATGAAATCGTGT
The DNA here is from genome assembly GCA_035647435.1 of Clostridia bacterium. Classification (GTDB taxonomy): domain Bacteria; phylum Bacillota; class Clostridia; order Oscillospirales; family Acutalibacteraceae; genus JAAZFZ01. Next base: position 3,580 of record DASRNM010000069.1, read on the forward strand.
TTATCGACAACTGTTCAACCGACTCAACAAGAGATATGATAAGGCTGTTGTGCAAGGGCAACAAAAAAATTAAAGCAATTTTCAATGCAAAGAACTTCGGTCAGTTCAATTCTCCCTATTATGGAATGTGTCAAACGAGCGGCGAATGCACAATTTTGCTCGCTTGTGACTTTCAAGACCCTGTTGAGATGATACCGAAATTTGTCAACGAGTGGGAAAAGGGATATAAAATCGTCTGTGGAATCAAAAAAAGCAGCAAAGAGAATAAGATTATAAGGCTTTTTCGCACGATGTATTATAAGGTTATTAAAAGCATGTCAAGCGTTGAACAAATCGAGCATTTCACAGGGTTTGGCCTTTACGACAGAAGCTTTATTGATGTGCTTGCCGATTTAGACGACCCAGCGCCCTTCCTGAGAGGCATTGTAGCGGAGTTAGGTTATCGCAGGAAGGATATCCCCTATGAGCAGGCAAGGAGGAGAGAGGGCAAATCCAGCAATGGTTTTTACACACTCTACGACGCGGCAATGCTCAGTGTGACCTCATACACAAAGGTGGGCCTGAGAATTGCGACAATATCGGGTTTTGTAATGTCGGGGATAAGCGTTTTGATTGCGTTGGTCTATACAATACTCAAACTAACTAATTGGTACGGTTATCCAGCAGGTACTGCGCCAATTTTGATAGGAGTTTTCCTTTACGGCTCTGTTCAACTTTTCTTTATCGGATTTTTGGGCGAATATATTTTGAACATAAACTCAAGAATGATGAAAAGACCGCTCGTCATAGAGGAACAGAGGCTAAATTTTGACTATAATGAAAATATTTGCGTAGAAGACGAAATGTAACAGTAAATATAAATTAACAACCGCCGTTGAGAATAAACTCTCGACGGCGATCTTTATTTAAGTTCAATTTGTTATTGTTACCCTTGATTTAACTCGATTTGTCGAATTATCATTGTCTTTAAATCTTGAATATCATTTGTCGGTTTTTCGCATGCACCGTTTCGGCAAAGATAATACATTGTTCCGTGTTCAGGTATCGGATAATCCTTGCAAAACGGAGCAATCCTTGACAATTTTTCTGCATTTTTTCGTGTTTTAAACAACACATAGATGTTATCAAAATCATGCTCCTCGAAAAGCAGTTTAAGCTCATCAGGCACATTGTTTTTGGAAGAAACGCATACCAACTCAGTCGAGGGATAAAGCACCTTTGTCATTGCAAGTAGGGAATAGCTATAGCCTGTGGGGTAGCCATAAATGTGAGGTGCAAGAAAAGCAAATTGTTTATCTGCAAGGCTTCTCCACTCAAGTTCACCCGTCATTCCTGCAATTTCGGCAAGCGTCATTGCCGCTGCAGAATTTCCTGACGGCATTGCACCGTCATAAACTTCTTTAGGTCGTGTAATAAGCATTTCGCTGTCAACAGCGTTAAGATAAAAACCTCCGTCGTTTTTATCCTCAAACTTTTCAATCAAACGTTTGCAATAATTCAACGCCTTTTCAAGATAATCTACATTAAAGGTTGTGCGGTAAAGTTCAATCAAAGCAAGACAATAAAAGGCATAATCGTCAAGGTTTCCAGAGTGGACGGCTTCATTTTCTCGCCAACGCACTAGCAAATCACCGTTTTTATCTGTCAAATTTTCATTAATAAATTTTTCAGCATTTACAGCGGCTTTAAGGTAACGTTCATCATTTAAAACGGTTGTTGCTTTTGTAAGTGCCACAATCATCAGAGAATTCCAAGAGGTCAGGATTTTGTCGTCAAGCAAAATCTTTGTTCGGTTGAGTCGATAATTATACAGCTTTTTTATCATTTTATTTAAGTTATTATCACTGTTTTCAAAGTTTGGGTTATTCAACAGGTTAGGTATGCCTTTCCCTTCAAAGTTACCAGACTTTGTGATATCAAAATGTCGGCAAAAAGCCTCACCGTCCAAATCGCCGACAACTTTCTTGATTTCATCAGGTGTAAAGGTGTAATACTTGCCCTCTATACCCTCGCTATCTGCGTCCTGTCCGCAACAAAAAACTTTCTGTTTTGTAACAAGTTCATTAAAAACATAGAAAAGTATTTTTTCAGCAACAGTGCGGTAAATAGGAAGCTTTGTAATACGATAGGCTTTGAGGTATGAAAGCAAAAGAAGAGCATTATCATAAAGCATCTTTTCAAAATGCGGCACCAACCAATATTCATCGGTCGAGTAACGGGAAAAACCTCCGCCGATATGGTCAAAAATTCCGCCTTTGTACATTTGCACAAGAGTTTTTTCAGCCATTTCAAGGGCGTTTTTATCATTTTCAAGCTGCGAATATCTCATCAAAAATAAAAGATTGTGAGTTGCGGGGAATTTCGGCGCATTTCCAAAGCCACCATATTTTTTATCAAAGCTTTGGCGATACATTTTTATTGCAGAGGCCAACAAATCCTTTGAAGGCTCAACTGAGGTTGGTTGTGTTCTGCTTTTTGATATAAACGCAGTAATTTCTTCCCCGGCGGTTATAAGTGTCTGCTTGTCTGTTTTCCATCGACGTGCTATTTCGGGGATAAGCTCAAGCATGCCTAAGTTGCCGTATCTTGAGGTTTTTGGAATATAGGTTGCGGCATAAAAAGGCTTTTGCTCGGGCGTCATTATGATTGTCAACGGCCAGCCGCCCGAGCCTGTCATTGATTGACACACGGACATATAGACCGCATCAATATCGGGGCGCTCCTCACGGTCAACCTTAATTGAAATATAATCATTGTTCAATAGCTTTGCAACATCCTCCTGTTCAAAGGATTCACGCTCCATAACATGGCACCAGTGGCAGGTGGAATAGCCTATGCTCAAAAACACGGGCTTATCCTCTCTTCGCGCTTGCTCAAAGGCTTCACGGCCCCATGGGCGCCAATTAACGGGGTTGTATACATGCTGCAATAGATACGGCGATTTTTCGGTTATAAGATGGTTTGCCCTTTTGTTTGTGTTCATTCAAACCCCCACGCTTTTATTATACAAAACTATTATTGATTTTTGGGTATTAAATATACATAGTAAAAGCCTAATGCAGACAGAAAAACCCGCATGCCTATAAAAGGCTGTGCGGGTTATGTGTTGCAATTCAATCAAATTTTATATGCTTTGTTGTCCTACCTATTCCGTCATAGGTTATTTCACTGTCTGTTATAACATCATTGCTAAGGCAGTTCCGACCGTCTAAAATAATCGGAGTTTTCATTTTGCTTTTGATTGTTTCAGCGGTTAGATCCGTTATTTCCTTCCATTCAGTGAGGATAAGGCATATATCAGCACCGTTGAGAGCGTCCTCAATAGTGTCACAATAAATTAGCTCGTCGGGGTGCTCTTTTTTGAAATTCTCAGCTCCGACAGGGTCCCACACCTGTATTTTTGCTTTCTCTTCGATTAGTATGGGGATGTTGATTAAAGACGGTGCCTCTCGTAAATCATCTGTGCCTGGCTTGAAAGTCAAACCTAAAACAGCAAAGGTTTTATCTTCAAAACTTTCAAAATATTCTTTTGCCTTTTTAATTAACCTAAGCTTTTGTCTTTCATTGACCTCTATTGCCGCTTTAATGGTTTTTAACTCATAGTCATTGGTGTAGGCAAGCCAGTTGAGGGCCTTTGTGTCCTTTGGGAAGCAACTGCCTCCATAGCCTATTCCGGCTCTGAGGAACTTGTTGCCTATCCTGCTGTCATATCCCATGCCCTTTGCCACATCATCAATATTGGAGCCGACAATTTCACACAAATTTGCAATTTCATTTATATATGAAATCTTTAATGCAAGAAAATTGTTTGAAGCATATTTTATCATTTCAGCACTTCTTCTGTCAGTGAAAAGCAATGGAGAGTCAAAAGCCTCATACAAAACTTTAAGGGTGTCATATGCCATCTTATCTTCAACCCCAACAATAATCCTTGAGGCATTAAGTGTGTCGGCAACGGCAGTGCCTTGAGATAAAAATTCGGGGTTTGATGCAACGCTGATTTTAACATCGTGCTTTAAGTTTGATTTTATATAATCTTCAACGTTTTCATTTGTGCATATCGGTACAGTAGATTTGATGGCAACAACACAGTCGGTTTGAATCTGTTCAGCTATTTGTTCTGCAACATCAAACACATATGAAAGGTTTGCGGAGCCGTCCTTTTTTTCAGGAGTGCCAACAGCGATAAAAATTAAATCTGCCTGCTTGTAGGAGTTTTCAGTATCACAAGTGAAGGTAAGCCTGTCCGCATTTTTTTCTATAAGTTCAACAATGCTGGGTTCAAAAAGTGGCACAATGCCTTTTTTCAAATCTTCTATTCGTTGTTTGTCTATATCAACGCAGATTATATCGTGCCCTTTATCGGCAAGGCAAACGCCGGTAACAAGTCCAACATATCCGGTTCCAGAAACAACTATTTTCAATAATACACCCCCAAAAAATCAACCTAAAGCAATGGCGAGAACTATCTTAATTACAAAGTCAACAAATGCCCTATATATAATTAACTTAAAATAGTATATCAT
>DASRNM010000070.1:0-7746 GCA_035647435.1 Clostridia bacterium
AGCATAAACACCTACAAAGACAACAAGCCTGTAACCTAAACCAGAGAAAAGTGGAAGCCCTGCCATTGACTGAACGACTCCGACATTGAAAGGGTTGAATGTTGCAGCAGAGTAACCGAATGCGATTGCAACAAGGCTAAAGCCTAAGCCCACAAGCGAATCCCACCCGAGTGCAAGCGAGATTGCCACAGCAAGCGGAACTAAGGTTATACTTTCCTCAAGAACTCCGCACACCGAGCTGAGAGCCATACAAGCAAAAATCATCACTGCAAGTAGCTTGTGCTTTTTGTCGGAGTATTTTCTAACTATTGACGACATAATATATTTAAGGACACCGCTCCTGTCCAAAACAAGAAATGTTCCCCCGATTAAAACTATAAAGCAAATTATCGCGCCGCCCGTAAGGGCACTGTCGCTTGTGAACACCTCAAAAACAGAGGTGAACACACGCCAAAAAGGCATTTTATATTCTGTGTCCTGAACATATTTAGGTTCAATTCCATTCTCAATGTCAACAACTATTTCGCCTGCATTTTCACTGCCTACGGGGTATCTAATATATTCGCCTCTCGGCAACACTTGAGTTAAAACCCCCGCAAAAATCATTATAACCAATAACAGCCCTGTAATTAGCGATATTGTTTTTTTATCTATTTTTAATCCTTGGTTTTTTGGTGGTTCAACCCTTTTGCTATCCTCATTTCTTAAATCCTTCATGAGTCTACCTTGCTGTTTTCTTTAATCCAATTAACCATATCTGTCAATGATTCTTTGACGCTCATCGGTTTATATCCTAATTCTTTTTCAGCCTTCTCATAAGAAAAGTTGCAGTTTGAGGTAATCTTTCTGATTGAATACCTTGTAAATAAGGGAGTCTTTTTTGCTACCTTATAATAAACTTCAGCAGCAGGTGCAGCAACATTTACCATCCACTTTTTAGCCACAAGTTTAGGGGGATTGGCATCACATATATCAGACAGCATTGTTACCATCTCGTCAACAGTTGTAACACTGCCTGTCAAAATAAAGCAATCACCATTTTTTGCTTTATTTGCCGCCGCATAAATTCCCTTTGCGACATCACGCACATCAACAAAATTGTATGCTCCAAAATCCATTGTAACAGGGAAACTGCCTGAGATAAACTTTCTCACCATCTCACCGACATTTGAAACCTTGAAATCGTACGGCCCTATGCACGCACCAGGGTGAACAACCACCATTTCAACCTTACCCTCTTTTGCCTTATCAAGCACATATTGTGTTGCTATCGCTTTAGTTTTTGCATATGTTCCTTCTAAATCTTTAGGGTCAAAACTGTATATCTCTTTCATTAACTCGTTATTATCAAGAGGTTTAAAGGCATCGACCGATGAAGCATAGACAAGCCTTCTCACTCCACGCTTTTCACAAGCCTTAACAACGTTTTTTGTACCTTCGACATTAACCTTATGTATAATCTCATCGTTACCAACATTGACATCAATAACACCTGCAAGGTGATACACAACATCGACTCCCTTAAAAGCCTTTTTGAGCGAGGCTAAATCGGTAACGTCCCCGATAACCTTTTCACAATCAATGCCGTCAAAAATCTCAGTGTCCTTTCGAATAATTATTCGAACCCGCTCGCCGTTTTTAACAAGCTCCTTTAGCAAAGCATAGCCAACATGCCCTGAGGCGCCCGTCATGGCGCACAGCTTACTTTCCACCAACATTACCCCCGTCAATTTAATATATGATATTATATCACATAATTCGATAAAATAAAGCATAAAATTCACCTTACATCAAATAAAACAGCAGCCAAAATTAAAACCGACCAATAACGGTTTTTCCGCTTTAGGCCGGTTTATAATTTGCATTAAACAAACTTATTTTTTAACTAGTTCCTCTAAAATCATTATCGCAAGTTTTTCAATGTTTTCATAAAAAATTGTTGGAGCAACCCTTTCGCTGCCCTTCGTGGCTTTCAAAACTATTTTCACAATCAGTCTGTCAAATCCCTTGAGACGATCAATTTCCATTTCACCGCCGAACGATGTCGCGCAGATAGAGTTTTGTAAAAGCTCAAAAGGGATGTTGTCTTTTAAAACATTCTCTGTCTTATCCATAAATCCGTTACATACAAAAAACGCCAGCTTCTTTTTTCTCAACTTTTCGTAATTTTTTGAAATAAATTTCTTAACCGACTTATGAATCGCACCCATGCGGATACCCGATCCAATTATTATAAAATCATAGTCGTCGACGCTGCAAGCATCATTTTTAAGGTCAACAACAACCGCTTCAGGCAACTTCTCTTTGAGCTCCATAGCACATTTTTGTGTCGTTCCTGTTTTACCCGCATATGCAATAAGTATTTTCATTTTTACCCTCCTATTATGGAGTCTGATCGACTGTTTGCAAGAACAGACCCGCATCCTTTAACAACGCACTGTCAAGGGCATCAATTGTGCCGTCATGGTTGGCATCAGCTGCCTGAGCCGCCAACGAATTAAGGCCCGAAACATCATTTAATCCCGCAACAATTAAATCTATATACAATGCATCGGTTGCACTTGTATATCCATCGCAATCAACATCGCCAAAAATAAGAACCGTAAGTGTCTCCTGAAGAATCTCGTTAATATAGACCTCAATAACAGTCCCTGTTCCGATTACATCACCCGAAGCGATAATCTCAACACTCGCTTGATCTATGGTTTTAAGCCACGATGACATGAGCTCTTCCCCTGAAACACCCACATCAAGACCGTAGATTGTGTGGTTAGCTCTGTCAATCACAGCCGTACTGCCTTGTGCAGATTTGAGGAAATATTGAACTTCAAGGTTGTTGTATGCAGTTAAAATTGCATCAACTGCTTGATCGATAATGCATTGGCCATCACTTGTTAAAAACGGGTCAACATTAAGCCCCGCTATAATTGCATTATTGAAAGCCGTAATCGTCGAAACCGTATAGTTTTCATCAGGGTGCTTCGGTTCAAGCTGAAGCGCGATTGTAAGCGCTGTGTAGTCAACATCTAAGGAAGTTTCGCTTAATGTAGGATACACAAAGGTTTTATAACCTTTACCCGAAAAGTCACCTAACGGCAGATGGGATTCACAGATTTTTTTGCCGCCGAGATGCACTGCATAGGTTTGCGAACCGACTAAGAAAAAGTCGTAATAAATAATTATATACGCTTCTGTGGTCTGGTCGTCCCACTCGCAGTCAATAAGGTACCATTGATCATCCTCCATTAGAACATAGTTCCACATATGGTTTGTTACTCCGTAACTGGATACCTTCTTGCCGCTAACTATCATTGTTGGTACGTCATAATAGTCACAAATCAGTTTGAACGCCTTTGAATAACCCTCTGCCGAGGCTCTACCATAAAGTAATGCCCCTGTTGCCTCATTCACATAATCAGAATACAAATCAAAAGTCACCGTTCTTGCTAACCCGTCATGAATGGATTGGCATATTTGATACCTTGAAGTGCCCGTAATTGGAAAATCTACAACAGCTTGTTGGAGCTGCGCCCTTGTTTGCGCAACACTTCCCGAATGTTCAGCCTTTACAACTATTGAAAATGTGATTTTAAACGTTTCCCAAACATAACCGCCCGAAGGGTTGTAATCACCACTGAGACTATAGTTGAACGATGTTCCGCTCTCGCCGAATTTAACCCAAAATGTTTCGGGACAATCCTTTTGAAATGCTTCAATAGCGACCTGAACGTTTCTATAAACCGTCTGGTCTATTGTGCTCATATTCACTGGCAAAATCGGATATTCATCTGTATAGAAAGTGAGAAGCGCCATATCTTCATAGCCTTCATCTTCCGCAAAGTTTAAAACCAAAGTCGTTTCGCTACCGTCCAAACCCTTCAAAGCATTGTAGACAGCACGCTGCGTGTCATTCTCCAACTGTTCATAGAAATTTACGCCAACCGCTGCGCCTGAGTAACTTTGGGTTGAAATTGAGGTAGTCTTAGATGGGCTTTGCGGATATTCCAAACCGATTTCTTCCATCGGCAAACCCGTTTCGAATGTTTCGGATTCAATGCAGAAATCAATGTTACTTGCAAAAATGTTTAAAGGAAAAATTGAAATTAACAAAACTGCCGAAAGCAAAACCGAAACTGCTCTTTTAATCGCCACAACACTCACCTCTCATATCTTTAGCTACTTAAAATAACCGTCAAAATTAGTATATCATAATAACTAAATCATCGCAATATATTAATCCCTCTATCTTGCAAGAACACTCAATGCTACTGTGATAACACTCAAACCCATTAATATCGCCATGCATAGTGCCACGATTCTAATAATTTTTTCTCTTTTCAAAAAACTCACCTCACGAAAGCCCCATAATCTTTTTCATATCTGAACCCATAGCCTCTGCTATCGCTACCGCTTCTTCTTTGTTTTCTGCAACGGCAGAAATATAAGCCTTTATTTTCGGCTCTGTGCCGGAAGGTCGAACTATAACCTTGCTACCCCTTGGCAACTTATATTCGAGCACATTTGAGCTCGGCAGATGGATTGCGGTTTCTTTACCGTTTTGCGTGTCGATTGTAACGCTTTTATAGTAGTCCGAAACGCTCAAAACCTTCTCGCCTGCAATTTCACAAGGAGCATTTTCACGCAATGTTTGCATTATGTCCTTCATCTTTTTCATGCCACTTGCACCTTCAAACGCAAAATTTAAAACGCTATTGAGATAGTACCCATATTCATTGTAAACATCGCTAATAACATCAACAAGCGTTTTACCTTGCTTTTTATAATATGCCGCCATTTCGCAAATTAACATTGATGCAACGACTGCGTCTTTATCTCTTGCATGAATACCCGAAAGATAACCGTAACTCTCCTCCATGCCGATAATAAACCTGTCTGCTTCACCCTTTTTCTCAAAGTTTGTGATAAATTCACCTATATACTTAAAACCTGTAAGCAAATTCACAACCTCGCAACCGTATTTCTTTGCAACCTCAGTTACAAGAGAGGTTGTGACAAAGGACTTGAGCAAAACAGGATTCTCGGGCATTGTTCCGTCAGCTTTTTTTGAAGATAAAATATATTGTGCAAGCAACACCCCGACCTCGTTACCACTCAAGAGTTCGTATTCACCTTTTTCGTAAACAGCAATACCAACTCTGTCGCAATCAGGGTCTGTTGCAAGCAGAATATCTGCTTTTTCTTTTTCTGTCATTTTGAGTGCATATTCAAACGCCTGCCTTATTTCAGGGTTCGGATAAGGGCAGGTCGGGAAATTACCGTCGGGCATTTCCTGTTCAGGCACAACGGAAACATTTTCAAGCCCTATTTTTTCAAGAACGTTGCGCACAGGCTTGTTTCCCGCTCCGTTGAGGGGTGTAAATATTACTTTTAAATCGCTCTTTTGGCATATCCCGGGGTTTATCTGCTGTTCTAAAACCTTTGAATAAAACTTTTCTATAATCTCCTCAGGGATATATTCGATTCTTCCTGACTTGACAGCCTCGTAAAAGTCGACTTTTTTAACCGAGCCAAAAATATCAACCTTGCTTATAAAATCGTAAGCTTTTTTTGCCGCCTCGTCAGTCATTTGATAACCCTCGGGGTCATAGCATTTATATCCGTTATACTTCGCGGGGTTATGGCTTGCCGTGACAATAATGCCTGAGCTGCATTTCAGCTCTCTTACAGCAAACGAAAGCATCGGTGTCGGCACAAGCTCACGGTAAATATAAACCTTTATGCCGTTTGCGGCGAACACCTGTGCCGCTTCCTTTGAAAAAACATCGGAGTTGATTCTCGAATCAAAAGCAATAGCAACGCTGGGGTTAGTGAACTCAGAATTTATATAATCCGCAAGCCCTTGGGTTGCCTGATTTACGGTATAAACATTCATTCTGTTTGTGCCTGCACCCAAAACGCCTCTCAAGCCTGCCGTACCAAATTCAAGGTTGCGATAAAATCTGTCAAGAATTTCTTCATCTTTGCCCTTTATTGAAAGCAGTTCGTCATAAACCTCTTTATTTTCATCTGTTTTTTCTAACCAAAGCTTATATAGTTTTTTAACCTCATTCATTTTGTTCCCTCTATTCTTTTTGATACGTCATTGTAAATCACTTTAATTCTAAACTTTTTTTGCAATCCTGTCAACAAAGATAAAGGTCGATGTGTGTCACCTTTTCCAAAACTTCCTGTCGAAGTTTCTGAATCTTATTGCTTGAGCGATATGTACAGTGTCAACATCACTGCTCGAGTCCAAATCGGCAGCCGTTCGTGCTACACGGAGAATTTTGTCAAACGCTCTTGCGGAAAGCGAGAGTCTTTCAAACGCCTCCTCAAGCAAAGTCAATGCCGCTGGTGTCGGCGAGCAGAATTCCCTTGTCATTGCGGCCGTCATATGAGCGTTGCAATTAATTCCTGAGCCTTCAAGCCTCTTTTGTTGTGTTTTTCTTGCGCGGTTCACTCTTTTTCTTATGTCCGCCGAGCATTCGCTTTTTTCTTCACTTGAGAGCTTGTCAAATTCAACAGGGGGAACTTCAATATGTATATCCAATCTATCAAGGAGGGGGCCCGACACCCTTTCAAGGTATCTTTGCGCCGCTCCCTTAGGGCAAGTACATTCAATTTTGGGGTGCCCTAAATAACCGCAAGGGCAAGGGTTCATAGCACATACAACCATCGTTGAGCACGGGTATGACAAAGAGCCAGCAACTCTTGAAATTGTGATTGTTCCGTCCTCTATCGGCTGGCGGAGCACCTCCATTGCTGTTCTTGAAAATTCAGGCAACTCATCAAGAAATAAAACGCCGTTATGCGCAAGTGAAATCTCCCCAGGGCGAGGAACTCTGCCACCGCCAGAAAGCCCAGCAGGCGAGACAGTATGGTGGGGTGAACGAAACGGCCTTGTTCGTATCAAAGGCACATTGTCGGGCAAAACCCCTGCTATTGAATAAATCTGAGTGGTTTCAAGGCTTTCTTCAAATGTCATATCCGGTAGAATAGAAGGTAGCCTTTTTGCGAGCATACTTTTACCCGAGCCGGGCGGGCCTATCATTAGCACATTGTGTCCGCCTGCCGCAGCAACCTCTAATGCTTTTCGTGCCTCAAACTGCCCCTTTACATCACAGAAGTCTGCACACTGCACAATTTCATCAATGCTCGTATAATCCTCTGCTTTCGCAGGGGTGATTGTATCAATCCCTTTCAAGTGGTTGATAAGCTCCGAAACATTGTTAACAGGGTAGACCGTTATATCCTTAACAACAGAACTTTCTGCCGCATTTGAAGCAGGCAAAAAAACTGCCTCTATCCCTGATTGCTTAGCCTTTATAACCATAGGTAACGCACCGTTGACATGGCGAACTGTTCCATCAAGTGACAACTCACCGAAAAATGCGATTTTACCCAAACTTTCACACCTTACCTGTCGTGTTGATATCAGTAGCGCAACAAGAATAGGCAGGTCGTAAAGCGGGCCCTCCTTTTTCGTGTCTGCCGGTGCAAGGTTTATTGTAATTCTGCTTGAGGGGAAACTAAAACTACCATTTTTTATCGCAGAGCGGACTCTGTTTTTCGACTCTGCAACAGAAACGTCGGGCAGGCCTACAATGTCAAAGCGAGGTAAACCCTGTGAAATATCCGCCTCAACCTCAACGACAAATGCCTCCATTCCAAAAAAACCCATACTCGAAACCTTTGCAAACAAATTTCATTCCCCCATAATGTCAATTAGTAATTACTGTATATAAT
>DASRNM010000071.1:0-2011 GCA_035647435.1 Clostridia bacterium
TTTGTATACTTTATTATATCTAACCCAAATAAAATAATTAAAACAAAATTTATTAAATGAGGTGATTAAGTGAAAAGCAACGTTTTTAACAACGGAGTCCCTCTTGGTTTTGGAATGGCGCTGTCTCAAAACACCGAAGCCTTGCGACATTTTTCAGCCTTGCCACAGGAAAAGCAGAAAGAATTGATTGAAATAACCAAATCAATTAGTTCGAAAAGCGAAATGAGAAGCTTTGTGAACAGCTTAACAGGGTATAATTAGTTTTATAGGCCGTGCGGATTTTTTCTGCACGGCACAAACTTACCAACCATATTTTTCAAATCCCCAGGTCTTTTCAATCTGGTTTTGTTCAGTATATAGTAAAGTGTTGTTCTTCAAATCCTTATTGAGTAGTACTCCAGCGCCGACAACGCTGTAGACCCCAACCTTTACACCCGGCATTAAAATTGCGTTAACGCCCGTTCGGCAATAATCACCGAGAAAAACCGCATCGCCATAGCCACTGTTTGGCAATTCACGCCGACCCTTGATTCTTTGAATTGTATGTCCGTCATCAAACCTGAGACTGCCACAAACGGTTGCTGCCCCCAAATCTGTGTTTTCGCCAATGATTCCATAGTATTCCATGTAGTGATAAAGAAAAACTCTATTAAATATTATTCCGTCAAGCTCTGCGGCATGACTAATCACGCAATCATTGCCTATTGTTGAGGCGTATGATACAAAACAAGCATTTTTCACAGACGAATTATCGCCGATAACTACATTACCTTCGATTATCGCTGCGTTAGAAACATCTGTATTGTCCCCAACAATTATGTTGCCTTCTATAATCACATTTTTCCCTATTTTACTGTTTTTGCCAAGCTTCACAAAACCGTTGATCGTAGCACTTTCATCAATTGAAGCTCCCTCGTCGAGCTCGTTGCTTTTAAGCTCATTGCACCTTTTTCCATTGATATAATGGCTCGCTTCAAGAATATGCCATGGCTTGTCTATATCCAGCACTTTGCTTTGGGCAACGGCTGTTTTTACTGTTCCGCCCTCGTCAATATAATCGGATACCGTCATTTCGATATATCCTTCAATTGGAGGCATCATACCAACTTCGGTTGCGGTGAAACGACATGAATTATTCTTAAGATTATCAAACATATTCGCTTTAAAAGCAAAGCCTCCAAAAATATGGGTGCTTTCATCTCTCGAGTGCCCCCAAACCTTGTGAATGCTGCCGTCTGCACTTAAATCACAGCCTATAACATCGCTGCTGTGTCCCACAAGTTTGCCGACAAGCGCAGTGTTTTCTTTTGTTTGCTTGAAAGTTTTTATCAGTTTATCTAAATCGTTTTTATCCACAATGGTGTCACCGTAAAGTGCTAAGAAATCATTTTCGCCTATGCTTTCGCTTGCGGCTAATAATGAAAATGCCGTACCTTTAGGCGCATTGTCAATTACGATTTCAACATTCTTATAATTCTTAAAGTATGCTCTAATTTCTTCAACAAATCTATTGCCAACTATAACTATTTGTTCAAACCCCAGCTCGGTAAGTGCATCAACCGAATATGCAACAATAGGTTTGTTTGAAACATTTATCATAGCTTTACATCTGATTTCAGCGTAAGGCCAAATTTTTGTGCCTGCACCTGCGCATAAAATTACTGCTTTTTTCACGAAATTGCCCCTCCGTTATTTATTATAAATTCGACAGTTTGCTGGAAGCAAAAATTAGCAAATACTTCTGGCATTTCAATGTATTCTTTAAGCCCCCGCTCTGCGTTACTTTTCGCATTCTCATCACCCGTTGTCAAATAATCAAAGCAACTGTTGAGCGTGTCACACATAACATTAAACTTTTTTATCCAGCGTTCAAGCTCACAAAAAATCTTGTTGTCCCGTTGAGCTAATATTTCTCGGGTTATATTAATTTTTTTAAGATATTCTTCAAATATCTCAAGACCACTTTGCGCATCCCCGCTCAAAATTTTCTGGCTCGCTAGCTCCATTGCAC
>DASRNM010000072.1:0-31660 GCA_035647435.1 Clostridia bacterium
GTTTAAATCAAATCGAATCATTATTAGGAGGGATAAGATGAGCACACAAATAAAAAAATGCAACTGCGACAAAGGGAGTGAAAAGCAGAAGTATGAAGAAATTGCAAATATTATTGACCTTTATAAGGATAAAGAGGGCAATCTTATTCAAATTCTTCATCTTGCTCAAGAAATTTACGGGCATCTGCCTTTGGACTTGCAGAAATTCATTGCAAAATCCTTAAACAAACCTTTGTCAGAGGTGTCGGGAGTTATCACATTTTATTCATTTTTTTCAACAACTCCAAGGGGCGAGCACACCATTCGAGTTTGCCTGGGCACCGCTTGCTATGTCAGGGGCGGGAAAAAGCTTGTGGAGCATTTGCAGGAGCTTTTGAACATTGATATTGGTGAAACAACCGAGGATGGCAAATTCACGTTTGAAATAGCGCGATGTATAGGCGCTTGCGGTCTTGCTCCAGCAATTATGATTGATGATACAGTTTACAAACAGGTTAATGTCAACAAGCTTGAATCAATCCTTTCCAATTATTAATTCAGGAGGTGAAAAAATGAGTAAAAAGGTAAACAGCATTAAAAATTTACAACAAATTAAGAGTAACTATAACAACCAGCTTGCAAAGTACGACTACCAAATTTTGGTGTGCAGCGGAGCAGGCTGTGTTTCGTCAAGCTGCGGTGAAGTCAGAGATGCGGTCATTGATGAGCTTAATAAAAACGGTCTAAAAAGCAAGGTCGCTGTTTTTGAGACAGGTTGTATGGGCACATGCGCCGTCGGCCCCGTTATGCTCATTCTGCCCGAAAGAATTTTTTACACCGAGCTTACACCTCAAACCTCGCGGGAAATTGTTAACGCCCATATTCTCAACAATAAAGTGTTGGAAGAGCACACCTTTTATGATAATACCCTAAATAGGCATGTTCCAAAAATTGATGACATTGAATTTTTTAAAAATCAAGTAAAAATTGCTTTAAGAAACTGCGGAGCAATGGATTATCAAAGCATTGATGCTTACATAGCAAGAAACGGTTATTTTGCAGCAATTCAATCAATCACCTCAAAGGACAGAGAGGGTATCATTGAAGAAATCAAAAAATCTGGCCTTAAAGGCCGTGGCGGTGCGGGTTTCCCGACCGGTGTTAAATGGGAGGCCGGCTACAACGCAAAAAGCGAACAGAAATACATTGTCTGTAACGCCGACGAGGGTGACCCCGGTGCATTTATGGACAGGAGCATTATTGAGGGCGACCCTCACACCTTGATTGAAGGAATGATGCTCGGCGGATATGCAATTGGCGCAAGCATAGGTTATGTATATATCCGTGCGGAATATCCTATTGCAATTGAACGCTTGAAATCAGCAATTGAAGATGCAAGAGAAAAAGGCATTCTCGGCGATAAATTGTTTGGAACAAACTTCAACTTTGACCTTGAAATAAGAATTGGCGCAGGTGCATTTGTTTGCGGAGAAGAAACGGCTCTAATGTCATCAATTGAAGGTAACAGAGGCGAGCCAAAGCAAAAGCCTCCGTTCCCATTCCAAAAGGGCTTGTTCGGTAAACCCACAATTATAAACAACGCTGAAACATTTGCTGCTGTACCTGCAATTCTTCTCAACGGCAGTGATTGGTACGCTCAATACGGCACGCAAACAAGCAAGGGCACAAAGGTTTTTGCGCTTGCAGGTGATGTTGTGAATTCGGGCATTATTGAAGTCCCGATAGGCATGCCTCTTGGCGATATATTGTTCAATATTGGCGGAGGAATGAGAAACAAAAAGAAATTCAAGTCTGCACAAATAGGAGGCCCCTCGGGCGGATGTGTTACACAGGATAATCTAAATGTAATAACCGATTATGAATCACTCACAAAGCTCGGTGCAATTATGGGCTCAGGCGGTCTTATCGCCATGAACGAAGACACCTGCATGGTTGACACCGCACGATATTTTATGGATTTCATACAAGACGAATCCTGTGGCAAATGCGTTGCTTGCCGTGTCGGTACAAAGCGTATGCTTGAAATTCTTGAAAGAATCACTCGTGGCGAGGGTGAAGAGGGCGACATTGAGCTTCTAATAGAGCTTGGTGAAACAATTAAAGAAACAGCAATGTGTGGCCTCGGTCAAACAGCACCCAACCCCGTTTTGAGTACTATACGGTATTTTAGAGATGAGTTTGAGGAGCATATTCGCAACAAATATTGCCGTGCAGGCGTGTGTGCGGACTTATTTATCTCACCTTGTGAAAACACATGCCCTGCAAATGTAAATGTGCCCGGTTATATGGCACTTGTCGCTGCAGGCAGATTTCTTGACGCTTACGACCTTATAAGGCAAGAAAACCCTTTCCCTGCTGTTTGTGGCCGAATATGCACCCGTCCCTGCGAGTCAAAATGTCGCAGAAGCACGGTTGACGAGCCTGTCGCAATTTGCGACATAAAGCGTTTTGTCGCTGATTATGCTTTAAAGAACAAAAAGCCTTATTCAAACGACCTCGTGTTCCCTAAAAACGGCAAAAAGGTTGCTATAATTGGTGCTGGTGCGTCAGGGCTAACATGCGCTTATTACCTGGTACGTATCGGCTACACAGTTGATGTTTATGAATCTCAGTGCGTTGCAGGCGGTGTTCTTGTTTTCGGCATACCCGAATACAGGCTGCCAAAAAAAGTTTTGGCACATGAAATTGAACTTATAAAACAAGCAGGTGTCAATATTATTCTGAACACCGAAGTCGGCAAGGATATAGACTTCAAGAGTCTAAAAAAACTTTATGATTCTGTTTATATTTCAACAGGAACACAGCTCCCACAAAAAATCAAAATCCCTGGCGAAAACCTGCCCGGTGTTTTGCACGGTATTAACTACTTGAAGGATGTTAACTTGAAAAAGGATGTTAAACTTGGCAAAACCGTTGCGGTTATCGGCGGAGGAAACACAGCGATTGATTCCGCAAGAACAGCTGTTAGGCTGGGTGCAGAAAAGGTAATGGTGCTCTACCGCCGTAACAAAGAGGCAATGCCTGCCTACGAAAGTGAAATTGAAGAGGCGGTTGAGGAAGGCATCGAAATTGTTGAGCTCATCTCCCCTGTTAGATTTATTGCCGGCAATGACGGACGCGTTTCAAGGGTTGAATGTGTCAAAATGAATCTCTGTGAGTTTGATAAGAGCGGCAGAAGAAAATCGGCTAAGGTTGAAGGCTCGAACTTCTTTATTGATGTTGACACCGTTATACCGGCAGTCAGCCAGTATTCAGACTTGCCGTTTGTACGCAAGGACGAGATAAGCGTTACTTCTTGGGGTGCATTTGTTATTGATGACGACACGCTCATGACAACTATGGAGGGTGTGTTTGCAGGCGGTGACGTTACAAGGGGCCCCGATACTGTTATCCGTGCAATTGCAGACGGCAAAAGGGCGGCAGAATCCATTGATATTCATCTTGGCGGTAGCGGTAAATTAAACAAAGGCAACCCGATAGATATTCCGGATAAAATAAGTGAGGACGAAATTGTCGAACATGAAAAATTCCCATTTGACAAGCTCCCCGCCGACACTCGCAAAAACTGCTTTGACGAGGTCGTTTTGGGATATCATAATCTAAATGCTATGGCAGAGGCAATGCGCTGCCTGCGCTGCGACAGGAGGTAGGTGTTATGATTAATTTAAAAATAAACGGAAAACCGATTACAGCTAAAAAGGGCATAACCATTTTGGAGGCGGCAAAGGCTAACAATATAAACATCCCTCACCTTTGTTATATTGAAGGAATACACAAGTTCGGCTCCTGCCGCATTTGCGTTGTAGAGGTCAAAGGAGCAAAAACACTTCAAGCCTCCTGCATGACAGAAATTGCGGAGGGTATGGAGGCTTTTACACACACCGAAAAGGTCCGCAAGGCTCGCAAAGTTTTGTATGAACTGCTGCTCTCGGACCATTCAAAAGATTGCCTTAACTGCAAACGCAACCTGAGTTGCGAGTTGCAGGAGTTAGGCAAAACCCTAGGCGTTGGAGAAACACGCTTTGAGGGCGAACGCTTTGAGCGCCCTATTGATGTTTCTGTTTCAATAGTCAGGGACTTATCAAAATGCGTTTTGTGCAGAAGATGCGTAACCGTCTGCAATGAAATTCAAGATACAGGTATTCTCAACGCCCAAAACAGGGGCTTCAAAACTGTGATTGGCCCGGCAATGGATTTGCCACTAGGTGATGTCAACTGCACATTTTGCGGTCAATGCACAGTCGTGTGCCCTGTCGGCGCACTCAAAGAGACTGATGGAATACAAAAAGTCTGGAGCGCACTGGGCAACAAAGGGAAATATACCGTTGTTCAGGTCGCACCTGCAGTCAGAGTTGCACTCGGCGAAGAATTCGGTTATGAGCCGGGCACAAGAGTAACAGGCAAAATGGCCGCAGCACTTCACGCCCTCGGCTTTGACAATGTATTCGACACAAATTTTGCGGCAGACCTCACAATAATGGAAGAGGGCACAGAATTGCTTGGTCGGCTAAAAAAAGCAGTTGGTGGCAATGATGTTTCACTGCCGATGGTAACAAGTTGCAGCCCGGGTTGGATCAAATTTATAGAACATACTCACCCTAACCAGCTTTCACACCTTTCATCTTGCAAATCTCCTCACACTATGTTAGGTTCTCTTGTCAAATCGTATTACGCTGAAAAAATCGGCGTCGCCCCCCAAGACATATATATGGTATCAATCATGCCTTGCACAGCTAAAAAAGCCGAAATTGAGCGTGACGAGATGAAAAACAGTGGGCTACAAAATGTTGATGCTGTTCTAACAACAAGGGAGCTTGCCGCTATGATAAGGGAGGCGGGAATTGACTTTAGAAGCCTTGAAGATGAAGAATTCGATAATCCGCTCGGCATGTCAACGGGAGCGGCAGATATTTTCGGCCTTACGGGCGGCGTTATGGAGGCAGCACTTCGAACCGTATATGAGCTTGTTACAGGTCGTGAAATACCATTTGAAGGTCTTCATGTGGCACCGATTGTCGGACTTGACACGGTTAAGAGCGCAGAAATCACAATCACAGACCCACTTGACGAATATAAGTCTTTTGACGGCGTTAGCGTTAAAGTAGCTGTTACAAGTGGTCTCAAAGGCGCAAGGCAACTCCTTGAACAAATCGAAAGTGGCGAATCCCCATATCATTTCATTGAAGTTATGGGATGCCCCGGTGGCTGTATAACAGGCGGAGGTCAACCCCGCTCGGACGACCCCGAGGTCAGGTTCAAAAGACTTCAAGGTCTTTACCACGAGGATGAAAGCAAGGAAATTCGCAAATCACATGAAAACCCATATATCAGCGCAATATACGAAGAATACCTCGGTCACCCGGGCAGTCATAAATCTCACGAACTTTTGCATACTCACTATGTGAAACGGGGCATATTCAACGAGCTAACTGATGAAAGATTTTCACGAAGCGGAGGTAACCCGATGACAAATAAAATAAAACCCTCAAAAACAAAACAAGGCGGAAAAGATAATAGTGTTCAACAAAAAGAACGAGTCAGCGGCAACCTTGAATCAGTACAGGTAATGGCATTAAAATCAGAAAACGATAGACTGCGTGCTGAGCTTGCAGATACAAAAGAATCTGTTGAAATCTTCAAAAAAGTCATTTCCGACTACGCAGAAAAACGTAAAAAATAGTAATTTGCATTGAAAAAAGTCGGGAGCTACAAATTTGCTCCCGATTTTTAATAAATTTTGTTGAATTTCCATAAAATTTATGTTATTCTTTTTTTGTATATACATATTAGAAAAGCATTGGAGGTAGTATGAAGAATATTCGTCTGCTTATTGCCGACGGTAATCCAGAAACCAGAAACGTCATAAAAGAAATCGTTACGGCAGAAAACTTTTTTGCCGACGAAACAGCTGATGGCATTTCTGCATTAAAGCTTTTTAAACGAAACGATTACAAAATCATCATACTTGACACTGAATTGCCCGAACTTGACGGTTACAATGTCTGCCGCCAGATTCGGAAAGTTTCTGATGTGCCTATTATTATTACTAGTTATATCATAGACGAAGCCGAAAAGCTTTGCTTTTTTGAGGCAGGCGTTGATGACTACGTTGTTAAGCCATTCTACCCCTCCGAGCTTATGGCTCGCATAAAGGTTTTTCTGCACCGCTCGTCGGGGCTTGAAGAAAACACACGATTTATCTATATGAACGAAATATATATTGACACCGTTTCAAGAACAGTCCATGTTGACGACAAACCGATACAGCTCACCCCTAAAGAATATGACCTTTTGATGTTTATGGCAAAAAACCCAAACAAGGCACTTTCAAGGGATGTTCTGCTCAACGAAGTTTGGGGGTTTGATTTTTTCGGTTCTGATAGAACAATCGACACACATATAAAAACCCTGCGAGAAAGCCTCAAGCCATATCAATACCACATAACAACAGTTTGGGGGTTTGGTTACAAATTTGAATTGTGATTATTAAAATAAATATTATTTATTAAGTGAAAAATATAAATAAATAGTAAAAGAGGTAAATATGTTTTCTTCAATAATGAAATCAATTATCGCAGTTCTTATTGCATTGGCAGCAATTATCAATGTTGATATAGGCTTGCCTAACAAACCTGTCGGCGAAAAGCTTGACCTTTCACAATTCACTCTTGTTTGGGAGGATGAGTTTGAGGGCGATACAATTGACACAGAAAAGTGGAACAATAATCAAAATGTTGGCGGTTTACATTGGGGGCCTATTCGCAGAGGTGGTTATTGGCACAAGGATATGGCTTTCGTCAATGACGGCTCACTAAAAATCAGAACTCAATATTTTGACGAGGGCAAAGACCCTGAAAATGGCTATGATGCAGGTTATTATTCTGCTCAAGTGACCACAAAGGGCAAGTTTCAACAACTCTACGGCTATTTTGAGGTGAGCTGCAAACTTCCTCCCGCTCAAGGGCTCTGGGCAGCATTTTGGATGATGAACGACGATGTGTTCAATGTTGACGGCAGTGGCGAAGACGGAACGGAGATTGATATTTTTGAATCATTCTATTATAAAGATAGTTGGTGGGGGGCCGGTGACGCTGTTTCGATAAACCTTCACTATGACGGATATGACGAAAACCATCAAGGCAAGAAATTAGGACTATATAATATTGAAAACCCCTATGATACATTTAACACTTACGGTGTCGAATGGAATGAAGACGAGTATATTTTTTATATCAACGGTGTTGAATGTGTCAGAAGTGATTTCGGCGGTGTATCTAAAAACGCTGAATATATGATTTTATCCGTTGAGGTCGGCGGAGAAAACGGAGTTGCCGCAGGCACACGAAATGGTTGCGGGGTTATAGCTAAAACGCCTGAGGAAAATTGGCCTGTTGATTTTGAAATTGATTATGTTAGGGCATATCAATATAACCACCTGTTAGAGAGTTAGTATCATAGAAGCACAAAGCATCGTTACAAACATTAATTTTTTGTGACGATGTTTTTTATTTAAGTGTTGATTTTTGGGACAAGATTCCTTATAGTAATGTCGGGAGGGATAATTATGACAACTGCACTAACTGCAAAAAACAGCTACAAGTTCAGTACAGCTTACAAACTCATAGCAATAATTGTAGGCGCTTTTCTTATGGGCTCTCTTTGGCGCATCAGAGGTGACCACGGTTTCGGTTCAATGTGGGGAATGTTCACTGTTGCAACAGGTTTTTCACTTTATGTTTTTTCAATCTTTGGCTTCAGAAAAAAAAGCGTTTATGAGATTTTGCCTTTAACCGTTATACTAACCGCAATCACAGTTGGAGGTTGGGGAACACTTAACAGTCAAATTGGTGGTTTCCTTGGCAGTAGCACACCTTTTTTAGGTGAGGCAGCTTCAAGAACGGTTGAAATAAGCCCCATTTCAGGTGTAATCATCATGCTCTTTTTAGGTTTCGGTTGGATGCCATTCTTTGGGTTTTTGATGGGCAGATTCTTCAGTGGTAAAAAATACAGCATGAAGGATATTGTTCTTACGATTGTTATTTTTTATGTTGTTCAATACATATTAAAAGCCACCCTTGCGCATCTTTTTTTGAATATTATTAACCCTCAAGCGGTGGAGCTTTTCGGAGCGGGATTAGTTGATAGAGGCATTGACTCAAATCAATGGTTAACTTATTTGAAACATTTCAGTAATACCGGTTGGGGGAAAACTATCCCTGGGGGTAGAAATTATTTTACATCTATTGAAGTAATATCATGTGCTTTTGGTGCGCTCGGTGTTTGGATTTACCAACGTTTTATTCTCAAAGACAAAATTGGCGGCAGAGTGTGCCTTGCAATCTGCTCAATTGTAGCTTTAAGCATTACTATTGCCGATGTGTTTTTAGTTCTCAATGTCAAGGAGGGAATTCTCGGGTTTGTTAATGCTCCTGAATGGATAACAAGTTATGCATGGTCTTATTGGGAATTCTTCACAGGCTTTCTTATAGGGTTAGGCGCTATGATTCTTTTCTTTGTTGTTTCAAGAGACAGACACGCAGAAAACGATGTTTCCGATAACCTGTTCAATTTAAAAAGAAAAGGCAAGTTTGCTTATAATGCCCTGTTAACTTTTGGTTTTACATTGGGAATTACAATTATAAGACCGCTTGCAATTAGATTAGCAGATTTGCAGTACACTCCTCTGGGTCAACGTATATTCTATGACCTTGAAGAATATAAAACAGCACTTGCGCAGACTGCTGATTCTTCATCAATAGTCTTTTGGGAGAAAAGCATGGTGCCCGAAGTTACGGGTTATATTGTTTTTGGTTTAATAGCTTTGATTGTATCTTTCTTAATTGTCGGAATAAATGTTTTAGGCAAAAAATATGATACACCCTTAAAAACAAGCTTTTATGATTTTTGCTCCGCTGGTTTCCCACTTTATTTGTTGTTGGTTGTTCTTTTCTACCTTGTGTTGGGCAACGCATATCTCTTCACACCTGAATGGTCACCGATAACATTATTGATGATTATTTCCGTTCTCATTGTTTTTTCAGGTTATTCAATAATGCGACTAATTGAAAAAAGAAGCCAGCGCAATAATTAACGCTTGAAAAAGGATAAAAATTACCTCCCTAAACAAGGGAGGTAATTTGCTTTTATTCAGCAATTAGACTAATCAAAATATCACTTTTTCATCGTCTTGCTTTTTGGCAAGCTCACAAAAATCATCAACACCCATTGCACCTATGTCGCCCTCGCCCCTCTTGCGAACGGAAACGGTTGACTGTGCAATCTCCTTATCACCAACAAGGAGCATATATGGTAGTTTTTCAAGCTGCGCTTCGCGGATTTTGTAACCAATTTTTTCGCTGCGTTCATCAATTTTTACACGAAGGCCTTTTTGAGAAAGCTTTGTTTTGATTTGTTTCGCCATTTCAAGGTGTTTGTCTGAAATAGGCAAAATTCTGATTTGTTCGGGCGACAACCACAAAGGCATCGCACCTGCATATTTTTCAATCAACAATGCCATTGTGCGCTCGTAGCAACCGATTGAGGTTCTGTGGATAATATAAGGGTATTGCTTTGTTCCATCAGGTGCAATATAAGTCATTTCAAACTGCCTTGCGAGCATAAGGTCAATTTGAACAGTGCAAAGAGTATCCTCCTTGCCGTGAACATTTTTAATTTGGAAATCAAGCTTCGGGCCATAGAACGCAGCCTCACCAACTGCCTCCTCATAGTCAAGCTCTATATCGTCAAGAATTTCACGCATAAGCCCTTCGGACTCGTTCCACATTTCAGGTATACCAATATATTTTTCGGTGTCCTCAGGGTCCCATTTTGAAAGACGATAAGAAATATCTCCTATCAACCCAGTATCAGTCATCATTCTCTGAATCAGATCAATACATTTTCTAAACTCATCTTTGAGCTGTTCGGGAGTGATTATTATATGCCCCTCTGAAATTGTGAACTGCCTAACTCTTATTAACCCATGCATTTCGCCAGAAGATTCGTTGCGAAACAGGGTTGAAGTTTCTGCATATCGGATGGGTAAATCACGGTATGAGCGCATTTCATTGAGATAGATTTGGTATTGGAACGGGCAAGTCATTGGGCGCAAGGCAAAAACATCTTCTCCACTGTTTTCGTCACCCATTACAAACATACCATCTTTATAGTGTTCCCAATGCCCAGATATTTTGTAAAGGTCTGATTTTGCCATAAGCGGTGTTCTCGTGAACTCAAAACCGTATTCATTCTCCTCAATATCCTGAACATATCTGTTTAAAATTTGAAATAGTTTTGCGCCTTTAGGCATCAAATGGGGCAAGCCCTGCCCTACTATATCGGAGGTCATAAAATATTTCAGCTGACGGCCAATAATATTATGGTCTCTCTTTTTTGCTTCCTCAACAGCTGCAAGGTATTCTTCCATTGCATCTTTTTTTGTGAATGCTGTTGCATAAATTCTTTGAAGCATTTTGTTTTTAGAGTCGCCCCTCCAATACGCTCCCGTGCTTGATGTGAGCTTAAACGCCTTAACCCTGCTCGTGTCTGGTATGTGAGGGCCGGCGCACAGCTCGATAAACTCACCCTGCCTATAAAAGGATATTTTTTCGCCCTTGCCGCTGTGCTCATTGATAAGCTCAATCTTATAATCTTCGCCAAGCTCTTCCATTTTATCTATGGCTTCGTCTGCATCAAGTTCAAATCGTTCAAGCACCAATTTCTCCTTGACAATTTTTCTCATTTCAGCTTCAATTTTTTCTAAAACATCAGGTGTAAATGCAACATCAACATCAAAATCATAATAAAACCCGTTTTCTATTGAAGGCCCTATTGCAAGCTTAGCCTTTGGATAAAGCCTTTTTACCGCCTGTGCAAGAATGTGTGAGGCTGTGTGTCGAAATGCATTTTTGCCCTCATCATCATCAAAGGTTAAAATTTCGAGCTCACAGTCATCATTGATAACAGTTCGCAAATCCTTGACCTCACCGTTGATTCTGCAAGCGCACGCCACCTTAAAAAGCCCCATTCCAAGGTTTTTAGCAACCTCCATTGCAGTTATTCCACTTTCAAACTCCTTAACAGAGCCGTCTTTTAACGTAACCTTAATCATTTATAAACCCCTTTCGATTGAGAATAATGTTTAGTTTAAAAAAATAAAAACTCCACCCCTAAATAAAGGGATGAAGTGCAAACTCCACGGTTCCACCCAAATTGCGAGAAAACTCGCCACTTAAGTTGCCTTAACGCGGCAAAACGGCACACCTTATCTTCATGAAATACAATCCGCTTCGGAGGCACTCATCAGTGGTAGTGAAACCGCCACTATACCCATGCTCACAGCTAATGCACAGGCTCTCTGAACAGCTTTTTCGGCAACACATTCTGAATCATCATTTTGATTATTTTATTAATAACTATGCTAACACCAAAAAAAAGTGTTGTCAAGTAAAAATGCTTTAATACATAAACATTTATAATAATTAAATCGTAGGTTAATCGTATAATTTGTTAGCAGATAATGTATTTGCTTTAAATTATAATATATATTGTATTATAATGTCGGTTCGGAATTAAACCACTTGACATATTTGAATTAAAGTTATAGAATAATTCAGATAGTGTTCACTTGACCTGCTATACACTATCGTAAGGATTATTTCGAATTAAATTCGTTTATAACCAAATTTAAAAAAGGAGGTGCTAATGACTTTGACAGAATGGGTAAAAATATTAATCGCCGTTGGCGTTACTTTAGTTGCGTCAGGCGTTATAGGTTTTGTCCTAGGCGGTATCCACAGAAGAAGAGTTGCAGAATCCGCCATCGGTTCAGCTAAGCAAGAGGCATTAAGAATTGTCAGCGAAGCGGCAACTCAGGCAGAATCGAAGAAAAAAGAAGCTATTCTCGAAGCGAAAGATGAAATTTACAAGCAAAGAACTGAAAATGAGCGAGAGATGCGTGAGCGCAGAAGCGAAGTTCAGAGGCAAGAGCGAAGGATTATTCAAAAAGAAGAAACACTAGATAAGAGAACGAATAATTTTGAAAAGAAAGAGGATAACCTAGCAAAAAAACTCAAGGAGGCAGACGAAAAACTCCTGGAGATTGAAAGCGTAAAAAAGGGACAGTTTGAAATGCTTGAGAGAATATCAGGATTCACGAAAGAACAGGCAAAAGTTTATTTGCTTGAAAATCTTGAAAACGATTTAGAGCACGAAAAGGCTGTTAGAATCCTTGATTATGAAGCAAGAACAAAGGACGAGTCCGAAAAGCTTGCAAAAGAGATTGTTGCCACAGCTATTCAACGTTGTGCCGCTGACCATTCGGCAGAATCAACCGTTTCGGTTGTTGCACTGCCAAATGATGAAATGAAGGGTCGCATTATCGGCCGTGAGGGTCGCAATATCCGCACACTTGAAACAATAACAGGTGTTGATTTGATTATTGACGACACGCCTGAGGCAATTACAGTATCAAGCTTTGACCCTGTGCGCCGAGAGGTTGCAAGAATCACACTTGAAAAGCTTATTGTAGATGGAAGAATTCATCCCTCACGAATTGAAGAAATGTTTGAAAAATCACGCAAAGAGGTTGAATCAACAATCAAGCAGACTGGTGAGCATGCTCTTATTGACGCAGGCGTCAACGGAATACATCCCGAAATCATTAAACTGCTTGGCAAGCTTAAATATCGCACAAGCTACGGGCAGAATGTTCTCAACCATTCATTGGAGGTTTCTTATATTGCTGGCCTTATGGCATCAGAACTTGGCACAGAGGTTAAGCTTGCGAAGCGTGCAGGGCTTTTGCATGACATAGGCAAAGCGCTTGACCATGAAATGGAAGGGTCTCATGTTGCTTTAGGATATGACTTTGCTAAGAGATACAAAGAAGGCGAACAGGTTCTTCACGCCATTCAGGCGCACCACGGTGATGTTGAAGCAAAAACAGTTACCGCCTGTCTTGTTCAGGCTGCAGACGCTATTTCGGCTGCAAGACCGGGTGCCAGGAGAGAAAACATTCAAAACTATATTAAACGACTTGAGAGACTTGAAGAAATCGCAACAGGATTTGACGGTGTTGAACGCTCATTTGCAATACAGGCAGGTCGTGAGGTTCGCATAATGGTTAAACCAGAAATTGTTAGCGATGATAAAATGATTCTCATTGCACGTGATGTAGCGAAAAAGATTGAAGAAGAGCTCGAATACCCGGGCCAGATTAAAGTCCACATTATCAGAGAAAATCGTGCATTTGACTTTGCAAAGTAAAACCAGAATTATTCACCCATTCGGTTAAAGCCGAATGGGTGTTTTGTATTTAAGCGACCTGTAAAAAAACAGGTCGTATTTTTTTGCCAAAAACCACATGCAAATTCCCTGTACAAACGCTTAATTATACTAAAACTGTAATTATTGAAGTAATTATTTAATATCTATAGTGTAGACAATTGTGTCAAAAGTAACGATAACGGTGGTATTGAAATGATTAAACTTTTTGCAGTAGGTAACAGGTTCATGAAGGACGACGGAATAGCTATTGCGGTTGCGCAAGAACTTAAAAACTCCCCTCTCTCACAAAGCATTGAAATAATAATTGGTGAGACGGACAGCTATTGGTGTTTTGACCAAATAAACCGAAATGATTTTGTAATTATTCTTGATGCTCTATATCCAGACATGCTCCCAGGGAGCGTTCATGTGTTTTCGCTCAATAAAGCTTTGGCACAAGATTCAAATTGCACAGGGCAACACGACATGAGCATCATTGATTTAATGAGAATTTACAAGCTTAATTTAAACGGATATATTATCGGAATAGAGACAGCCGAGGTAGAGCTAGGTTATGATTTCAGCAATTCATTGGCAAGAAAGTTTGATAAAATATGTGCCGATGTCAGAAAATCAATTGATAATATTGTGTTGGAGGTGCCAAATTATGCATGATACTTTTCTTAATGAAAATATTTACACTACGATTGTAAATATTTGCAAACAAAGCTCAATAACGAGGGTCAACAACTTAATTGTTACCGTTCACACCGACAGTCATATCACAAAGGAAAGCTTGCGTGAATACTTTCAGGATAGAAGCAACACGCTTGTTGGTGTGTGGACAAATATAGTTGTAAAACACCGTGAAATCGAAAAGCTGACTGCCGTTTTGGATCACATTGACGGAGAAACAGTCAATGATTGAAAAAATGCATTATTCGGTGCAAATTTTCGGAATTGTTCAGGGCGTCGGGATGAGACCTTTTATATACAAAGCTGCAAAAGCTTTTAATCTAACGGGTTATGTTAAAAACCTCGGTTCTTGTGTTTCGGTCGAAATAACGGGCTCGAGAAACAACATAAAGAAGTTTTTTTATCTAGTTTTGCATAACCCTCCACCAAGCTCAAGGATCGAGAAGATTTATGTGCATTTCCTTGATAATGATGATTGTGATGATTTTGTAATTCTCGACAGTTCTGATAACGATAATCAACACGGTATGCTCATGCCCGATTTAGCAATATGCGACGATTGTGTCAAAGACATCAAAAACGACAAGGGCAGAAGACATCATTACGCCTTCACAAGCTGCACAAACTGCGGGCCCCGTTATTCTATACTCAAAGACCTGCCCTATGATAGACAAAACACTTCAATGAATCCATTTGAAATGTGTTCTCGCTGCCAAAAGGAGTTTGAGGACACTTACAACAGGAGGTTTCATGCGCAACCGAACTGTTGCCCCGACTGCGGGCCCGAATTCAGGCTCCTTGACCGCAATGGAGATTTGATTGCCTGCACTTCACCAATTGAAAAGACTAAAGAGCTTATCAGGCAAGGCAAAATTGTTGGTATCAAGGGCATTGGAGGCTTTCACCTTGTGTGCAACGCACAAAACAATGATAGCGTAAAACTATTGAGAGTCAGAAAAAAAAGGCCCGACAAGCCTTTTGCAATAATGGTAGGCAATTTGTCAGCGGTTAAAAAAATTTGTTATACAAATTACACAGAAAATGACATTCTTACGGGTAGCATAAGACCTATTGTTTTGCTAAAGAGAAACGAAAACGATGTGATTGCAAAATCTGTCGCACCGAAGCTAAACAGATTTGGTGTAATGCTCCCCTATTCGCCCTTGCACTTCCTGTTGTTTGACAAAACCATTCAATACCTTGTTATGACAAGCGGCAACATCAGCGGAATGCCGATTTGCTATAAAGACAGCGATGCTTTAGAAAACCTGAATGATATTGTAGACTGTTTTCTCATTCATAACCGAGAAATAATGACACCTGTTGACGACTCTGTTGTAAAGGCGATTGACGACGAAATCCTTATCAGCCGTTGTGGCAGAGGTTATGCACCGATTGCCCTTAGTATTGAGACTGACTATGAAATCCTTGCTTTAGGTGGCGAGCAAAAATCCACCTTTTGTGTTTTGCGCAAGGGGTATGCGCACTTAAGCCAATGTCTAGGCGAACTCGGGAACACAGACAGCTTTAAAGAATATGCCAAAGCCTCTAACAGGCTTTTAAGGCTTTTGAAGGCAACCCCCGAATATATTGCCCACGACCTTCACACGGGTTATTCTTCAACACAGCTCGCAGCGCACATGAATAAAATTAAAATCCCGATTCAGCACCACTGGGCGCATATAGCGGGGTGTTTATGCGAAAACGGTGTCAAGGGGGACTCAATCGGGGTTATTTTTGACGGAACGGGGTTGGGAACGGACTCGGCAATATGGGGCGGAGAATTCTTAGTCAAATCCGACAACATGGTTAAACGGGCAGGGCACTTGCAATATGTCAGCATTCAAGGTGGTGAGCAAGCAATTAAAGAACCTTGGCGATGTGCGGTGTCTTATCTTTTTTCACTTGGTATAGATAGCTCGCAATTTTTTCCTCAAATTGAAAGCGAAAGCATTAAAGTGATTGAAAAAGCGATCGAAAATAACATTAACTGCTTTGCTTCTTCGAGCATGGGCAGGCTTTTTGATTGCGTTGCTACGCTTGCACTTCACAAACCGTATATTACATATGATGCGCAAGCGGCAATCGAGCTTGAAAGCATAATTGATTCAAATATTGAAGATGAATACGATTATTCTGTAAAAAATGATTTTGAACAAACACTTATTCTTGAATACAAAAGCATTATAGAAGGTGTTGTTGAAGATATAAAATGTGGCGTTCCTGCAAACACTGTTTCAGCAAAATTTCACAATACAATTTGCAGTGCAGTTGTCGACTGTGTTTGCAAGTTGAGCTGTATGTACAACACAAAAGATATCGCTTTGGGTGGCGGAGTTTTTGAAAACACTTATTTGCTTGTTCGACTAAAAAAGAAACTTGAAGAAAAAAGGTTTAGAGTGTTTTACAATAAAAAAGTGCCGCTCAATGACGGTGGATTGTCCTTTGGTCAAGTATGTGCGGCAACTGAGATTTTGAAGGAGGGTGTCTATGTGCCTGGCAGTACCGGCAAAAGTTACATCTGTTCATAACAGTTGTTATGCTGTTGCGCAAACCATGGGGGTAACTCAAAAAATCAATATCCAGCTTATTAACACCCCCCTTCCCGGCGAATATGTTCTAATACACGCTGGCTATGCAATTGAAAAAATAGATAATGACCGTTTTGAGTTTTTAAACGAAGTATTGCAGAAAATGATTGAGGGACAAACTGATGCATGAAAACAAAAAGCTTTTAAAGGCAATGCAACACCTTGCTGATAAATCGGGTAGGGGAAAAATCCGTTTAATGGAGGTTTGCGGCACTCACACTCAGTGCATTGCGCAGTCGGGCATAAAGCACCTGTTGCCAAAAAACGTTCAAATGCTTTCGGGTCCTGGTTGCCCCGTTTGCGTAACCGCTGAATCATTCATTGACCTTGCGTTGGAGATGCTCTCCATTGAAAACACCGTCATTGCAACCTTTGGCGATATGCTGAAAGTTAAAGGCTCAAAATACAGCCTGGCCGACAAAATACAAAACGAAAATGTTGTAACGGTTTATTCTCCTGAAGATGCAATTAAAAGAGCTATTAAAAACAAAGATAAAACAATTATCTTTTTGTGTGTCGGGTTTGAAACGACAGCTCCTTTGTATGCTTCAATGATTAAAGCTGTCTATGAAATGGGGTTAAATAACCTTTGCTTTTTGACCGCTTTAAAACGCATGGAGCCTGTGTTAAAGCTAATTCTTGAAGATGGGAGAAATTGCATTGAAGGTTTAATCTGTCCCGGTCATGTTGCAACAATCACGGGTGCCGATTACTTTCGCTTTATAGCAGAAAAATACAAAACGCCTGCTGTTATCAGTGGCTTTGAAAGCTTGGATATAACCTGTGCAATTCTTATGCTTTTGCGGCAGATATCAGGTGAAACTTCCATTTCAATGCAAAATCTTTATGTTGGATGCGTAAGCGACAGGGGCAACGAAATTGCACAAAAAGAGATACAGGATGTTTTTGATGTTGATGATACTGTCTGGCGTGCAATAGGCATGGTGAAGAACTCGGCATTAGTTATAAACAAAAAATATAAAAGCTTTGATGCTAAAGCAAGATTTTGCCTTAAAGAAAACACGACAATCAAGCGCTGCGAATGCATTTGCAGTGAAATAATACTCGGAATAAAGTCGCCCGAGCAGTGTCATCTGTTCGGCAAAGGCTGCACTCCAGATTCTTCTGTTGGTCCATGTATGGTGTCTTCAGAGGGCGCTTGCAGAGTCAAATACAGGTTTGGAGGTATGTGATGGTTGATTATAAGGTAAAATTATCCCACGGGGATGGAGGCAATAAAACAAGCGAACTTATCAGAAAGATTTTTTTAAGAAACTATTCTAATGAATACAAGGATTTGATTAATGATTCGTTTGTTTTTAAACCAGGCAGTGAAAACTATGCTTTTACAACTGATAGCTTTGTTGTAAGCCCCCTGTTTTTTAGAGGAGGAGATATCGGCAAGCTCTCGGTTTGCGGAACAATAAATGACTTGGCGGCAGCAGGCGCAGTGCCCTTATACATCAGTGCTGGGTTCATAATTGAAGAGGGATTTGATTTAAAAGACCTTGAAATTATTGCACAATCCATGGGTAATATTTGCAGAGATTGTGGTGTAAATATCGTTACGGGCGACACAAAGGTTGTTGAAAAGGGACATGTAAACGGTCTGTATATAAACACAAGCGGTATAGGCATTGTTTCAAAGCATTATAACCCGTCCCCAATTGAATCTCAGGACGAAATAATAGTTACCGGCACAATTGGCGACCACGCAACTGCAATTCTCATTGACAGATATGAGTTGGACGTTCAATCCGATTTTAAAAGCGATTGTTGCGCTCTTAGCGGTCTTGTCACAGGTTTATCAAAACAGCTTGAACATGTTAAGCTCATGAAAGACCCGACCAGAGGTGGGCTTGCCACAATCTTAAATGAAATTGCAAAAAGCTGCAATAAAAGCATTGAGATTCTTGAATCTTCAATTCCCATAAACGAGCATGTCAAAGGCATAAACAGTCTTTTGGGTATTGACCCTTTATATCTTGCGTGTGAAGGCAGAATGGTGCTTGTTGTCAAAAAAGAACATTCTGGCGAATTGCTTGAAAGGTTAAAAACCCTTAAAGAAGGCAAAGGCGCAAAGCTAATAGGACATATTACAGATGAGAAACTGGGAGCGGTTTTCATGAACACATCTATTGGTGGCAAACGAATTGTTCCCGCTCTTGAAGGGCAAACCATTCCGCGAATATGCTAAACAAAAAAGGGAGGCAATTATGGCAGAAAATGATTATTCAGAGGACTTTTTTGATTATTTGCTCAATGATATTTATGCAAATATAGAAAAGCTGCGTTCAAATGAAATCAATAACAGGAGCGTTGTTGTTGAGCACCTCAAGTCTAGAATACATATTCTCGAAGAATACATAGAGCAGATTGATAGCGGCCAACTTCATAGCAAAAGCAAAACTAACAATAATCATCAGGAAGTTGCCACTCCCATCGCCAACAATGACAATATGCAAGAGCTGATTATACTCAAAGATATCGTTCAGGACAAGGAGATACCCGAACCTATGCCTCCTGCGGAAAGCAAACAGGTGACGGAAAAGTACCTCACGTTGGAGGATCTTGCCTTTTTTAACGGAGCGGGTGGCAAGCCCGCCTATGTTGCGGTTAACGGCATTGTTTACGATGTTACAGACGACCCCACATGGACATCTGCTAATCATTTTGGGCTGGCTGCAGGTAGGGATTTGTCGGTTGAGTTTACCGCTTGTCATTCAGGTGCAAGCTTCATTAAAAAAATGCCTGTTGTTGGGCTTTTGATTTAAAGGAGATAATGTTTTGGAGCATTCTGTCGATTCTTGCCCGCTACTTAATGTAAGGTTAAACACCGTTAACAGCTTCGTCAATCAGGTCAACAAAGGATTGTCCGATGGGAAAATTAATAAAAAAAATCTGATTTGGCTTGAGCTTAACGGCTGTTCGGGCAATATTATATCTTTACTTAACGGGGGAAACCCCGGGTTCGGATACCTAATAACTGATATGGTCAACTTATATTACAACAACAGCTTAATGGCTGCCGAAGGTGAGCAGGCAATTGACCAACTGCTAAGCATAATTAACACTAATTACATACTTGCGGTTGAGGGTGCTGTTTCAGCAGGTGAAAACGGTGCTTTTCATAATATCGGTCGGTGGAGAGGTAATCTGTTAACAGACCCACAAGTGATTAAGCTTTTTGCCGAAAAGGCCTCTCATGTAATTGCAGTAGGAGCGTGTGCGGTGCACGGAGGTTTTTCTGCCGCAAGGCCTAACCCAACAGGCTGTGCCGGTGTAGAAAGTTTTATTGACAGGAAAGTGATAAACCTGCCGGGCTGCCCCTGCCATCCCGATTGGTTTACGGGGACGCTTGCATATATTTTGCTTTATGGTGAGCCACCGCTTGACAGTCGGAACAGACCAATGATGTTTTACAGTGCGACGGTGCATGACCGTTGCACAAGAAGAGCATTTTTTGACCAAGGTGTTTTTGCCACATCACTGGGTGAAAAAACCTGTATGTTTAAGCTCGGTTGTCGTGGCCCCGTCACCCCTGCCGATTGCCCTTATAGGAAATGGAACCAATATGTTAACTGGCCCGTTGAGGACGATTCACCCTGCATCGGTTGCGCTCAATTCGGTTTTCCTGATGCCATGGAGCCTTTTATTACCTATGAAAACACACAAGGAGAATAGACTATGTCCGACAGGATAATTATTAACCCTATAACCCGTATTAGCGGTTTTATGGAAATTCAGGCCGAAGTTGAGAACGGCACCATCATAGACGCTCAAACAAAAGGCATGATGTACAGAGGTTTTGATAAAATGCTTGAGGGTAGAAACCCGTTTGATGCCGTTTATTTCACGCAACGGATTTGCGGAATATGCTCAATTGCACATTCCGTTTCCTCCTCCCTCGCACTGGAGGATGCTTTGGGGATTATCCCATCAGAGCAAGGCAGGTATTTGAGGAGTATTGTTCATGGCTGCGAATTTCTGCAAAATCATATCAGACACTTTTTCCAATACACTCTACCTGATTATATAAAGTTACCTGAAGACTATCCGCTGTTCAACACCGATGTAAAGGATTTCAGGCTGCCAAAGGAACGAAACGACAAAATCGTCAAGGATTATTTCGAATCACTTGAAATCAGCAAAAATGCGCACGAAATGTCTGCTGTCTTAGGCGGAAAAGCTCCTCACCTGCACGGCATATTTATTGGTGGTATCACAACCCAAGCGACTGGCGATAAAATCATTAAAATGAAATCCCTTCTTAATCGAATTGGTACTTTTATAAGTGAAAAAATGATACCCGATGTTTATGAAATTTCAAGGTATTACCCCGAATATTTTAAACTGGGCGTCAGCTACTCCAATTTTCTCACTTACGGTTGCTTTAACAACTTTAAGGAATTGGGGACATTATATGTTGACCCTTTAGTATATTCAAACAATGAGATTGCGGAGTTTAACCCCGATAAAATAACTGAGGAGTCCGAATATGCCTGGTTCAAGAACAATGAAATTGACACCTCAAAAAAGCAAGCATATTCTTGGATACGAGCACCAAGGTACAATAACATGCCGTTTGAAGTTGGGCCTTTAGCAAGACTTTGGCTTTCTGGCGAATACACAAACGGTGCATCTGCCATGGACAGAACAATCGCAAGAGCGCTCGAAACAAAGAAAATTGTTTCCATCATAAACACCCTTATGGACAATGTTAAACCCGATGTTTTTCTTCAAAGTAAATATGACCTTCCCTCCACTGCGAGCGGAAAAGGGTTGGTTGACACAACAAGAGGTGCACTCGGGCATTGGATTGAAATTGAGGATAAAAAAATATCAACCTATCAGATTATAACCCCCTCCGCGTGGAATCT
The DNA here is from genome assembly GCA_035647435.1 of Clostridia bacterium. Taxonomy (GTDB): domain Bacteria; phylum Bacillota; class Clostridia; order Oscillospirales; family Acutalibacteraceae; genus JAAZFZ01. The sequence continues at coordinate 21,434 of DASRNM010000072.1, forward strand.
TTCATCACAAAGCAATAACATGTTAGGTACATCTGAAAAAGCTCTCATAGGCCTTCAAGTCAAAGACATTGAAAACCCTGTAGAGATTGGAAGAATTATTCGTTCTTTTGACCCTTGTGTTTCATGTGCGACTCATGTTTACAGCGGCGGCAGGCACACAGAACCCACTCAGATTGTTTAAAGTTAAAGCTTATTGAAAAGAGTGCTCAACTGCGTTGCATGCACAAGCTCGTCAACCATTGCGAAAAAGAATGTATCCCTTATAAGCTGGTCTTTGACTGACATTTGCATATCCTTGTAAAATTTGGCAGTTTTCAACTCATCTTCGAGCGCCATAAAAATTCCTTCTTTATAGCTCGGATACTGGACCTCTTTAACTTTATATTGTGCGCCGGTGCCCATGTATGTATAATACAGCTTTTCAAAGTATTTGAGATGCTCAAGCTCATCATCTCTTGCTTGTTCAAGAAACTTGCCGTGTAGTTTGTCGGGTGCTTCTTTTAGTAATCTTGTGTAAAGCTCTGCTGAAGTTGCCTCACCAATTATTGCGTCTGTCAATTTTTCTTCAAACTGCTGTCTTGACATTAACCCGAGCAACGGCAGCTTTAATGAAAATTGCTGTTGATACATAAATATGCCTCCCAAAAAAGATATTATTATATCTTATGCAAGAGATAAGATAGTGTTGTTATATTTTAAGAAAGGATACAGGATGGAAACTGTTGATTATTTTAATTTTGTTGCGCACAAATGGGATTCGATGGTCTACCACGATGCAGAAAAGATTGAGAATTTGCTGGGAATACTGAACATCGGCAAGGGCAACAGTGTTCTTGACGTTGGCACAGGGACGGGGGTTTTGATTCCTTTTCTTTGTCGTGCTGTGGGCAAACGCGGAAAAGTTGTCGGGGTTGACGTTGCGGAAAATATGATAAAAACCGCAAAGCAAAAATTTGATTTTTATAATGTTGAGTTCGTTGTCGCTGACATTCTAACCGCCAGCTTAAAGCAGAAAAGATATGATTATGTGATTTGCTACTCAATGTTTCCGCATTTTAAAGATAAGGCCTTAACAATTAAAAAGCTGTCGTCCTATCTTAGCAAAAACGGTAAACTTGCAATTTTCCATTCACAAAGCAGAAGCGAAATCAATGCCTTGCATGAAAAAAACACAACCCTAACATCTGCCTCGTATTTACCCGATGCAAACGAAATCGAAAGCTATTTTCACTCTAACGGCTTGAAAACATTTGCCCGTGTTGACAATAAGGATATGTTTGCTGTTGTTGGCGAAAAATAAACAATATAAAAAACTGTCATTGTTAAATCAATGGCAGTTTTTTGCCCCCTCGAAAAATTATCATATTGATTCCCCTTACAGCTTTTAATGCAAATTTAAGTATGTTCCTTTTCACTTTTCATAACACAATTATTATATAGCTTATATGGCGATAATAATCGTATCAAAAAAGTTAATAATAGAAAAAAGGGGTATTAATTATGAAAAAAATAATATGTTTTCTAATTATTGCTATATTCACGGTTTTATCCCTTCCCGGATGTATAAGCGGCGAATTCAGACCCGAAAATGACATAACGGTTATTTCACGGGAAGAGGGGTCGGGAACGCGTGGCTCTTTTGTTGAGCTATTCGGCATTGAGCAAGGGGACGAAAACGGTGAGAGGATTGACCACACTATTGAAACTGCCGACATCAACGAAAGCACCGGCATAGTTTTGACAAATGTATCCCAAAACAAAAATGCTATCGGATATGTTTCTTTGAGGGCTTTGAATGACACCGTAAAACCATTGAGCATTGATGGCACTCCTGCAACCGTGTCCAATATAAAAAACGGAAGCTATAAAATAACAAGGGCTTTTAATATTGCAACAACCGATAACATTTCTGAAATAGCACAGGACTTTATTGATTTTGTTTTGTCCTCTGACGGTCAAGCGATTGTTGAAAAAACGGGTTACACGGGCGCATCGGAATCTATCTTTTCTTGTAGCGACAATAAACCCTCGGGGAAGGTCGTTGTTGTAGGTTCTTCCTCTGTAACACCGTTAATGGAAAAGCTCAAAGAGGCTTATATGAAAATCAACAATAACGCAGAAATTGAAATACAACAAAGTGACTCAACGACAGGTGTCAACAGCGTAATAGAAGGCATATGTGACATTGGCATGGCATCTCGTGAGCTCAAAGAAAGTGAAGTTTCAAAAGGCTTGATATCAACCAAAATTGCCTTTGACGGAATTGCTGTAATTACAAACCCGAACAATCCTGTTGACGAAATGAGCATTGAAGAGGTTAAAAACATTTATACGGGCAAATTAACAACATGGGCCGCTGTTATCAACTGACATAAAAAAGATTTGTTTGAGGTATTATAATGAAAAATCGCAAGGAATTAATCATGAAAACGGTCTTTATGTTGTCGGCTTGCATATCCATCCTGGCTGTTGCGTTAATATGTGTTTTCCTGTTTGCAAACGGCATACCTGCGATGAGAGAGATAGGCTTTCTTAGTTTTTTAAGCGGAAAAACATGGAAACCGACAAACGATATATACGGTATTTTTCCTATGATACTAGGTAGCATATATGCGACCGCCGGAGCGATAGTCATAGGTGTACCAATCGGAGTTTTAACGGCAGTGTTCATGGCTCGGTTTTGCCCTAAACGGTTATATAAAATATTAAAACCTGCAATCGATTTGCTTGCAGGTATTCCCTCTGTTGTTTACGGTTTTTTCGGGCTTATGGTTATTGTTCCGTTTGTTCGCAACGCATTTGGGGGCAGCGGAGCAAGCCTTTTATCTGCCTGTATTGTTTTAGGGATTATGATATTGCCGACGATAATAGGCGTTTCGGAGTCGGCGATAAGAGCCGTACCCAACATCTACTATGAGGGCTCTCTCGCACTCGGTGCAAGTCACGAAAGAAGTGTGTTTTTCTCTGTACTCCCTGCGGCAAAATCAGGAATATTTGCAGGCGTTGTTCTCGGAATAGGCAGAGCAATCGGCGAGACAATGGCTGTGATAATGGTTGCAGGCAATCAAGCAATCATTCCACAAGGCATACTTAAAGGAGTTAGAACGCTTACGGCAAACATTGTTATAGAAATGGGATATGCAGCTGATTTACACCAAGAGGCTTTAATCGCAACGGGCGTAGTGCTTTTTGTTTTTATCCTTTTAATTAACTTGACATTCTCAATAATTAAAAGGAGGACATCGAATGAATAAAGGCAAGCTCCAATCATTGCTACTCAGAACATCTGTTTACGCCGCAGTTTCGCTGACGGTGGCAACAGTATTGTTTCTGATATCATATATTTTATTTAAGGGTGTCCCCCACCTTTCGCTTGACTTGTTTAGCTTAAGGTACACAAGTGAAAATGTTTCATTATTCCCTGCAATGATTAACACTGTATTTATGACATTGTTATCGTTATTTATTGCGACACCGTTGGGAATTTTTTCTGCAATATACCTTGTTGAATATGCGAAACGAGGCAACAAACTCGTTTCAATTGTGAGAACAACAACCGAAACCCTCTCGGGGATACCTTCGATTGTTTACGGGTTGTTCGGGTATCTTCTATTTGTTGTTGCATTGGGGTGGGGGTTTTCTATACTTGCAGGCGCATTTACACTTGCAATTATGATTCTGCCCTTGATAATGAGAACAACGGAGGAGGCGCTTAAATCAACCCCCGACTCTTACAGAGAAGGGAGCTTTGGGCTTGGTGCAGGCAAATTAAGAACAGTGTTTAAAGTCGTTCTGCCCTCTGCAATACCTGGTATTCTTGCAGGTGTGATACTATCCGTCGGCAGAATTGTTGGCGAAACCGCAGCACTTATTTATACGGCAGGCACGGTAGCACAAGTGCCAAACAGTCTGTTTTCAAGCGGCAGAACAATGTCGATTCATATGTACGCATTGTGGAAAGAGGGCTTTAACCCCGGGCAGGCATACGCAACCGCTGTTGTGCTGTTGATAACGGTTATAGGCCTCAACACTCTTTCTGCATATATTGCGAAAAAAATATCGAAGGGAAAAACAAATGGAAAAGGTTAAAATCAAAAACTTAAACTTATATTATGATAACTTTCAGGCATTAAAAAATGTCAATCTTAATATATCAATAAATAAAATTACGGCATTTATAGGCCCCTCCGGTTGCGGAAAGTCGACCTTGCTCAAGTCAATAAACCGAATGAATGATTTGGTTGAGAATTGCTCAATAGATGGCAAAGTCTTGCTTGACGATGAAAATATATATGGTAATATCGACGTAAATAGACTTCGAAAAAGAGTCGGTATGGTGTTTCAAAAACCGAATCCATTCCCAATGAGCATTTATGAAAATGTTGCTTACGGCCTGAAAACTCACGGTATAAAAGGCAAGGCTAAGCTTGACGATATTGTCGAAAAGGCATTGACAGATGCGGCTATTTGGGACGAGCTTAAGGATAGGCTTAAAAAAAGCGCTTTAGGCTTATCGGGAGGTCAACAGCAAAGACTTTGCATAGCAAGAGCGTTGGCAGTTGAACCCGAGGTTTTACTTATGGACGAGCCAACAAGTGCACTCGACCCAATCTCAACTAGCAAAATTGAGGATCTTTTAACTGAGCTAAAAAGCAAATATACAATAATTGTCGTAACCCATAACATGCAGCAGGCTACAAGAATATCGGACAAAACCGCATTCTTCCTGCTCGGTGAGATAATCGAGTTCGGCAACACAATTGATATTTTTGCAAATCCCACCGACAAGCGTACGGAGGATTATATTACAGGAAGGTTTGGATAATAAGTTATGAGAAACAAATTTGAAGCACAGCTTGAGATTTTAAATAATGATTTAATTGCGATGGGCGCACTTTGTGAAAACGCCATTGCTTGTGCCATTAAAGCTCTTAATAACAATGACAAAGGTCTTGCTGAAAAAGTCATTGAAGCCGACAAGCGAATCGACACAAGTGAAAAAGACATTGAAAGCCTTTGCCTTAAACTCATACTTCAGCAGCAACCCGTTGCAAGGGACTTGCGCCTTATATCTGCGGCACTGAAAATGATAACAGACATGGAAAGAATTGGCGACCAGGCGGCAGACATTGCGGAGATAGTAACCTTTGTTGATCTTTCTGAAAGCAAAAACTATGTTCATATAGCCGAGATGGCTCAGGCCGCAATAAAAATGGTTACGGATAGCATTGATGCTTTTGTGAAAAGAAACTTAGAGCTTGCGATGTCAGTCATAGATTATGACGATGTTGTCGACAACCTGTTTATGGAGATTAAAAATGATTTGATTGAGCTAATTTCTACCGACAAAAGCAACGGAGAACAAGCCCTGGATATTTTGATGATTGCAAAATATCTTGAAAGAATCGGCGACCATGCAGAAAACATTGCAGAATGGGTTGTCTTTTCGATAACGGGAAAACATGCAAAGCATTAAACAACACCGAATTGTATTTGAAAGGGTATAAGTGTTAAAATAGTGTTTGCAAGAAGCTCAATATTTAAAAGCATTTAAAACTTGTTGGTTGAACTCATCTGCTTGTTGTGATAAAATTAGTATAGTAAAAAGGTATTTGGCGGGATGATAAATAATGAGTAAATTAGGTTTAATCTTAGAGGGTGGCGGCATGAGAGGAATTTTCACGGCCGGTGTCCTTGATTATTTTCTTGAAAAAGGCATTGAATTTGATAGTGTGATTGCGGTTTCCGCAGGCTCTTGCCACGCTTGTAGCTTTCTTTCAAAGCAGCACGGCAGGGCATTTGCAACCTCAACGAATTACTTAAAAAACAAAAATTATTGCGGATTTTATAGTTTTTTAAAAACAGGCAATTTGTTCGGTGTAGATTTTATTTTCAAAGAAATACCAGAAAAACTATATCCGATAGACAACAATGAGTTTAAGAAAAACAAAACCACTTTTCAAGCTGTTGTGACAAACTGCGTTACTGGTGAAGCGGAGTATCCGTTTATCAACGACATGTTTGAGGACATAGGTTATGTCAGGGCGTCGAGCTCTTTGCCTCTTGTTTCAAGAATGGTTGAAATTGGCGGCAAGCTTTACCTTGACGGTGGAATATGTGATTCAATCCCCATTGAGAAATCAATTGAGCAAGGTAACACAAAAAACGTTGTTGTGCTCACAAGAGAAAGGGAATACAGAAAACAAAAAATGAAGCTGACTTCTTTGATAAAGCATAAATACCGCAACTATCCAAATTTGATTGAAAAAGTAAAAAACAGACACATTCAATACAATAAAACTCTTGATCTTTTACATAGAGAAGAGAAAAGGGGCAACACTTTCATTATTGCACCTGACTACCCTCTTGAACTCAAAAGAATTGAGAAAGATAAAGAAAAAATGCTTGCCGTTTACGAGCATGGTTATAAGCAGGCAGAGCGTATGTACAACGATTTAATTAAATTTTGCGGAGATGTGTGATTTGGCTGTCAAAAAAGATTTGAACAACAGATTAGCAAAAAAGCAGGTTCACCCTATCCCTCCCCTGTTTGATAAAGATTCCGAGGTTCTTATTCTCGGCAGTTTCCCGTCTGTAAAAACCCGCGAAACCGGCTTTTTTTACGGTCATTCTCAAAACAGGTTTTGGAAGGTTCTTGCAGGTGTTTTTGAATGCCCTGTTCCGAAAACTATTGAAGAAAAACGCAGGTTTCTTATTGATAAGAAAATTGCTGTTTGGGATGTCATAAAGAGCTGTGAAATAATCGGTTCATCAGACAGTAGCATTAAAAATGTTGTTCCTAATGATTTGAGTTTAATAATCAAAAACAGCAATGTAGAGAAAATATTTGTCAATGGTAAAACGGCAGAAAAATACTATTTGAAATACATTGCACCGAAAACAAGCATTCAGGCAACTGTTCTGCCATCAACAAGCCCAGCGAATGCCACGTATTCTTTAGAAAGACTCATTGACTCGTGGATGATAATCGTTTCATCACAGGCTTAAAGCGGTTTTTATGGCGCTCTTTTGTTTGCTGCAATATTTGTGCTTATTCCGGCATATTATATGTTGGGGGTGAGTCGTTTGGACGAAAAGAGCAAATTGTCAAGCAATGAACTAATTCTTGCAATGACAGGCAAGCAAAACACCATAACTTTTTATCAACAATTAGTAACCATGACTCAAGACAGAAGAAACAGAGACCTGATTTGCACAATAAGAAACGATGAAATCAGCCATTTCAAGAGCTTTATGGATTTGTACAGGAAGCTTTTCAATAAAAGCCCTGTGCTCCCTCCCGTAAAAAGAGTCGTGCTGCATTCCTTTGAGGAGGGCTTGAATAGCGCTGTGATTGACGAGCTTGATGCCTCGAATTTTTACCGTGACCTCTACTTAAACAATTGCAATCCCTTTATTAAAAAAATATTTTTCAAAAGCTTCACAGATGAAACCAGTCATGCAATTAAAAATAATTATATGCTCGCAAAGTTTTATAAAAACAGACCATAATCAAAAGAACATGTTATGCAACTAACCTTTTTTTGTGCAAATTTTGTCGGATGTTTTTTGAGATTTTTGCTGACATTTCAATTTGTTGCAACAAAGCAAGTTAAAAATACTTATATAACTAAAAAAAAGCTTGCATTTGTTAGCAAAACCTGTTAGAATAACTCTGTTATTTGCACATATAAAAGGAGGTGCGTCACATGGCAAAATGTGATTTTTGTGGCAAAGGTGTATCTTTTGGAATTAAAGTATCCCACTCACACAGGCGTTCAAATAGAACTTGGAAGCCAAATGTTAAGCGTGTTAAAGCAATCGTTAACGGCTCCCCTAAGAGAGTCTACGCTTGCACCCGTTGCCTTCGTTCAGGCAAGGTTACTCGCGCCGTTTAATTTTATATGAGATTGAGCGTTAAATGGGCTGTTTTATACGGCTCATTTTTGTTATGCCCAAATTTGCCATAACATTGGTTGCGGCAATCTGCCGTTGCAGGGTATAAATGCGTTCGTGATAATGGCAATAAGCCTTTCTCGTGGTGAGTCTATTATCCTTGCGCCGATAACGCCTGCGGCATTGCAACCTAGCCCCATACACATTGTGAGCGCCTGTTTTCCACAAGTGCCACACTTTTTAAAGCTATGGTCGAGATTAAACGCTATTCTAGGCAAATAGCCAATATCTTCAAGCAAAGTGAATAGCGGAAAAAATATTGCCATGGGCGGCAACATGACCGCAACAACCCACGCCATAACCCTATATGAACCCATTATAAGAGCTCCGCTCAACCATTCTGGTGCATTTAAATAATTGAAAAACATTAATAGATATTCCTGTATTTTCATAAGCCCTGTCATTATAAGCTCAGAGGGATAGTTTGCACCGGTAATTGTCAGCCACAGCACTCCCATGAGCAAAGCTAGCATTATCGGTATACCAGTAAGTCTGCCCGTGAACAATTTATCAAGCTTTCTGTCAAAAGAGCGGCTGTCCCCTTTTTTAAAAGTTACTACATCTTTGCATATTTTTTCTGCTTCATCAACAACTCCTGTGGCAAGTTTATCCCTAAGCCTTTCGCGGGTTAAACCGAACATTTCAAAGATTTGGTCAATTTCTTTCATGTTTTCTTTTATTTTTTCATTTTCCATAAAATCGATACCAAAGTGATTTTTCATTGTTTCATTTATGCTTTCATTGCCTTCAAGGAGCCTAATCGCAATCCATCTCGCTTTTATGTCTGATTTGACAATTTTCTTAATAACAGGCTCGAGTAAATCTACTGCCTGTTCAATAGGTGTTATGTATTTGATTCGGGCTGTTTTGCTTTCGTTACTATTTTTAACTATTTTTTCTGTTTCTTCGATAAGCTCACGCAGCCCCTCACCCTTTCTGGCATTGGTAGGGACAACAGGCACTCCAAGCCTTTTAGACAGTAAATCAATGTCTATTTCAATACCTTTTTTCTTCGCTTCGTCCATAAGGTTAAGGCAAACAATCACATTGTCTGTAATTTCTATTGTTTGCAAAACGAGATTTATGTTCCGCTCCAAACAGGTTGAATCGCAAACGGTTATAACCGCATCGGAAGATCCAAAACAAATAAAGTCCCTTGCGACCTCCTCCTCGGCGGAATGCGCAAGCAAAGAGTATGTGCCGGGCAAATCGACAAGGATATAATTTTTTTCGTTAGCTGTATGTATGCCCATAGCACTTGTTACAGTCTTCCCCGGCCAGTTTCCTGTATGCTGTTTTAGCCCCGTGAGATTATTAAAAACAGTGCTTTTGCCCACATTAGGATTACCTGCAAGAGCTATAACGCTGTCATTTTCGGTTGTTTTTTTGATTTCAAAACCGTTGTCAATGCAGTTAGCTCCCGTTGATGATGATGTTAAGCCCATATACTCCCCCCACAGCAGAATTACGGCAGGCATTCAGCCTGCCGTGCTTTTTAAGATGCAACAATGACTTTTTTGCAATCCTCACTTCTTAATGCAAATATTGCCCCTTTAATTAAGTACGCAATCGGGTCACCGGACGGTCCTTTGAGAACACATTCAACGCTCGCACCCTCTGTCAACCCAATATCCTGTAACCTCCTTCTCATTAAATCATTTGAGAGCAGGCATTCGACCTTTGCGCATTGCCCTTCTTTGAGACTGATTAAACTATTGCCTTTCATAAATTTTTTCTCCTTGTAATATAGTTGTAAATAGGAAACATTGTTTTCTATAACATAATATTAACGGTTCACGCGAGTGTTACCGATTGTTTGGAGAATTAATAATGAAAATCAATCCTGAAAGCTTTTATACAGTAAAGGGCTACCAAATGAACAGCCAAAGCAAGATATCGACAGCCTGTGAAGACTATCTTGAAATGATTTATAGGCAATCACTTAAAAATGGATATGTGCGGATAAACTCATTGGCTTCAAGTCTTAATGTAAACCCCTCGTCCGCTTCAAAAATGGTACATCAGTTGAAAGAACACGGCCTTGTTAATTTCGAGAAATACGGAATAGTCACCCTGACAAAAAGCGGAAGGGAGCTTGGAGAATATTTATTGTACAGGCACAATGTGATTCACAAGTTTTTGTGTATCATAAATTCCTCGACAAATGAGCTCAAGCAAACGGAACTTATTGAACACTATATTAATGAAAAGACTATAAAAAATATAGAAACTTTAATTTCAAAATTATCAAATTATAATGAAACATAATTG
>DASRNM010000073.1:0-45587 GCA_035647435.1 Clostridia bacterium
ATCATAAGCTATATCATACTGCAATATAATATCAAAGTTGCAATCTCCCACCAAACATGTTAAAATAATATTCTGAAATAATGGAACAATTTAGATAGTGTTATGTCGTTTAATATATAGAAAGGTGTTTGCAGTGGTTAAAGTAAAGCGAAAAAACGGTGAAATCACACGGCTTATTCACGCTGAATACCTGCCAGCGTATTACTATATCCCAAAAGAAATACTGGATAAATGCGGCTTTGAGATAAATCAAATTCCTCGTGTGCCAAGAGAAATAGCTACAAGCAGGCAAACTATTAAGCTTATTGAGAGCGACTTGTTTTGGCAGGTTATTTCTGATGCTTACGCCTATATGGTATGGCCTTTTATGATGCCGAAAGTAAAACGAGAAATTTATTCCGGCAATGAGCCTTCGTGGGTTGCCGCACATAGTGCCAGCGTTTGGATTGAGGAACTGACCGATATTGGATTTTTGCCCAAACCTTTTGACTTTTGGAGCAATTTGCCCGATGAGCATTTTGGATATGTTTCTCTTGAAGAAGTATCAGATAATCTTGCTGTTATTGTGCCAAAAGTAATGGAAAAGTATAATCTGCAAGCTATCTTTGATATTGCAAATAAATATCGATGTTTTGAGGATTTTGATTTTCGCCAAAGTCGGCAAAAAACAGACTTTTTTAGAAAGTGGTATCACACGCGTTGGAAATACAAACAGATTTCTTATGAAGCATATCTGTGTAATTTGCGAGAAGACAAAGAAAACTACTGGGATTTAGCAGATTTTAATGCAGAATATGAAAACAAGCTTTTAGCCAAAATTAAAGTGGATGAATTTAAAAAAACGCTGACAGCGCCTGACCTTAAAATATTAGAGTATAGAATGAACGGACTAATTTACGAAGATATTGCAAAAAGATTAGGTTACGCAAACCACTCAAACATTTCAAAGCGAATGAAAAAATTGCAAGGTTTATGGGAAGTGTTTGAAGGAAAATATGATATATAATAACTGCCCCCACAAATAAAAAATAAATTCTAACGGAACATTTTTATATATGCTCTGTCGTATTATATTAGATATATTTAGCCGCTTGAATTTTCGAGCGGCTTTTATGCGCTCTATTTTACATAGCCGCACCTAAAAAGTGTAGCTAAATTTATTTTATGTAGGTGAAATCAAAACGAAAACAACTCCAGCACAAGCGACCAAAGACCAGTGACTGCAAGAAAACTTTGCTGTAATTATCCATGGTGGCAAATGTCTACTCCTTGACGACGGCGAAAGCCACCCCTGCGTGCAGCTCATTAGTTTGTATGGTGTTCAACTGTAATTATTTTTAATTGCAGTATTACCGGCATACGAAAGGCTACAAAGCGAACTTATCTAAAATCAATTTTAAGTCTACAAAAGTAGCAGAAAGAAGGAAAAAATGAAAAGCTATCAAAACGCTATTATCATTGGCATCGACCACGGATATGGCAACATTAAAACCGCAAATTGCTGTTTTAAAACCGGGGTTACTGCTTATAACAGTGAGCCGACTTTTAAGGAAAATCTGCTTATCTGGAATGACAAGTATTATTTAATCAGCGAGGAACACAAGGAGTTTTCAGCCAATAAAATGCTTGACAGCGACTATTATGTTTTAACCCTTGCGGCAGTAGCACGAGAGCTTAATATCTCAAAAACCTACACCGCAAATATATTTATTGCCGCCGGATTACCGCTTACTTGGGTATCACAGCAAAAAGAGGAGTTTAAGAAATATCTTGTGCAAAATGAAAAAGTGGATTTTGTTTTCAAAGGCAAAGAGTATCATATTCGTATTATAGGCGCTGATGTCTATCCGCAAGGTTTTGCGGCGATTGTTAACAATCTTAGAGATTTTAACGGTGTGAATATGCTTTGTGATATTGGAAATGGCACAATGAATGTGATGTTTGTAAACGATAAAAAGCCTGACTCAAAACGCTGTTTTACCGAAAAATTTGGCACAAACCAATGCTTGCTCGCTATTCGTGAAAATGTTATGCGATTTTATCACTCAAGCGTTGACGACAGTGTTATAGCAAGAGTGCTTAGGTTTGGCACTGCCGATATTGATGAGTACTATCTCAAAACAATTATCGACACGGCGAAGGAATATGTGGAGGGAATTTTTCGCAGGCTGCGTGAGCACGAATATGATGCAAGACTTATGAGGCTATATGTTGTTGGCGGTGGTGGATGTTTAATTAAGAATTTCGGCAACTACAATGAAAGCCGTGTCACCATCAATGATGACATCTGTGCCACTGCCAAAGGCTATGAACGAATGCTGGAAATGAAGCTGCTTCGAAGCGGTGGCAAGGTATGAAGCTCAAGCGAATGAGCATCCGGTTCAATCTTGAAGATGAAACTGACCGTAAGGCATGGGGATATTTGCAAAGCACCTACACATCAATGAATAAAGCTGTTATTGTTGCTATTAATGCCTGTTTTGAACCGGTCAATGTAGTAATTGTGGATACCATCCGCCAGACGATACAGGAATGCTTGCAAAATATTTCTGCTATGGCGGCGCCAACAGAGGAAGCTCATCCTGCTGTGTCTGAAGAAGAAAATGAACTACTGGATTCCCTTGATGACTTCCTCGGCGGCTGATGACATCATAATGATGTCATCAAAAACAAGAAAAATAACGAATGACATCATTTTGATGCCGCAAATGAAGCTCCTGTATGATCGGACAAGGAGTTATTTTTATGCCCGGAAACGGGAGAAAGGACTGGTATGACAAAAGGAACGCAGAAAATTACAGAACGCAAAAGACAGTATGACGACGGAATCTTGCCGATGTCTCATACTGTAGCAAGCAGGGAACTTGTACGGCAAGTTCCGCTCACAGCACAAGGCTTTGTGCTGTATCTTTAGGGGACTTCGTTCCCCTAATACCCCTGAAACAATGAAAGGATTGATTTTATGCAAGATAAAAACACAAGATTGTATATTCGGGTAACACCGCAGGAGAAAAAGCGAATTGAGCAGATCTCAAAAAAATGCGGGTTGTCTCAATCAGAATATTTACGAAAAAGGGCGCTCGGCTATGCACCACAATCGGTGCTGTCGGACGCCTTTTATGATCTTAGCAGAAATTTAGGAGAGCTACTAAATCGGGAAATGTCGTCGGAAGTAGAGGCAGCTGCATTGGCACTCTTTGACAAGTTGCAAACGGAGTTGCTTACGCTCGGCAAGGATACCATTTCGGAAATTAAAAATAGATTGGAGAATGATGCTATGTGGCAACAACCGGATTCTGGCCTGTAAAAGGTTCCCTCAAAGATGTAATAGAATATGCACGTAACCCAGATAAGACCACCGATAAAAAACATCTGGACGATGACCTTGGCAGAGCATTGGAATATGTTGCGAATGACAATAAAACAGATAAAAAGATGTATGTATCTGCTATCAACTGCCCGAAACAGCGCGCCTATGAACAGATGATGGCGACCAAACGCCGATTTGGAAAGCTCGGCGGCAATGTGGCTTACCACGGATTTCAAAGTTTTAAGACAGGTGAAGTTACACCGGAGGAAGCACATGAGATCGGTATGGAAACTGCCCGCCGTATGTGGGGCAATGATTATGAAATTGTTGTTACCACTCATTTGAACACCGACAATCTCCACAATCATATTGTCGTAAACTCCGTTTCCTTCAAAAACGGTCGGAAGTTTGAAAACCACATTTCTGATCATCACCGTCTACGTGAATTATCTGATGCAGTCTGCCGTGAGCGAGAAAAATCCGTACTGGAGAATTCATACTTTTACGGTGGTGAAAAAGGCGCTTACTGGATTCATAAAAGCGGCGGTATGACACACCGAGATATTTTGAAAGCTGATGTCGAAGAAGCCTTGAAATATTCCAAAGATGCCTATGACTTTGAATCCCGATTGAAAGCGCTGGGGTATCAGCTGAACCGTACGGAGGACAAATACCGTCATCTGACCGTTAAAGCAAAGGACTGGAAGCGACCGATCCGGTTGGACAGTATCGGCTATACGAGAGAGGCAATCAACGTCCGTTTTGATGAACACTATGAAAATATCTACTTCTTTCAGATTCAAAATGCACATCCACGGTACAAACCGAAAAGATATCCGCTTTTGGAATTTGAGCGTGAACTGGATTATGAGATTACGCATTCTCACGATACAGTCGTTGTGTTGATGGATCTTGTGTTTTATCTCATTTTGCAGCTGCTGAAGCTTGCCAGAGACGATACCGCACTTGAACAGCGCCGACAGCCACTGTCTCCCTCTATCCGAATGGAGCTTGCAAAGCTTAACCAAATACAGAAAGAATATCTGCTCCTTGCCGATAACCATATTCATTCGGCTGAGGAGCTTTCTGCATTTATGGGCGATATTTCTGATCAGATACAGAGCTTAGAGCAGGAACGCCAGCATTACCGCAATCAAATACGCCGTTGCCGCTCTCCCGAAGCAGAAGCAACATTAAAACAAAAATGCAAAGATTTATCCGTTGAACTGGAGCCCTTACGCAAGCAACTCCGCACAGCAAACCGCATTATTGTGGAGCGTTACCCAAAATTACAGGAATTACTGAAAACCGAGCGTGAAATGGAAATCAGCGCTCGAAACAAAGAAAGAGATAGGAGTCGATAATTTATGAAGAATGAAAATATAGTAAAACCAGCCGAAATGGTGAAACCAAAAGCTAAAGCAGCGAAAATTCCACTTGAAAAGCTGCACCCATTCAAAAACCATCCGTACAAGGTACAGGACAATGAAGAAATGGTCAGCTTGACCGACAGTATTCATGAAAATGGTATTCTTACGCCATTGATTGTGCGACCTCTTGAAAATACGACAGTTGAATATGAAGTAATCTCCGGTCACAGGAGGTTGCACGCAGCAGAAAAGGCAGGACTTTTAGAAGTTCCTACCTTAATTTATGCCATTGATAGGGATGCTGCCGCCATTGCCGTGGTGGACAGCAATCTGCACCGAGAGCATATTTTGCCCTCTGAGAAAGCTTTTGCGTACAAGCTGAAAATGGATGCCATGAGCCGACAGGGACAGCGTTCAGATTTAACTTTGTCGCAAGTTGCGACAAAGTCGGATACGGCTGTCGAAATTGGTAGTCAAACAAATGAAAGCCGTGACCAAGTGTTTCGCTATATTCGTCTGACCAATCTTATCCCGCAACTTCTGCAAATGGTGGATGAAGGTATAATCGCCTTTACTCCCGCCGTGGAGCTTTCCTACCTTGCTGAACAGGAGCAACAGGATTTGCTGGATACCATGGAAAGCGAGGATCGCACACCCTCACTTTCACAGGCTCAGCGATTGAAAAAGCTCAGTCAGGACGGTCGCTTGAATATGGATATGATCTTTGCGATTCTGACTGAGGAAAAAGCCAACCAGAAAGAAAAGCTGAAAATTCCGATGGAACGTGTGCGGGTTTTCTTTCCAAAAAATTATACCGCAGCGCAGATAGAAGAAAACATTATGAAAATGTGTGAGGAACGGTATCGCAATAAAATGCGTGACCGTGACACACGGTAAGGAGGAGTGATTATGAAAAACAATAAAATAACTGGCTGGATCTGCGGTCTGTCTCAGGGAGAACAAAAGTATAAAATTAACGGTGTCACTTACACCGTCGCTTCCCGTTTTGAGTCCCCACAGTCGGAAAATACAATTAAAAGCCGGTTTAGCAGGACGATAACCAATGATTTCATAGATTTGACAGATGATTTGAAGATATATAAAATGGCAGATGAATATGTGTGTTCGGCTGCTGGGAAGGAGGACTAAATGCAGTCGAAGAAAAAGAAAGAAAATTTAGGAATCACAGCGCTTTATTGCCGATTATCCCGTGATGACGGTATGGAGGGCGACAGCAACAGCGTAACCAATCAGAAACAGCTTTTGCAGAAATACGCCAAAGAAAATGGATTTGAGAATGCCCGTTATTATGTAGACGACGGTTACACCGGCACCAATTTCAATCGCCCCGGTTTTCAAAAATTGCTTGAGGACCTTGAAATGGGCTATGTCACCGCTGTTATTGTAAAGGATATGTCCCGTCTCGGTCGTGACTATTTGCAGGTTGGGTATTACACGGATACCTACTTCCCAGATAGAAACATCCGTTTCATTGCTGTGAATGACTGTGTAGACAGCGATGACGGTGACAACGAACTGGCGCCGTTCCGCAATGTTATGAACGAGATGTATGCAAGAGATATCAGCCGCAAGGTGCGTAGTTCGCATAGACTCCGTGGCAATGCCGGAGAACCGTTATCCCAGCCTCCCTACGGATATATGAAGTCTCAGGAAAATCCGAAGAAATGGATGATTGATCCGGAGGCGGCAGCGGTGGTAAAGGATGTTTTCCGCATGTGTATCGAAGGCAAAGGCAACGAAACTATTGCACGAATTCTGCAGGATAACAAGGTACTCGTCCCAATGGCATACTGGCATTCAAAGGGACTGAACCGTGGCGGTAAAAAAACGCAGACAAATCCGTTTAAATGGGCAAAATCATCTGTTGCTAAAATGCTGGAGCAGCAGGAATATTGCGGTGATGTTATCAACTTCAAAACCTACTCCAAATCCTTCAAAAATAAAGCTCGCATTCCTAATTCAAGAGAAAATTGGGCAATTTTTAAGGATGTCCACGCGCCAATTATTGACCGCGAGACCTTTGAGCAGGTGCAGAAGCTGACTGCTAAAACTAAACGCCGTGCACCAAAACCAGAAAACTCTGAAAAAAATATCTTTTGCAATGTTCTTCGTTGTGCCGATTGCTCCAGCAAGCTGTGGGCGCACACAAATACTGTTAACAAGGATATTCATTATTTCAGCTGTTCCAATTATGTGAAAGATACGCGTGGCACATGTGAAACGCGACATTATATCCGCACTGATGCCATCGAACAGGTTGTTATGTTGGAACTAAAGCGGTTAGCGTATTTCCTGCGTGATGATGAGGAAGCGTTTGCTGATCTGTTGGCACAAAAGACAAACAAGGATATTCTGGCTGAGAATAAACAGATCGAAGCTGATTTACAGAAATCCATTGTGAGAAATGAAACAGTGGCAAGGCTATATGAGAAGCTCTATGAGGATAACGCAAGCGGCAAGGTAACTGATGAATGGTTTATGCAGTTATCCCACAAGTACGAAGCGGAGCGCATGGAGTTAAAAGCAAAGATACTGGGTCTGCGTGAAAAGCTTAGTTCTATTGGCACTATGCAACAGAGCAAGGATTTGTTTATCGGAGCCATACGAAAGTTTATGGATATGCAGACACTGACGGCACCGCTGTTGCAGGAGCTCATTGATCACATCGATGTTTATGAATCGCAGGGCACCGGCAAAAATCGTACTCAGCGAATTGTGATTTATTATCGCTTTGTGGGATATATTGAGATTCCGGATTCCGCATTTTCAAGCAATTATACGGCAGATATCCGGCAGGGCGTTGCAGTGGAATATGTTCCGAAAGCAATCCCAGCATAAAACAAAGAGCAGGCAACAAAGCCTGCTCCATACATACGAAGAACGCGTTTTTTAGGCAAAAAGAAATCGAGTGCCCACACGGAATACTTAAATCCGTTATGAACACTCGATATGGTCGGGGCGACAGGACTTGAACCTGCGGCATCTTGGTCCCAAACCAAGCACTCTACCAAACTGAGCTACGCCCCGATGGATATTATTTTTGACGATAAGTGAAAAATATTTTGAATATCACTAGATTAAATAATCGCCGTGCCCATTTGTGAGCACGGTGATTATTTTACAACAAAACCCGTGTCATTGTCAAGGACAAAATTTATTCAAAAGATAAACAACCTATTTGAGTAGATTTGCTGCATTCACCAGCTCTTGCTCCGAAACACCACATTCGCGCAAATAGCTTTTGATTCCGCCATATTTGGAGTCGACGTATTTTAGCAAACCCAGAATGGTTTGGGCATCGGATTGGAGATGCTCCATGTTTGTTTCCCATATAAGACCGCTGTTGGACTCAATTTCCTTGTCGTAAAACGGTTTAAGGTAGGCGAAGGTTATTTGATAGTCCGCAACAATGTCCTCAATAGCAACGCCTGCAAGCCTTAAAAGGAATGCGGCAAGAATGCCGGTTCTATCTTTACCAAAAAAGCAGTGGAACATTAAATTGTCCTGTGTTTCTGAAAAGATAGAAAAAATCTTTGCAAAATTCTCTTTGTGTTTATCAATCGAACGCTTGTAAAAATCTATTAGCTTAGTTTCATCAGCAGTTTTGGCAGGGCTAATTTCAAGCAACGATGCATGATGATAGTTGCAACCGTCAAGTCCTTTGAATGGGGAGGGCATTCTTTGTGATTCGTTGTCGCCTCTTAAATCAATAATAGTGCTTATCCCATAATCTTTGATTAGTTTGATATCATTTTGCGTCGGAGGTTTGGGTATGCCGGCCCGAAGCACTCTGCCAAACTTCGTTGTGCCCCCGTCAGAGCATGGATGCCCTCCAAGGTCGCGACAGTTTATAATATTTTCTAAAACAATGCGGCGCTGGTATTTCATAATTATTTGTCTCCCTTTTGTATTGTATTTACGTGTTAATTTAGGAATGATTTTAAACGAAAAAAGAACGGTAAAACAACCGTCCTTTTAGAACAAATGGAGCGGATGACGAGGCTCGAACTCGCTACCTCCACCTTGGCAAGGTGGCGCTCTACCAGATGAGCTACATCCGCATTTGCACTAGAATTATAGCAAACAGGCAAAGCGGTTGTCAAGCAATTTGCCTGCTAATTAATCAAAGTCTGCCGAACGGGGCTTTTAACCCCGTTCGGGGAAAGTTCTATATTTTAAGTTTTTTTGTATTACTTTTTTGCGGAGCTTCTTCACCGATATCAGTAATAACAAAGCTTAAACTCCAAGCAAGTATAAAGATAAAAAGGAAAAGCAGAAGCGTGGGTGCAGAGCTTAACTGCAACACCTTAATACTTATTAACGAGCTTATCATTGAACCCAAAAAGCCCATTTCAATAAGGGACGAAAGAGGCACTTCGCCGTTGATGATAGGGTTTGTTGCAGATTTAAAGGTTATAAACGAAACTGCAACTAAAATCAAACCTACGGCACTTAGTATGGTAATCAACAACTGTTTATTGCTGAAAACGGCAAAGAAAAATATGATAATCATAATAATCACCGCTATTGCAAGCAAAACTCCGGTTGCTATTACAGGAGTCAACAACTCCTTGAGAGCAGGCGTCATTGTCAAACCTTTACCGCCTGTTAAATTTGAGAAAATGCCGTCACCTGTAAAAAGATCCACAGCCCTTTTTATACTGATTTTTTCCTCAATAAGAATCTGGTTAGGAGAAAAAATTAATCTTAATAACGGCTGAAAATACATTATAGGTAGAGCAGCGATTGCAAGTGCAGCGCAAACAATTCTGTAAACAGCTTTCATACCAATATCGCCTCACAAATTATTATTTCCATGATGAATTGAGCTCAACGGTTCTGTTGAAAACAAGATTGTCTTCCGTGCTTGTTGTATCAACGCAAAAATACCCTTTGCGCATAAATTGGAATGTGTCGCCTGGCTTTGAGTCGCGAAGGCCACCCTCAATTAGGCAATCCTTCAAGACTATAAGCGACTTGGGGTTAAAATGTTTTTCATAATCGCCCTCAGGGTCCTCAACGTTAAACAGCCTGTCATAGAGACGGACTTCTGCTTTTATGTTGTCCGTGGCGCTTACCCAATGAAGTGTGCCCCTGACCTTGCGCCCGTCGGGTGAAGTTCCACCCTTGCTTTCCGGGTCATATGTGCAGTGCAGACAGGTTACATTCCCGTTTTCGTCTGTATCATAATGTGTGCAGGTTACAAAATATGCACTTTTTAAGCGAACCTCGTTGCCGGGATATAATCTAAAATATTTCCTTACAGGCTCAATCATAAAGTCATCTCTTTCGACATAGATTTCTTTAGAAAAAGTGACTGTTCTTGTTCCGGCCTCTGGATTGTTGGGGTTTAACTCAACCTCGATTTCCTCGCTTTTACCCTCTGGGTAATTGTCAATAATCACCTTGAGAGGGTCAAGCACAGCCATTGCGCGGGGAGCGTGTTGGTTTAGGTTATCTCTTACGCATGACTCGAGCAAGCCGTAGTCAACAACGCTGTATGCTTTTGAAACTCCGATTTTGTCAATAAAATCACGAATTGCAGGTGCAGGATATCCACGCCTGCGCAGACCGCAAAGGGTAACCATTCGAGGGTCGTCCCAACCGTCTACAATGTCTTTTTGAACCATTTCAAGGCATTTTCTTTTGCTTGTTACGCAGTAGTTCAAATTGAGCCTTGCGAACTCAATTTGCCTTGGAGGTTCGTCAAAACCGATTTGTTCGAGAAACCAATTATATAGAGGTCTGTGATTTTCAAATTCGAGAGAGCACAAAGAATAGGTAACACCCTCCCTTGCGTCCGATAAAGGGTGTGCAAAGTCATACATCGGGTAGATGCACCATTTGTCGCCCGTTTGGTGGTGGGAAACATGGCTGATTCGATATATAACAGGGTCTCTCATGTTGAGGTTAGGTGCGGACATATCAATTTTTGCCCTTAAAACCTTTTCGCCGTTTTTGAATTCACCGTTTGTCATTTTTTCAAACAAGTCAAGACTTTCTTCAATCGGGCGTTCACGGTACGGGCTGTTTTTACCCGGCTCGGTCAAAGTCCCTCTGTGTTCTCTGATTTCATCTGCCGAAAGGTCGCAAACATATGCCTTGCCTTTTTTAATTAGCTTTATGGCACATTCGTATATGAAATCAAAATAGTCAGATGCATAAAGGCAGTCTTTCCATTCAAAGCCCAGCCACTTTATGTCATCTTTGATTGCGTCCACATATTCGACATCTTCCTTTGTGGGGTTTGTGTCGTCGAAACGCAAATTGCAAAAGCCGTTGTACTTTTTCGCAGTTAAAAAGTCAATGCATATCGCTTTTGCATGACCTATATGCAAATATCCGTTAGGCTCAGGGGGGAAACGGGTTTGAACCCTTGTGTTTACGCCGTTTTTTAAATCATCATCGATTATGCTGTAAATAAAGTTTGAACTGTTGTTTAAATCTTCCATTTTATCCTCCGATTATGCCTTGAAAAAGCTCAAAGCATCATTAATCCTTTGTTTTGTTTTTTCCTCGCCCATCAAGCGAATAATAGAATATAGGTCTGGAGTGTTGCGCCGTGAAGTGATTGCAATTCTGATAACCGTTGAAACATCGCCGACATGGCCCTTGAAAAGCTCGGGTGTTTTCTTGAACTCCTTAACATTTGGAGTATATCCTAAAGTTGGGCAGATGTCTTTTATTCTTTGGAACCATTCGTCTTTTTCGTCATTAATATTAAATACCTTTAGGTATTCCTCAAGAATTTGAGCCGCATCTTCGTTTGAAATATTTTCAGGCAGAGTGTAATCGCTTTTATTAAGAGCATCATAAAAATAACTCACATAGTCTTTTATGTCGGACCATTTTGCAATGTCTTTTCTCGGCTTTTTTGTACCCCTATCAATTGAGAAAATATTTGTTGCATATTCTGCATTGTGAGAAAAAATATCAAACAGCTCTCTGTCATAAGTTTCTGCCCATTTGAGTGTTTTTTGATACACCTCGTCAGCAGTCATTACTGAAATCACATTTTTACTCACATCGTTGAGCTTTACTAAATCAAACAAAGCTCCGCTCGCACTCATCTTTTTGAGATTAAAGGGGAAGTCTGTTTGCTTTGCTGCCTGGTTTGCCCTTCGCCAATCCTCAAAATTTGAATTAATTAGGGTTAAAAGATATTCCATAACGCTTTCTTTCGGGTAGCCGTTCTCAACAAAATAACTGACGGCTGCCTCAGGGTCTTTTCTTTTTGAAAGCTTTCTTTTGCCACCCTCGTCATCTTTCATTATTGGGGACACGTGTGCGTATTTAGGGGCCTTAAAGTCGCACGCCTTAAAAAGGGCAATGTGCAGTGGCACAGAGGCTATCCATTCATCAGAGCGAATAACGTGAGTTGTCCTCATGTAATGGTCGTCAACAGCATGAGCGAAGTGATACGTAGGGATACCGTCGCTTTTGAGCAAAACAAGATCCATCGTGTTTTGTGGCATTTCTATTTTGCCCTTAATCATGTCGTCAAATACAATTCTTTTGCTCTCGTCCGTGTCCGCACGCAAGCGGAGAACAAAAGCTTTTCCGGAGCTTATCAGCTTTTTTTGTTCATCAAAGCTAAGGTTTCGACATTTTGCCCATTTCCCGTAGTAGCCCTTGTTGACATTTTCACTCTCTTGAGTGGCACGAAGTGAGTCTAAACCCTCAGCGCTGCAAAAACATGGATATGCAAGCCCTTTTTGGACAAGGTTTTTTGCAATGCACTGATAAATCAGTTTTCTTTTGCTTTGATGATAAGGTCCGTAATCGCCCGTTTCTTTTTCAAAACCGACAACTCCCTCGTCAGATTCAATTTCAAAGGCATTAAGCCCATCTATAAGCTGTGAAACGCCGTCGCTTACCTCACGCTTTTTGTCAGTATCTTCAATTCGCAAAACAAACAGTCCACCCGAGTTGAGGGAGGTCAGCTTGTTTACAAAGGCAGTAAACAGACCGCCGATGTGCAAAAAACCAGTCGGGCTAGGGGCAAATCTTGTTACCCTTGCGCCCTCCTTGAGCTTGCGTGGAGGATAAATTGTTTCATATTCCTCTGGGGTTTTAGAAATATCCCCATAAAGCAATTCGGCAAGCATTTCGTTGTCGTTCATTAAAACACCTCTACAGATTAAATTATCACTCTTTATTATCGCAGAAATGCCTTAAGGTATCAAGTATTATGATGAATATTATGCTAAAAATTTAAAAATTGGTTTCGATTTATACTTTTAAAAGGTAGTGTCATTGACTAAAAGACAAAGATGTTTTATTATAACTTTAAAGGATTAAGTCGGTTTAGCATAAAATAACCGAAAAAGGAAGATAGAATAAATGAAAATTAAGGTTTCAAAATACATTTCTGAATTTCTCGTCAAAAACGGCATAATGGACATTTTCACATTGACGGGTGGAGGAGCAATGCACCTCAATGATTCTTTTGGACACCAAGAGGGTCTGCGTTGCACATATAATCACCACGAGCAAGCGTGCGCCATTGCCGCAGAGAGCTATGCAAGAATACACAACAAAATTGCAGCAGTTTGTGTTACAACAGGGCCTGGAGGCACAAATGCTATAACAGGAGTCGTCGGAGGCTATCTCGACTCAATCCCGATGCTCATTATTTCGGGACAGGTGAGGTATGACACAACCGCAAGGGGCTCGGGTCTTAATTTAAGAGCATTGGGCGACCAGGAGTTTGATATTGTGAAATCCATCGAATGCATGACGAAATACAGTGAAATGGTCACCGATAAAAACAAAATAAGATATTGCCTTGAAAAGGCGCTGAAGGTTGCACAGCAGGGCAGACCAGGCCCGTGCTGGCTTGACATACCCCTTGACATACAGGGGGCTTTCGTGGACACGAATGATTTGTACGGCTATGACGAGGATAATTTTGAAGAATTGCCTGATAGTGTTGATGACAGTATAATCGATGAGATTATTAGAGATATAAAAACGGCAAAAAGGCCTGTTTTAAACGCAGGCAATGGGATAAGAATATCGGGCGGATTTGAAGCATTCAAAAGAGTTGTTGAAAAGCTAAACATTCCCGTTGTAACAGGTTGGAATAGCATTGATTGCATTCACGACGAGCACCCACTTTATACGGGTAGAGCGGGAATCATGGGCGACAGAGCAGGCAACTTTGCAGTTCAAAACAGTGACTTGTTGATTTCTGTCGGTAGCAGACTAAGCATCAGACAGGTAGGCTACAACTATCAAACATGGGCGAGAGCGGCAAAGAAGATTGTTGTTGATATTGATAAAAATGAGCTTGAAAAGCATACAATAAACGCAGACATAAAAGTCTGGGCAGACGCAAAGGATTTTCTTGAAAAGCTGGAGAATAAAATTAATGAAACAAAACTGTTCAACGGTGAAGAATGGCTTGAGTGTTGTCAAAAATGGAAAAAGAGTTACCCTGTTGTAACTTGTGAGCATTATGAAGAGAAAGACAGGGCGAATGTTTATTGTTTTGTTAAAGAGCTGAGCGACAGACTCAATGAAAACCAGATAACAGTTGTCGGCAACGGTTCTGCTTGTGTTGTCGGCAGTCATGCGTACAAAATCAAAAAGGGGCAGCGGTTTATTATCAACTCCGCAATAGCGGCAATGGGGTATGATTTGCCCGCAGCTATCGGTGCTTACTGTGCCGATTCGTCGCAGGATATAATTCTTGTAACGGGTGACGGTAGCATACAAATGAATTTGCAGGAGTTGCAAACAATTATTCACAACCGCATGCCTATAAAGATATTTATGATAAACAATGAAGGCTATCATTCAATCAGGCAGACTCAACAAAAGTTTTTTGGCGACCCACTTGTTGGCATAGGGCCACAAAGTGGAGATTTGAGTTTCCCCGATATGTCAAAAATCGCTAAAGCATATGGATATAAATACTACGCCATAGAAAACAACAGGCAGATGAATGTTATAGACGAAGTTTTGGCAGAGAAAGGCCCAGTGTTCTGTGAAGTTTTCGTTTCGGTTGAGCAAAGCTTTGAGCCTAAAGCGTCGGCAAAAAGGCTCGATGACGGAACTTTAGTTTCGCCTCCCCTTGAAGACATGAGCCCGTTTTTATGCAAAGAGGAGCTTGAAAAGAATATGCATATCCCACTCATTGATGAGAGGTAGTAAATGAAAAATTTTGTTGTCACGGGAGCTACGAGCTTCATCGGCAAAAACTTTATAGAAAAAGCTTTGAAAAACGGCGACACAGTCAACGCCGTTGTTAGACCTAATTCAAAAAACAGAAAAGGCTTGACTCAATCAAAAAACTTAAAAATTATTGAGCTTGATATTGCTGAGATTAGCAGGTTGAGCGACCTTGTCCAGAAAAGCGATGTGTTCGTTCATTTAGCTTGGGGCGGTACCGATCCCACAAGCAGAAACAACCCTGAAACACAAAAAGCAAATGTTAAAGCTTCTGTTTCGGCTTTGAAAACCGCCATAGATTTGGGGTGCGAGAAGTTTCTTTTTGCAGGCTCTCAAGCGGAATACGGCATCCATAAAGAACCCATTAACGAAAAAACCACTTGTTGCCCCATTTCTGAATATGGAAAAGCAAAACTTGCCTTTGGTCAAAGGGCTGAAAAATTGTGCAGTGGCAAAAAAATAAGTTTTATACATTTAAGGATTTTTAGCGCTTACGGAGCGGGCGACCACCACAAATCACTTATAAACTCATGCGTTGATGTTTTTGAAAACGGCGGAGTCCTTAAAACAGCATCACTCAAACAGATTTGGAACTATGTTCACATTAAGGACTTGGTTGAACAGATAATGAGACTGTCAGAGCTTGAAAATAAAGCAATATCAACATACAGTGTTGTAAATCTTGCAAGCAATGACACAAGAAAGCTTTTAGACTTTGTTCAGAGCACATATGATTTATCGTCAAAAAAGGGCTTTTTTTTGATAGGTGCAAGGCATGACAATCCTGAGGGGACAGCATGGCTTAACCCCGACATATCAAAGCTTAAAAGACTCACGGGTTGGGAGCAAGAAATATCCTTTGAAGATGGTATAAAAGAAATGATTGATTTAACAAAAACAAGGAATGTTTAATAAAAAAACAATGGATATAATGTTACAAAATAGGTGTGGCTTGATTCTTGTTCCTATTAAGTGACAATAATTTATTTAAATTTAAATTAATTTGCATAAAAATGGTTAAAAATATATTGACATAGAACGAAAATATGGTATTATTATATAGTATGTTTCTTAAATAAAGGGGAGTAGCTTATCTTTCGCATGTCAACACACGCCTTAGGGCTGGCAGCGGACCCAATGGGAAGCAAGACCTTTGACAGTTTCATTCTGTCATAGGTCTTTTTTGATGAATATATTTGAAATAAACTATAAAAGGAGTGGTGAATTGGAATGAGATTTTACCTCGAAAACATAAGTGATGTCTTTGCAAGTGTTAATAGCACGCCCAACGGATTAACTCAAGAGCAAGCAACGCAAAGGCTTGAAAAAAATGGCAAAAACAAGCTTACAGAAGCTAAAAAAGAGTCTTTGGCAAAACGCTTTTTCTCGCAGCTTTTAGACCCTATGATTATCATTCTCATAGTGGCGGCTACAATTTCGGGAGTTCTTGCGGCGATTGAGGGCAATTTCCCGTCCGATGTAATTATAATTATGATAGTTGTCATAATTAACTCTGTTCTCGGTGTTTATCAGGAGAGCAAGGCAGAGGCGGCGATTGAGGCACTCCAAGAGATGTCTGCGTCAACCTCAAAGGTTATTCGTGACGGCAAAATTGAAGTCGTAAAAAGTGAAGACCTTGTTGCAGGCGATGTTATAATGCTTGAGGCGGGCGATGCTGTTCCGGCAGACGCAAGAGTGTTTGAATGTGCAAGCATGAAGGTTGAGGAGGCGGCGTTGACCGGCGAGTCTGTGCCCATAAACAAAATGATAGACAAGCTCGTTGGCACTGAAAAGGGCGATGTCTCTTTAGGTGACCGCAAAAACATGGTCTACATGGGCAGTGTCATAGTTTACGGTAGAGGCAAGGCCGTTGTTGTCGAAACAGGGATGCAGACCGAAATGGGTAAGATAGCTGATGCGATTTCAAAGGCAGAAGAAGGCCAGACGCCACTTCAAATTAAACTGACACAGTTAAGCAAAGTTTTGACGGTTATTGTTGTTGGAATTAGCATTTTCATTTTTGGGTTTACAGTTTTAGGTAATATGCTAAAGGGCATTCCAAACGACCTTGAAACAGTTTTAGAAATATTTATGATAGCTGTCAGTCTTGCAGTGGCGGCGATACCTGAGGGCCTTGTAGCGGTTGTTACAATTGTGCTTTCAATCGGCGTTACGAACATGTCGAGAAAGAAAGCAATTATAAGAAAGCTCACTGCTGTTGAAACGCTCGGTTGTGCGGAGATTATTTGTTCGGACAAAACGGGCACCCTCACTCAAAACAAGATGACCGTTATTGACTATTACGGTAGCGATGAAGAAAAACTCGCAACTGCTATGTCGCTTTGCACAGACGCAGAAATAGATGAAACCTCAAATGTTGTGGGTGAGCCTACGGAATGTGCGCTTGTCAATTACGCTCTTTCGCACTCTCTAAACAAAAACGATTTGAAAAATGATTTTCCAAGAGTTGGCGAGGCGCCGTTTGACTCGGTGAGAAAAATGATGTCTACCGTTCACAAATGCGGAGATTCATTTATTCAATACACAAAAGGCGCACCGGATGAATTGCTAAAAAAATGCTCCCATGCTGAAATAGACGGCAAAGTTGTTCCTCTTACAGACGAGATTAAAGAGAAGATTGTTGCCGACAATAAACGAATGGCAGGCAAGGCGCTTCGTGTGCTATCCGTAGCATATAAAAAATATGATAGCAAGCCCGAAGTCTTTGACCCCGAACACCTTGAAAATGAACTTGTGTTCCTCGGCCTAACAGGCATGATAGACCCTGTAAGACCTGAGGTTAAGGATGCAATCGAGGAGTGCCGCAGTGCCGGAATACGCCCAATTATGATAACGGGCGACCACAAAGACACTGCCGTTGCAATAGCTATGGAGTTGGGCATTATTGACGACCCGTCCCACGCAATCACAGGCGCACAGCTCAATGAAATCAGTGACGAAGAGTTTAAGGAAACTGTCGGCAACTATTCTGTCTATGCAAGAGTTCAGCCCGAGCATAAGGTAAGAATAGTAAACGCATGGCGAGAAAGAGGCATGGTTACCGCCATGACGGGTGACGGAGTAAACGACGCACCGTCAATCAAAAGTGCGGATATCGGCATCGGCATGGGTATCACAGGCACTGATGTTACAAAGAACGTTGCGGACATGGTGCTTGCGGACGACAACTTTGCAACTATTGTTTCTGCCGTTTCGGAGGGCAGGCGGGTATATGATAACATTCGTAAGGCGATTCAATTTTTACTCAGCTCAAACCTCAGTGAGGTTGTAACAATATTTGTTGCGAGCATTATGAGTTTCACAATATTAAGACCAGTTCACTTGCTTTGGATAAATCTTGTGACAGACAGCTTCCCTGCGCTTGCACTCGGCATGGAAAAAGCAGAGGCAAACTTGATGGAGCGAAAACCTCGAAGTCCGAAATCAGGTATTTTCTCAGGCGGTGTCGGTGTAGATATTTTCTATCAGGGCACGCTTGTTGCAATTCTAACACTCATTGCATATTTTATTGGCGAGTTTATTGAAAATGGCGCATGGAGCATTGTAAACAGCGACGACGGAATGACAATGGCTTTCTTAACAATGTCTATGTGTGAGATTTTCCACTCCTTCAATATGCGTTCACAAAGGAGTTCAGTAATTTCAATGGGCATAAAGGGCAGCCATAACAAGTATCTTTACTTAGCGATGATTGCCTCTCTTGTTATGACCACTGCGGTTATATATGTTCCGTTCCTCAAAAACGCATTTGACTTCACATCAATCAGCGCAACGGAATACTTCATTTCGATGGCACTTGCGGTTTCAGTTATACCGATTGTTGAAATTGTTAAAGTGTTCCAGAGAAGACATACAAGCAAAAAAGCGTAAAAGCAAAAACAACAAAAAGCCTGCCCGACATTTTGTCGGACAGGCTTTTCTAATTCTATAAGGTTTTAATATTTAAAGGTTATGTCTTGCTCCCAACTGCCGTTAACCTCGGCGTCAATAGACACACCCTTTTTAAGTGTTGCAGTTATGTAAACAGGCTCAAAAATCTTTAATGAATCAAGAAGACCGTCTTCATTTACAACTGCTTCAATTGTAGCACCTGAATACTTAAATTCACAGGTATCTTTTACAATTTCAAACGGGTCAACGTCCTTATCAGTAACAGCTAAAATATCCATTGAAGCTTGGTGTGCTTTAGGGTTGCCGTTGTAGCCAACTTTTTCCTCAACGAGAGTCAATTTAACTTTCCAACCGCCGTCTGTTGCTGTGCAGGTTGCGCTTTTGACTTGACTGGCTGTAAGGGTGCTCATTTTAGCCTTATCTCCAGGGGGGAGGAACTTGACAAGAGTAGTTCCGTCGCTGCTTTTGCCTTTTGTGAAGGTTTTATCTTTTATATCCCTTTCGCCCATTGCTTTGGATAGCATGCCATTTGCAAGGCCTCTTAAAAACTTAACTTCAAACTTTGCCAAATCAGCTTTTTTCTGTTGTTCACGGTGTATTTTGACAGTGCCGCTATATGCCTTTGTTGCGTTTGCATAAGTGTTGTAGAACTTAACAATGTCAGCTTTTGAGCCGTTGACGGGAGCGTTAATCCCCTTGGCGTCTACTTTTTCTGTTGCTTGTTCTTTTCCGGTTATAATTTCTTCGGTTGGTTCTTCTTCACCTAAGGTCGTGGGCTCGTCCTGTGTTGTTTCGTCTACGGTCACATCAACTTGCTTTGCTTGCGTTGTTTCATCATCTGTTGTTGTATCATTATTTTTATCAGAGCAAGCGGCAAATGTTAACATAAGCGAAAATGCCATAGAAATTGCTATTATGCGAGTAATAAGCTTGTTCATAGTATTCTCCTTTACGATTTGTTATCAAGATTAGCATATAACAACAGCTAAAAGATGTCAACATATTAGAGCAAAATACATTAAACTTTTTAATTTTTAAAGAGTAATTTATGAAAAGATCCGAAACTTAGGCGTTAACTAAAGCTTCGGATCTTATTTGGATCTTATATAGATTATTCTATTATGCTAATACCTGTCATTTCCTCAGGCTGAGAAAGACCTATAATTTTAAGCATTGTCGGAGCTATGTCGCACAGCTTTCCTCCCTCACGCAGGGAGCAATCATAACCGACAACCGCAAACGGAACCAAATTTGTTGTATGTGCCGTGAACGGCGAGCCGTCATCCTCAAGCATTTTGTCTGCATTTCCGTGGTCAGCGGTGATAATCATTGAGCCGTTTGCCTTCAAAACCTCATCGCAAACCCTACCGACACACAAATCAACAGCTTCAACGGCTTTTATTGCGGCGTCGAGAATACCTGTATGGCCGACCATGTCGCAATTGGCAAAGTTCAGAATGATAACATCATAGTTGTCACTTCTTATTCTTTCGATTGCAGCATCAGTTACCTCGTAAGCACTCATTTCGGGTTTTAGGTCATATGTTGCGACTTTTGGGGAGGGAATGAGCACCCTGTCTTCACCTTCAAAAGTTTTTTCAACACCGCCGTTGAAGAAAAATGTTACATGCGCATATTTTTCAGTTTCAGCAATTCGAAGTTGAGTTTTGCCCTGCTTTGAAATGTATTCGCCAAAAGTGTTTTGAAGTGATTGTGGCTTAAAAGCAACTTTTACATTTGGCATTGTCGCATCATATTGCGTCATGCACACATAATGGAGAGGAAAAAAGCCTTTTTTGCGCTCAAAGCCGTCAAAGCTCTCGTCAACAAATGTGCGTGTAATTTCCCTTGCCCTATCTGGTCTGAAATTGAAAAACACAATACTGTCGTTTGATTTGATTTGTGCATTGCTTTCGCAAACAGTCGGCAACACAAACTCATCGGTTATGTTTTTGCCTTCTTCATCTATGTCAAGATAGGATTGCTTGATTGCTTGAACAGGGTTTGAATTTAACACCCCTTCGCCCATAACCATTGCGTTGTAGGCTTTTTCAACTCTTTCCCAGCGATTGTCCCTGTCCATTGCATAGTATCTGCCTATAACGGTTGCAATTTTTCCAACGCCGATTTCTTTGAGCTTCTGCTCACATTCGGCAACAAAGTCTGCACCCGACTTAGGCGGAACGTCTCTGCCGTCGAGCAGGCAGTGAACAAAAATTTTTTTTAATCCCTTTTTCTTTACAAGCTCCAAAAGTGCCCAAAGATGGGTGTTGTGGCTGTGAACTCCGCCGTCTGACATAAGGCCGATGAGGTGAAGAGCCGAGTTGTTTTTAATCGCATTATCAACAGCTCCGATAAGAGCCTCGTTTTCAAAAAAATCTCCGTCCTTAACGGATTTTGTTATTCTTGTAAGCTCTTGATAAACAACACGGCCTGCGCCTATGTTTGTGTGCCCCACTTCACTGTTGCCCATCTGCCCGTCGGGCAGGCCGACATCCATGCCTGAAGCAGCGATATATGTCAAAGGGTTTTCGGAAAATATTTTATCTAAATTTGGTGTTTTTGCGTCAGCAATTGCGTTGCCATGTTTTTTTTCATTTTTTCCGTAACCGTCCATAATGCAAAGCAATAAAGGTTGTTTTGAACTCATTATTTGCACCTCTTCATAAAGTTTGATTATTTAGATGCCGCTTCAACGATTGCAGCAAAGTCGGGAGCGTTAAGCGATGCACCGCCAATGAGTCCGCCGTCAACATCAGGTTGGGAAAGAAGCTCTTGAGCGTTCTTTGCATTCATTGAGCCACCGTACTGAATAACGATTTTATCCGCTGCGCTTTTACTGTAAAGCTCGCATACAAGGTCTCTAATTTCCTTGCTAACCTCGTTTGCCTGCTGTGCGGTTGCAGTTAAACCTGTGCCAATTGCCCATACAGGCTCATAAGCTATAATAATATTTTCAAGCTCTGCCTCACTGACTCCTTTGAGTGCGACCTTTGTCTGGCTGCGAACAACTTCCATTGTGACGTTGTTTTGCCTTTGCTCAAGATATTCGCCGACACACAATATAACTTTAAGGCCTGCGCTAAGGGCTGCACGTGTTCTGTTGCAGACAGTTTCGTCTGTTTCACCAAAGTATGTTCTGCGCTCACTGTGGCCGATAATAACATAAGGTACACCGCAGTCTTTGAGCATCTGAGCTGAAATCTCGCCTGTAAAAGCACCGCTTTCTGCCCAATGGCAGTTTTCTGCACCGACCTTGATGTTTGAGCCTTTTGTTGCTTCAAGAGCAGCAAATAAATCAATATAAGGTACGCACACAATAACATCGCAATCCGCATTCTTTACAAGAGGTTTAATTTCCCCAATAAGTTGTTTTGTTTGCTCGGGTGTTTTATTCATTTTCCAGTTGCCGGCTATAACGGCGCGTCTAAGTTGTTTGTTCATGTAAACCGTCCTTTCTATTTATTGCAGGGGGAGGCAATTAAACCTTCCCCCTGCAAATTAAGCATATAATATTTTATTTCTCGTTGAGTGCTGCAATTCCGGGCAAGACCTTACCTTCGAGAAACTCAAGGGAAGCGCCACCGCCTGTTGAAACGTGAGACATTTTTTCTGAAAAACCGAGTTTTGTTACCGCCGCAGCCGAATCGCCGCCACCGATTATCGAAACAGCACCCGAGTTTGCAAGTGCAGTTGCAACAGCTACTGTACCTGACGCAAAGTTTTCCCACTCTGAAACGCCCATAGGACCGTTCCAAATAACTGTGCCACTGCCTTTGATTGCATTAGCAAAAAGTTCTTGTGTTTTTGGCCCTATGTCAAGCCCCATCCAACCATCAGAGATTGTGCCGGCTTCAACTATTTTTGACTCTGTGTTTTCATCAAACTCCTTGCCGACCTTTGTGTCGAGAGGGAGAAGGAAGGTCACACCCTTTTGTTTAGCTTTTTCAATCATCTGCAAGGCAAGCTCGAACTTGTCCTCTTCGCATAGGGAATCGCCTATGCTCTTGCCTGTTGCGGCACAGAATGTATAGGACATTCCGCCGCCGACAATAAGCGTGTCAACCTTATCAAGGAGGTTGTCTATAACACCGATTTTGTCAGAAACCTTTGCACCGCCAAGTATTGCAACAAGGGGACGCTTAGGGTTTTCAAGAGCTCCACCGATGAACTCAATTTCTTTTTGAATGAGATAACCGCAAACCGCCGGAAGGTAGTCGGCAACGCCTGTTGTAGAGCTGTGTGCCCTGTGAGCCGTTCCAAAAGCGTCATTGACATAAACTTCAGCTAAATCTGCAAGCTGTTTTGAAAACTCAGGGTCGTTGTCCGTTTCTTCCTTATGGAAGCGAACATTTTCCAGAAGCATAATTTCGCCGTCTTTAAGACCTTGTGAAAGTGACTTTGCACTCTCGCCGATAACGTCCTTTGCCATCTTAACTTCTTTACCCATAAGCTCTGAAAGACGA
Organism: Clostridia bacterium; assembly: GCA_035647435.1. Taxonomy (GTDB): domain Bacteria; phylum Bacillota; class Clostridia; order Oscillospirales; family Acutalibacteraceae; genus JAAZFZ01. The sequence goes on from DASRNM010000073.1 coordinate 23,256, forward strand.
ACAGCAACGAGAGCTAAAGAGAACTCATCCTTAAATTCACCCTTAGGTCTGCCCAAATGTGAGGAGAGAATAACCTTTGCTCCGTTGTCGACTAAATATTGAATTGTAGGCAATGAAGCGACAATTCTTTTGTCGCTTGTAATTTTACCATCTTTAATCGGAACATTGAAATCGCAACGAACAAGAACTCGTTTGCCCGAAACATTGATGTCCTCGACGGTTTTTTTGTTTAACGTATTCATTTTGTCATCCTTTCTGACTTGTGCATTATAATCAATTAAAATCAACATATAACATTTTATCCCATGATGTAAAAATTTGCAATAGCTATATCATTGCTATATCTTTGCCAAAATTAAAAAAAATACAACAAATTGCACATATTATTGTTAAGATTGGGGCTTAATATCTGCTTGACTTGAAATTTTTGCAGTATTATAATGATAACAAGTATTTTTATTTAAATTTGGGAGGAAAGACTATGTCAAGAGTAATCAATTTTTCCGCAGGCCCCTCAATGCTGCCTGAGTCTGTTCTTAACAGAGCTGCAGCCGAAATGTTAGACTATAAGGGCAGCGGTCAGTCGGTCATGGAGATGTCCCATCGCTCAAAGGTCTATGCGGGTATTTTCAATGAAGCGCAAGAGCTTTTTCGTGAAATCATGGACATTCCCGATAACTACAAAATCCTTTTTCTTCAGGGTGGCGCGTCAACACAGTTTTCGGCAATCCCTCTGAATCTTCTTAACGGTTCGGGCAAGGCTGATTTTGTGCTCTCTGGCCAGTTTTCCACAAAGGCTTACAAAGAAGCCCAAAAATACGGAGATATTAAAGTTGTTGCCTCGTCAAAGGAACAAAAATTCTCTTGTATCCCCAAGCTCAACAAAGCTGATTTTACACCCAATGCCGACTATTTTTATATTTGTTTAAACAATACAATTTATGGTACACGCTTCACAGACTTGCCTGAAACGGGCAATGTGCCTCTTGTTGCGGACATTTCCTCCTGTTTTCTTTCGGAGCCTATGGATGTTACAAAATTTGGCCTTGTTTACGGCGGTGCGCAAAAGAATATTGCCCCGGCAGGCCTAACAATCGTCATTGTGCGTGAGGATTTGCTCGGCAACGCAAGAGAAATGACACCTTCAATGCTTGATTATAAAATAATGGCGGATAATAATTCAATGTACAACACTCCGCCGTGTTATTCCATCTATGTGTGCAAGCTTGTTCTTGAGTGGATAAAGGGTTTAGGCGGTCTTGAAGTAATGAAAGAGCGTAACACCCAAAAGGCAAAAATTCTTTATGATTATCTCGATGAAAGCAAAATGTTCTCAAACCCTGCAAACCCTGAGGATCGTTCAATGATGAACGTAACCTTTGTTGCTAAAAGTGATGAGCTCAATGTAAAATTCGTTGAAGAAGCCACAAAGGAAGGCCTTGTAAACATAAAGGGTCACCGTTCGGTCGGTGGAATGAGAGCATCGATCTACAACGCAATGCCTGTTGAGGGTGTGGAAAAATTGGTTGAATTCATGAAAGAATTTGAAAAGAATCACTAAACCAATAATGAAAGGTTTGATACAATGTTCAACATATTGACACTTAATAAAATTTCAAAGTGCGGCCTTGATAATCTTAACGAAAAAAATTATAAATGTTCTGACAATTCGGAAAAACCCGATGCGATAATGGTTCGTTCGGCCTCTTTGCATGAATTTAACTTTGATGAAAACACGGTTGCGGTTGCAAGAGCTGGTGCGGGTGTTAACAACATTCCTGTTGATGATTGTGCCGATAAGGGCATTGTGGTTTTTAACACACCCGGTGCAAACGCAAATGCGGTTAAAGAGCTTGTAATTTGTGGCCTTTTAATTTCATCAAGAAAAGTTATTGACGCCATTGAATGGTGCAAAACTCTCAAAGGCGAGGGCGACGCAGTTGCAAAGCTTGTCGAAAAAGGAAAGTCAAACTTTGCCGGCCCCGAAATTTTGGGCAAAACTCTTGGCGTTATAGGTCTTGGCGCAATTGGAAACATGGTTGCAAACGCTGCTATCGCAATGGGCATGAATGTTATAGGGTATGACCCGTATCTTTCTGTCAGTGGCGCTCTTAGTCTTAACCCTGAGGTTAAACTCACAGCAGACATAGACGACATATATAAATCCAGCGATTATATTTCAGTACATGTTCCTCTCAATGATTCAACAAAGGGATTTGTTAACAAAGAAAGCATTGGGAAGATGAAGGACAATGTTCGTATTCTCAACTTTGCAAGAGGTGGACTGGTTGACGAAAACGATATAATAAACGCACTCGAAAGCGAAAAAGTTGCTGCATATGTGACCGACTTCCCGACCGATAAGATCATAGGCGTAAAGGGCGTTATAGCAATACCTCACCTTGGAGCGTCTTCTCCGGAATCCGAAGAAAATTGCGCATCAATGGCAGCGATTGAGCTTGCAAACTACCTTGAAAAGGGGATTATAAGAAACTCAGTCAATTTCCCCGATGTTAACTTGCCGGGTGCATTTGATACAAGAGTTTGCGTGATATATAAGGACGGCAAAGATGTTCAAGCGAAAATAGCAGCCGAAGTTGGGCAATCCGTTTCTTTCATCAGCGCCACCAGAAAAGGCAAAGGTTATCTTGTTGCCGACATTGAGGGCGATGTTGGCAAGACGAAGCTTGAATCAATTGACGGAGTTGTGAGGGTTCGCATTCTTAAATAATTAATTTTAATCCCGACACCGTAATGGTTGTCGGGATTTTTGTCAGCCATCTAAAGATTTAAATTCGTAGCCTTGCTCTCTTGCGGTGTCGATAATATCGCCGAGTGCTTGAGAGTTGTCGGGTGAAACCGAATGCAGAAGGATTATTGCACCGGGGTGAAGCCGCGACACAACCTTGTCATGGGCATATTGTGCCCCTCTAATTAGGTTGACGTCCCAGTCATCATACGCTATGGACCAGAACACGCTTTTGTAGCCAACCGACTCCACTAAATCTAAAGAGTTTTCGGAATAGTAACCTTGAGGGAATCTAAAAAGCGCAGAGCTGTAACCGAAGTTTTGCCGCAGGTAATTGTCGCAGGTTTGAATTTCTGCAGCCATTCTAGTTCTGCTTATTTGTGAAAAGTTAGGGTGTTTTGTAGAGTGATTGCCAACGATATGACCTTCCTTTATCATTCGTGCGGTAAGCTCCGTCTCCCCCTTGATTTGGTCAAGGGTGCAGAAGAAAGCGGCAGGCACCTTTTTGTCTTTCAAAACATCGAGCACCTTTGATGTGTATCCGTTTTCCCACCCACAGTCAAAGGTTAGATACAAGACCTTATCGGTGCTTTTATTGTCATAAACGATAGCGTTATAACCCTTTAAATCAAAGAAGTCCTGGTTTTGCTTAGACTGCTCAGAAGGCTCGCCGTTTTTTGCATTGCCGAAGCTAAACCTTATTTCCGTGTTTGATAATTGTTTAATGTTATTCGGGTCCTCAACATTTAAAATCCGTTCAGGCAAAGGTTTGTATCCTGTATAGGTTTTAGCATTTATAAAGGGTTCGCCCTTTGTTGTTTTATTTTGACTTGGAGGACTATCGTCGTTTGGGGCTTGAGAGTCGCTTGTATCCTTGGCCGTCAGTTTTTGTGATGATTTTGTGATTTTATCCGAATTTCCAGTAATTTCGTCAACAAAGCTTTTTTTGTTTTCCTTTTCGTTTATCTGTGAAGATTCAGAACGAGAAAACAATGAAGAAACAAATGATTTGCTTGTATTGCTTGGTGAACAAGCACTTAAAAAACACAAAATTAGAATTGCCAATACACAAGTTTTAATAGATTTCATGTCACACCTCCGATTTAAAGTTGACTGTATTATTATTATGGCTTTTTTGTTATGATACATTATAATAAGTAGAGATAAAAAATTTGAAAATAATGCAACACTTTGATTAAAAATTTACACTTATAATTAGAAGCGGAAAAGAGTTGATTTTTTGGAAAAACCATGTAAAGATTTAGTAAAACTTGCAAAACAAGGAGATAGGCAGGCTTTTGGTGAGCTTTATTCCCTTTATTCAACGGAGCTTTATAAATATGCCTGCTATATACTCGGGTCAAGTCAGCTCGCACAGGACGCTGTGCAGGAAGCGGTGTGTTGTGCCTATGCTCAAATTTCAAAGCTTAGAAATGAAGATGCTTTCAAAAGCTGGCTCTTTAAAATTTTGTCTAACACCTGCAAAAGAATAATTTCAACAAAAAAAGAGTATCACTTGGAAGACAATGAGTATATTTGTGACTTTGACCGTTTCGATTTTGAAATTTCAATTGAATTGGCCATTGCAATGGAAAAGCTTAAGCCAGAGGAACGAATGGTTTTGATTCTTAGCAGCGTTTACGGCTACAAAAGCCGTGAAATTTCAGAAAATCTTAATTGCTCCGCTTCGACAGTCCGATCAAAGCTTTCTCGAGCTTTGAAAAAATTGCGATATGAACTTGAATAACAGTAGTTTGTGATTAAATTTTAATCGAGGTGTCTAATGTGAGAAATAATAAAAAGCAAATTCTAGAAAAATTCAAAAACAAATATAACAACTCCGCTTCTATCAGTTTACCACAAGGGCTATCTAAAGAGAGTGTTGTACAAACTTTGGGCAACGATACAATGCCCCAGAAAAAGATTGAAAGCAAAATGCCTGTTACGCGAAAAGTACTTGCGGCGGCAATAGCAATTGCTGTCATAGCAAGCAGTGCTTTCATTTACAACGGGGTAAATAACGCGCCGAGAACAGAACTCCCCGGTGAATTCAAGACTATTGAGAGTTATGAAGAGATTAATGATGCTATAAAAACTTTAAAACGAGCTCAAAAAAAGTCCGTGAGAGATATATTGAGAGGCTATAGTTTTACAAAAAGCACTGATGAGATGGATTTAATATTGAACGAAGGTGCACCTCAAGATGGCTCTAACGGTTCGGCAAGTTTCGGCAAAACAAACACGCAGGTTGAGGGCGTCGACGAGGCGGATACAATAAAGAATGACGGCAAATACCTTTACCAAAACTTTTATCAGGGAATTTATATTGTCAGCCTTCTGCCTGCCGATAACATGAAAGTTGTGAGCATAATCAATCTTTACGATGACAACAAATATGCAAACGAGATTTATGTCAAAGGCGACAGGCTTGTTGTGGTCGGGCATGTTTTGGAGAAAGATCCGTGGTTAACAGACTTCCCTCACGAAGACGTTGGGATTTACCCTTATTATAGTCAATCAAATGTTTTTGTAAATATTTACGATATATCCGACAAATCGGATGTAAAGCTTAAAACGGAGTTTTTTCAAGACGGAACCTATGTTTCCTCACGCCTTATTGAAAACAATTTGTATTTGATAAGTCAATACATGGCTGATGTCGAATCGAACAAGGAGGAGGACTATGTCCCCTCATCAGGTTATTCCGAAGATGTTCAAACCGTTCCTGCAAATGATATCTACATTGTGGGCAACCCCGACATTGCGAGCTACCTTGTCACGAGCGGAATAAACATTGAAACGGCGGGTAAAAAGACAAAGACAAACACAAAGGCTGTGTTTGGAGCAGGTGGCGAGGCATATTGCAACACAGAAAGCCTTTTTGTCGCAGTGGGCAGAACCAAAAGGATAGGAAACATTACGAATTATCAAGCGGAGATTTATTCCCCTGCACAGTATGATTATTATACGGAGATTTACCGCTTTGATTTGAACAAGGGCAGAATAGAATACAAGTGCAACGGAAAAGTTGGGGGTACAATCAAAAATCAGTTTTCAATGGATGAATACAACAACCATTTTAGAATCGCAACGACTGATTATGACGACAAGGGCGTGGAGTCAAGCGGTGTTTACATTCTTGACAAAGACCTGAAAATTGTCGGGAGTCTAACAGGGCTTGCCGAAAAAGAGAGAATATATGCGGTTCGGTTTATTGGTGAAACGGGCTATATCGTAACATTTGAGAGGGTTGACCCGTTGTTTGTGATAGATCTATCAGATGAAAAAAAGCCAAAGCTCCTCGGTGAACTTAAAATCACAGGTTTTTCGGAATATCTTCACCCGGTAGGTGAAAACATGCTGATTGGAATAGGGCATGATGGTGACGAAGAAGGGCAAAAGAATGGAATAAAAATTTCTCTTTTTGATGTTTCAAACCCCGCTAAGCCCTCTGAAATTGACAAGTATATTATAGATATTGATTCTCAGAGTTATTATATTGACACGACTGCGTGGTATAACCACAAGGCAGTTATGGTCAACAAGGAGAAAGCTCTTTTCGGCATAGATGTTACGATTTATGACCACTATAACCCCAGTGGCCCCAATGAGCAAAACACTTTCCGCACGTTCAGCGTTGAAGACAATAGGATTATCCCTGGCCACGCATATAAAGGCGTTGCTTTTTCACAAGAAAAAAGAAACAATTCGAGCTACGATGTAAGCAGTTCCTATTGGGGGGGCTATGGTACGACACAGTTGAGAGGAACGTATATTGAAAACAATATTTATGTTATTTCACATTTTGGTATAAAATCATATTCAATGGATGAAGCGAAAAAGCTTGGAGTTATGGAGTTCTAAACCAAAATTAAAGCCTCACAGTTTTCGGACAATATCCGAAGCTGTGAGGCTTTTTATTATAATTTTCAAGTTAATGAATGTTGTTTGTAAGGGTTATGTCGCCGCTGTCGCTAATGGTGGCGATAACGCCATTCTCCTTAACCGTTGAATAGGTTGAAGTATGCGTGTGCATTGTTAGGCTCCACTTGACATTCGGGTAAATTTTGCCTAGCCCATTAGTAACAATTGCCATCTTAGGGTTAAGGGTTTTAATAAATCCTCTGCTTGAAGCAAGGGCATAGCCGTGATGACCGATTTTTAAAAGGTCAACCTCCCCTATCTGCGGAGCAAGCTTTTTTTCAAGACCTTTCACGTTTGTTATGTCCGCTGCTAAAAATGCAGAAAAACTGTCTTTTACAAGCTTAACACCTACAGAATTGTCGTTTTCACCAACGTTAATTTGAGAAGTGTCCTGCTCGGTGTTGAAAAACTGTATTGTAAAATCTCCGAAAGAAAAAGGTTCTTTGGGCAAGTCACTAACCCACTCGAAGTCTCTTTTCTCAAGCAATTCCACGATTGTTTCATAAAGAATATCCAACCCCAAAATACTGCATTCATTTGGCTTTGCACATTCCTTGTAAAATTCTTTAAAATATGCGGTTCCGATTATAATATCCTCGTTTTCAAGAATTTCCTCAAATCCACCGACGTGATCATAGTGGTAGTGTGTCCCGAGAACAAAATCAAGGTAAACCTTGCCGTTTTCATCGGCGGCAATTTTTTTGAGATAATCAACAATTAAGTCCTCATAGCCATCGATTCGGGCTGAAACTCTCGGATTGTTGCTCCCTTCGCCACTGTCAATGAGTGCAAAATGTCCGTTGCTCTCGATAATAAGAGCATCGGAATTGCCCGTGCTCAGAAAATGCAGGCGGTCGGCACCGTTGCCAGAGGCAAATACTTCGGCGGTGATAGGGTATCGGTTCTCATATTTGTTGCACAACACAACGGTAATTATATCTAATATAAAAACCGAAAACATAATTGTCATTATTATAAAAGTTGCTATTTTTCGTGCGCGTACATTCTTTTTCATAAACCCACCACAAATATTAAAATCAATTAATTATTATAGCACAGACGCATTATTTAGTCTATGCTTTAAAAGAGACCTGTAAACAAAAAACAAACGAGGCAACGTTATCTGCCCCGCTTGTTTAACTCCTGTTAATCTATGTCGGCGATGATTTTTTTGAGCTCCTGCATTTCATCTTTGCCTATGGTAATGCCCTTGTTCATTTTGTCGTGCTCGGGCGACCATTCGCGCAGATCATACTTTGGCTCCCTACCGTTCCAGCTAACAAGGTTTAACTCCTTTGTCCATCCCTTGTTGTTTTCGGAAATAACGCCCAACGATTCAACGATTTCAAATGAAAATTCTGCCATAAATGTACCTCCTAATTTTTATTAATTAACGCCAGTTTTCAAGCGAAATTATTTCTTGCAGCTCTTTAAGATGTTTTTCGCGTTGTTTGTAGTCGGGCAACATTTTCCCGACAACAGACCAAAAATCTTTGCTGTGATTATGGTGAAAAATGTGTGCAAGTTCATGTACAACAACATAGTCAACGCAAGCCTCGTGTGCCATAATTAGCAGCCACGAAAAGTTAATCGAGTTTTTTGCACTGCATGAGCCCCAGCGTGTATGAGCCGAATTGATCTTTACTGCAATGGGTTCAACGCCCATTAGAGAGGAAAACTTTTTAACCTTATACTTGAGACTAGAGGTTGCTATGTTTTTATAGATTTCAATCACCAGTGGTTTAATTTCATCTTCGGGCAGATTGTTCGGCACGTAAAAGTATTCACCGTTAAACCCTGCTTTGCCTGTTGAAATGCCCTCGAGCGGGTAAGTTTTACCCAAAAGTCGTAAGCTACTACCGATTTCAACTGTGAAGCTGTTACGCTTTTTGTTTTTTAGCTTGATATCGGCAGCGTGCTTTTCTATCCAATTTTGTTGCTGTAGCACAAAACTATCAACCTCTGATTGTTGCACATGCAAAGGGCAACGGACCTCGACACTCCCGTCATTTTTTATACGCAGAGAAACTGATTTGCGGTTTGAACGCACTAAGGTGTAGTCAATCATTCTAACTCGGTCGGGTGCAGAAGCTCGATTGCTGCCTCAACAGCTAATTTTGCGTTCACCATTCTGTATGTATCGACAAGAGGATGGATTTCGCTTGTATTGTCCTCAACCTCGTAGCAAGTGTTTTCAGGGTCGCAAACAATTGATTTGACAACGTCGCCCGAAAGTGACGGGTCAACCGACCATACAAGAGCGGTAACAGCGGTTACAATGGGTGAAGCCATGGATGTGCCAGACATATATCCGTACCCTCCGTTTTTAGAGGCGTAGCAACTGAAAATTCCATATCCGGGTGCACAAATATCCACTCTGTCGCCTCCGTTTGAGAAATAAGCCTGTTGGAAGTTGCCGTTGCCCAAATTTTCTGCCGCACCGACAACAATAATTCTGTCAATAATGTCTTGAGCGCTGACATTTGGTTTGCCGGTATATGCATTGTGTTCATTTATTGAGCAGAAAAGGCTGTTATAATGGGCATCTATGGAATCGTTTCCAGCTGATTGAACAACGATAAAATCGTAACCTTCGTTTAAAAGTGTTGCCATTACATAAGAAACAACCTTTGCCTCAATATCTAAATAAACATTGAAAAGGTGAAGAAAGAATTCTGTTTCAGGCACAGCCAAGGACGAGCCGACTGAGTAGTTTATGACTTTTGCGCCGTCACGCACAGTGTAGGCAAGGCCTGTCAAAAGCCTTTCTGCCGTAAGCCATAGTTGCAAATCCTCTGGCTCCCAGTCAACACAATGCAAAGTGACGTTGTGGCAAATGCCTGTTATGCCCTTGCCGTTGTTTGCGCTAGCGGCAATAATTCCAGAAACGTGTGTTCCGTGGTCGTCAATTGAATTTTGACGCTCAAGTTTTGCATTTGGAAATGTTATTACGTCGCACAGATCTTCATGCATATTGTCAAACCCGCTGTCGACTATGCCGATACCAATGTGGTTGAAATATTCGTTGTATTCCCAAGCGCTCATGGTCTGAATTGCCTCAAGCCACCAATTGCTACCCGCAGGCAGACTTTCGTCCCACCCGTAGGTGTATTCAATTCCATCACCTTCTGTCCACGGGTCTTCAGGGATGTTTGTGTTTTGATATTTTATTGCAAAATTACAGCTTGCAAGGGCTACCTCGTCGTTTTCCATAAGCTCGTTGCATATGGCCTGTATTCCCTCAATGTCAGTTGACTCAACCCTGAACTGATATCTGTTGAGAATGCCAAGATAGCCTGTGATATTTGCACCTATGCTTTTTGCGATTTCAAGTTTTTTCAAAAAGGGTGTGCCGTTCTCAAAGAAAACAAGTATTTCATTGTTTATGTAACCAAAATTATCAGAAACCTTTGTCAACGATTCAACCTGTGGCTCATCAAAAAAATCGCCGTCATCGGGGGTTGCGGTTTTAGCTGTTGCGGCGGTAAGCTCAATTATCTGCTTTTGACTTTCAACATAAACCTGTGCGCCGCTGCCGTTTATGTTAGCTACTTCAACTTGCGAGATTTGACCAGTTGAAAAAGCACTTGACCAAACTGACACAGAAAGAATAAACACCATTGCATATGCTGCAATTCTTTTCAATACAATTCCCCCTAAAAATAATAATTATAGATTGATTATAAGCGGAGTTTAAAGCATAGTCAAGAAATTTTATACAGTTGTAATATACATTTTGTTAATGTATAATTATATATAGCTTGTACAGGTGTTGATTTGTATCGATATTAAAACGAAGAAACGGAGAATGCAGTATATGAAAGTGTCTGACATTGCGAGTGTGCTAAATGCGGAAATTATCTGTGGCAGTGACCTTGTTGACCAGGAGGTTTATACCGCCTGTGGTAGCGACATGATGAGTGACGTTCTTGCCTTTGTTAAGGAGCAGGGCGTTTTACTCACGGGGCTTGTTAACCCTCAGGTTGTGAGAACTGCCGAAATGATGGACATGCATTGTGTGGTGTTTGTTAGGGGCAAAACTCCCGACGAAGCGATTATAGAACTTGCCGAAGAAAGAGATATAATTTTGCTCAAAACAGAGATTGAAATGTTCACCTCTTGTGGAATTCTTTATTCCAAAGGTTTAAGAGGAGGAGAATTGCGGTGATTGAGAGCATTAAGCTGCACTTTGATGTTGATGCAAGTGATTTCGCAAGAGCAGGCGAGGCGTCGGGTGAGATAAAACGTGTGCTAAAGGAGCTTGGTATTGACCCCGCAATTATTAGAAATGTTGCGATTTCAGTCTACGAGGGCGAAATAAACATGGTTATTCATGCAAACGGCGGTCAAATTGATTGCGAGATTTCACCTGAACATATAAGTGTTGTGATTACCGACAGTGGCCCGGGGATTGAAGATGTGAGCCTTGCGATGAAAGAAGGCTACTCGACGGCCACCGACAATGTTCGCATGCTCGGTTTCGGGGCAGGCATGGGATTGCCCAACATTAAAAAGTATTCCGATGAAATGAAAATAGACACAAATCTTGGCGTCGGAACAACAATTACAATAAAGGTTTATATCAAATAAGTTTAACGCTTAAACATAGAACGAAGGTGCAAAATGGCTGACTTTTTTCATTCCGTCCGCTTAGACGAAGAAAGATGCATGGGGTGCACAAACTGCATAAAGAGGTGCCCAACAGGCGCAATTCGTGTTAGAAACGGAAAGGCACATATAATAAAAGAAAGATGTATCGACTGCGGTGAGTGTATAAAGATTTGCCCTCATCATGCAAAATATGCTGATTGTGAATCGCTCAACCGTATTGTCGATTATAAATACAGGGTGGCATTGCCCGCCCCGACACTTTACGGCCAATTTAACAACCTTGAGGATGTGAACTATGTTCTCACAGGGCTTAAAATGCTTGGTTTTGATGATGTTTTTGAGGTGGCAGTGGCAGCGGAGCTTGTTTCACAGGCAACAGATGAAATGTTAGCAAATGGCGAACTAAAAAAACCTGCAATATCCTCCGCTTGTCCGGCAATTTGCAGGCTCATAAGAATGCGTTACCCGAATCTTATCCCGAACATGGTCAATCTCAATTCGCCTATGGAGGTCGCCGGGAAGCTTGCGAGAGAAAAGGCAGTAAAAGAAACAGGGCTAAAGCCAGAGGAAATAGGGGTCTTCTTTATTACGCCATGCCCTGCAAAAATAACGGCAATAAAACAACCGATTTTTTTAAAAAAATCAAACATAGACGGAGCAGTGGCAATAAAGGATATATATCCTGCTTTAGTTAAGGTTATGGATGGAATTGTTAACGCTGAGCCTTTGAACAAATCAGGGTTTGTCGGAGTTGGCTGGGCATCGAGCGGTGGTGAATCCTCCGCGTTGTTAGGCGATAAATACCTTGCCGCTGACGGCATAGAAAATGTAATAAAAGTTCTTGAAGAAATAGAAGATGAAAAGCTGAATAATATAGATTTTATAGAGCTGAATGCCTGCGCTGGTGGTTGTGTTGGTGGTTCTTTGACTGCTGAAAACGCTTATGTTGCAAAGTCGAGAATACAGCACCTTCGCAAAGGTCTGCCTGTTTCCCAAAACCATTTAGAAGGTGATAAAATGCCGGAGTATATGAAGTGGCAAAAACCACTCGTAGGCATGAACATTATGAGCCTTTCCGATGATATGGTTGAGGCAATGCAAAAGATGAAAAGGCTAAAGGAAATTGAAGGAAGGTTGCCTGGGCTTGACTGTGGAACCTGCGGAGCGCCATCTTGTCATGATTTGGCGGAGGACATTGTGAGGGGATTTGCATGCGAAACCGATTGTGTTTTCTTGCTGCGTGATGAGCTTGACATGCACGAAAACTTTAAGGGGCTTATACCGGCACCGTTCAGAAAGCCGTTGGATAATAAAAAAAAGAAAGCGAAGTGAAAACGATGAAGGTAAGAGAGATTAAAGATAAGCTTGGCTTAAAGCTCATTTGTGGCGAAGTCTCTCTTGACAAGGAGGTCGGTGGATGTTATTGTTGCGACCTTTTGAGTTGGGTTATGTCAAGGGCAAACAGTTCGGATGCGTGGCTGACGGTCATGGGCAACGTCAACTGTGTTGGGGTTGCTGTGCTTGCAGACATATCATGCATAATATTGACAGAGGGTTCGGATTTTGACGACGACGCTCTTGAAAAAGCTATAAAAAACGATGTTGTTGTTTTGCAAAGCGAAAAAAACACCTATCAAACCGCTGTTCTTATCTCAAAGCTGCTTGGAGATTGAAATGAATTGCTTTTATGACCTTCACATTCATTCGTGCCTTTCCCCGTGCGGAGAGAACGATATGACGCCCTATAATCTTGTCAACATGGCGAAGCTTAAAGGGCTTGATATTATTGCGTTGACGGACCACAACACCTGCAAAAACTGTCCTGCCGCAATTAAGGCTGGGGAAGAAGCGGGCATTGTTGTTGTGCCCGGAATGGAGCTATGCACCTCTGAAGAAGTTCACATTATCTGCTTGTTTGGTGAATTGAAAGAGGCGATGAATTTTTCTGCTTATGTTGAGCAAAATATCATTAAAATTAAAAACCGTGAAGATATTTTTGGTGAACAACTTGTTATGGACAGCAAAGATAATATAACGGGGAAAATCGATTATCTTTTGACAACCGCAAGCAATATATCAGTTTCAAATGTTGTTCAGACAGTTAATGAATTCGGTGGGATATGCTACCCTGCACATATTGATAGGAAATCGTACAGCGTAATTTCAAACCTCGGCAGCATCACCTCTGAAATGGGGTTCAGCGCGGCAGAGATTTCAAACAACGGAAATCTTGAGGATTGTTTGCAAAAGTACCCGATTTTAAGGTCAATGAGGATTATGAATAGCTCCGATGCACACAGTCTTGAAATGATAAGCGAGGCCGAAAAAAGCATTGAGCTTGAAGAGTGCAGTGCAAGGGGATTGATAAAGTTGTTTTAGATCACAAAAACCAACTAATTCTATAAAAAATTACTGCAAACAATTTGTGCTGTAAACCGATAAAAAAGTAGCTTTTCTTATATACATATGTTATAATATCGTTAATTGCGACAATGGCGATATCTTGATCGTTTACCGTTAGCATTTAACGGTGTTTTTTTGTAAGAAATCGCCTAATGAGTTGCTTATAGGCTCTATTTTTGAAGGAGGAAATGACTTAATGCTCAAAAAAGTGTCAAAAATCCCGTTCAAGGGTACGACAGAGCAAGAGGCTCGGCTAAAAACAGCTATAGCGGAGAGCAAACATGACAAAAGCTTGATTATGCATGTAATGCAACAAGCGCAGCTTATCTACGGTTATTTGCCGTTTGAAGTTCAGGTCATGATAGCACAGGGCATGGATATTCCGCTTGAAAAGGTTTACGGAGTTTCCACGTTTTACGCCCAGTTTAAGCTCTCGCCGTCAGGTAAATACAACATATCGGTCTGCCTTGGCACGGCATGTTATGTTAAAGGTGCACAGGAGGTGCTTGACAAAATCGTTGAGATTTTAGGCATAGGACCGGATGAATGCACAAAAGACACAAAGTTTTCGATTGAGGCATGCCGTTGTATAGGTGCTTGCGGGCTTGCGCCCGTTATGACAATCAACGACGATGTTTATGGAAAACTGACCGTTGACCAGATTGAAGGAATACTCAAAAAATATAAGGATTGAGTTATGAAGGAATTATCCTTAAACATTCTTGATGTTGCGCAAAATTCGGTTCGAGCGGGTGCTACTTTGATTGAAATTGAAATTATCGAAGACACCGGCAAAAACGAAATGCTAATCGGCATTTATGACAACGGAAGCGGAATGTCAGTCGAACAGGTCAAAAGGGTAATGGACCCGTTTTATACCACTCGTACCACACGAAAGGTGGGTATGGGCATCCCGCTGTTCAAAATGGCGGCGGAGATGACGGGCGGTTCACTCGAAATCTTTTCTCGGAAAAACGAAGGGACAAGATTTACCGCAAGGTTTAAAACCGACAGCATAGACTTTACCCCTCTTGGGGACATGTGCTCAACGGTGACAATGCTCATTATAATGAACACGGACAGAGACTTTGTTTATTCCCGAAGTATCGACGAAAAAAACTTTGAGCTTGATACAAGGCAGATGAAAAGCATTCTCGATGGTGTTTCTCTCAATGAGCCAGAGGTAGTAGAGTGGATGAAGGATTATATTAACGAACAGACACAAATAATCAGTGGAGGTGTTAAGTTATGAAAACACTTGCAGAATTAAATGAAATCAGAGAAAAAGCAAGGGCGAAAATGACAATTAGAGAAGATAGATCCGAAGTTGTTCGTGTTGTTGTCGGTATGGCAACCTGTGGAATAGCTGCCGGAGCACGCCCTGTTCTCAATAAATTTGTTGAGGAAGTTTCAAGAAGAAAGCTAAAGAATATAACAGTTACCCAAACAGGCTGTATAGGCATTTGTCAATATGAGCCGATTGTTGAAGTTCACGAAGAAGGCAAAGAAAAGGTAACTTATATTAAAATGAGCGCCGAAAAGGTTGCAAGAGTTGTCAATGAGCATTTGGTCAACGGCAATGTTGTTTCGGAATTTACAATTGGCGCAGTTACTAAATAAGGAGGTAAAACAATGTATCGAGCTCATGTTCTTGTTTGCGGCGGTACCGGTTGTGTCTCCTCAAACAGCATGCAAGTAATAGAGGCCATGGAGGC
The DNA here is from genome assembly GCA_035647435.1 of Clostridia bacterium. Taxonomy (GTDB): domain Bacteria; phylum Bacillota; class Clostridia; order Oscillospirales; family Acutalibacteraceae; genus JAAZFZ01. Next base: position 38,658 of record DASRNM010000073.1, read on the forward strand.
AGAGATAGCCGAAAAAGGTCTTGATAAAGAAATCAAAGTTATACAAACGGGCTGTTTTGGGCTGTGCGCACTAGGTCCGATTATGATAGTCTACCCCGAAGGTTGTTTTTACAGTCAGGTCAAAGTTGGGGATGTTCCCGAAATTGTTGAGGAGCACCTACTCAAGGGCCGCCCTGTAAAACGTCTGCTTTATGACGAAACCGTCAAGGAAGACATTATTGAATCACTTAATAAAACAGATTTCTATAAAAAGCAAAAGAGAATTGCATTGCGAAACTGTGGTGTTATAAACCCCGAAAGTTTTGAAGAATACATAGCAATGGATGGGTATCAAGCCCTGGGCAAGTGTCTCACGGAGCTTGCGCCCGAAGAGGTTATAAAAATTATCAAGGATTCTGGGCTAAGAGGCAGAGGCGGAGGAGGATTTCCAGCAGGTTTAAAGTGGGAGTTTACCTCAAAGAATAGTGCAGACCAGAAATATGTAGTATGTAACGCCGACGAGGGAGACCCCGGTGCATTTATGGACCGTTCAGTTCTTGAAGGCGACCCTCATTGCATAATCGAGGCAATGACAATCTGTGGTTACGCAACGGGTGCAACCGAAGGTTACATTTATGTGCGGGCGGAGTACCCCATAGCTGTCAACAGGTTGGAGATAGCTATTGAACAAGCAAAAAAATCCGGACTTTTAGGCAAAAACATTTTTGATTCCGGTTTTGATTTTGACTTGCACATCAGGCTTGGCGCAGGCGCATTTGTCTGCGGTGAGGAGACTGCTCTCATGACTTCAATCGAGGGCAACAGAGGTGAGCCTCGTCCTCGTCCGCCATATCCTGCGGTTAAGGGCTTGTTTGGCAAACCAACAACGGAGAACAATGTTGAAACATTTGCGAATATACCCCAAATTATTCTTCATGGTGCAGAAAAATTTGCATCATTGGGAACAGAACGTTCAAAAGGCACGAAGGTTTTTGCCCTTGGTGGGAATATTAAAAACACAGGCCTTGTTGAAATCCCAATGGGAACAACATTGCGCGAGATTGTTGAAGAAATCGGTGGTGGCATACCAAATGGTAAAAAGTTCAAGGCAGCACAGACTGGTGGGCCTTCGGGCGGATGTATACCTGCATCACTGATTGACACAGAAATTGATTATGACAACTTGACTGCAATCGGGTGCATGATGGGCTCGGGCGGACTCATTGTCATGGACGAAGACAGCTGTATGGTTGACATTGCAAAATTCTTCCTTGAGTTTACGGTTGACGAGTCTTGTGGAAAATGTTCACCCTGCCGTATAGGCACAAAGCGTATGCTCGAGCTGCTCAACAAAATCACAGAAGGCAGCGCGACGATGGAAGACCTTGAGAAACTCGAGGAGCTTGCATACTATGTTAAAGAAAATTCTCTGTGCGGTTTGGGGCAAACTGCTCCTAACCCCGTGCTTTCAACACTTAGATTTTTTAGAGATGAGTATATTGCGCATATCAGAGACAAAAAATGTCCTGCGGGCGTTTGCAAATCATTGCTCAACTACTTTATTATCGAAGATAAATGCAGAGGTTGCACCGCTTGCGTTAGGGCTTGCCCTGTCGGAGCAATTTCCGGCACAGTCAAGCAACCGCATATTATTGATTTGGACAAGTGTATAAAATGCGGCGCATGTATGACGAAATGTAAGTTTAACGCCATTATTAAGAAATAACGAAAGGAGTGTGCCACAAATGGGAAAAGCAATGGTTAATATAAAAATAAACGGCATGCCCTTAAGCGTACCGGCAGAAATGACGATTCTTGAAGCCGCTAGAACTGTGGGCATTGAAATACCAACTCTTTGCTATCTTAAAGAGATAAATGAAATCGGAGCCTGCCGTATTTGTATGGTTGAGGTCAAAGGGATGAAAAACCCCGTTACGGCCTGCGTCTATCCGGTCAATGAGGGTATGGAGGTTTTTACAAACACCGAAAAGGTGAGGCAGAGCAGAAAAACAACGCTTGAGCTTATTCTCTCAACGCATGACAGGAGTTGTCTGTCATGTGTTCGTAGTGGAACATGCGAGCTTCAGCAGCTTTGCAAGGAGTTCGGCGTTGATAATGAAACGCGCTATGAGGGCGAAAACCCGCAATACGACTTTGATGATTCGGCGGCGCATATGATAAGGGACAACAATAAATGTATCCTTTGCCGTCGTTGTGTTGCTGCTTGTGACAATCAGGATATATCCGTCATAGGTACAAATGCAAGAGGGTTTGACACACATATAAGCTCTGCGTTCGATAAGGACCTTGCGGATGTTTCATGTATATCCTGCGGTCAGTGTATTGTTAATTGCCCGACAGGTGCATTGTCTGAGAAGGACGATACTTCAAAGGTGCTTGAGGCAATAAACGACCCCGAAAAATTCGTTGTGGTTCAGACTGCTCCATCAATCCGTGTAACACTCGGGGAGTGTTTCGGTATGCAACTTGGTTCTAATGTACAGGGCAAAATGGTTGCTGCGTTGCGCCGTTTAGGTTTTGACAAGGTTTTTGATACTGACTTTGCAGCTGACCTGACAATTATCGAGGAGGCAAATGAGCTTTTGGATAGAATCCAAAATGGCGGCACTCTGCCGATGATTACATCTTGTTCGCCTGGTTGGATTAAATATTGCGAGCATTATTACCCAGAACAAATCAGCCACCTTTCATCTTGCAAATCTCCACAACAGATGTTCGGTGCAACAATAAAAACATGGTATGCTCAAAAAATGGGCATTGACCCGTCAAAAATTGTCGTTGTCGGCATAATGCCTTGTACTGCAAAGAAATTTGAAACACAGCGTGATGACCAAAGTGCTTCAGGTTATCTCGATGTTGATGTTGCAATCACAACGAGAGAGCTTGGCAGAATGATTGAGAGTGCTGGCATATACTTCCGACATCTTCCTGACGAGGAGTTTGACAATCCTTTAGGAGAGGCAACAGGCGCCGCAGTTATTTTTGGTGCAACAGGCGGTGTTATGGAGGCGGCTTTGCGTACCGCAGTTGAAAGACTGACGGGTGAGGAGCTTGAATCCCTTGATTTCACTGATGTTAGAGGCATGGAGGGTATTAAGGAAGCCACATACAATGTCGCCGGCATGGATATTAATGTCTGCGCGGCAAGTGGAATTTCAAATGCTAAAAAGATTATGGAAAAGGTCAAGAACGGCACTTCGGACTATCACTTCATCGAGATTATGGGTTGCCCGGGTGGTTGTGTAAATGGCGGCGGTCAGCCTATACAGCACGCTGTTGTCAGAAACTTTGTTGACTTAGCGGGAATTAGATCTGCTTCTCTTTATAAAGCGGACAAGAACTTGCCCGTGCGAAAGTCACATGAAAGCCCTGCAATTAAGCAAGTTTATAAAGAATTTTTCGGTGAGCCAGGCAGTCGTAAAGCACATGAGGTTCTTCACACATCTTATGTGGCAAGGCCAAAATACAAATAACAATTTAATAATAAGGGCTGTTTCAAGCATATTATAATGTTGAAACAGCCCTTTATCATTATAAAAAAGGAGTGTGTGTCAATGAAGAGAAAGAAACCCTCAAGAAAGCTAATTTTTGAAAGAAAGTTTTTGCGTATCATATCGCCGGCTGTTCAAAAAATATGTGAGCCGCCAAAGCTATCCAAAATAAAGCGGGCACTTTTTATTCAGCCACACCCAGATGATAACCAGATAGGTGCGGGCGGAACAATTGCATGGCTTGTCGATATTGGCGTTGAGGTTTATGAATTGACTGTTTTAGACGACAGATACACAGACCTTACGTATTCAGGAGAGGGGCTAACAGTTCGTCAAAAGGAGGCGCTTGACGCTCAGAAATGCCTTGGCATGAAGGATGCTGGATTTTTGGGTTTTTGTGACAGAACAAAGGCGAGCGCAAGGGAAATATCTGAAAAAATTGTTGAAGTAATAAGAGAAATCAAGCCCGATGCTGTTTTTACAGTTGACTCAAACCTTGAAAATGAATTTCACGAGGACCATATAAAAGTAGGGCAAGCGGTGAAATATGCCTGTATGGACTCAACGTTTGATTTTTACCCAGAGTTTGTCGATAATAAGCCACGAGAGGACATATGGACAGTAAAAACAATTGCGTTTTACTATACCGATAAGCCGAACACAGTTGCGGATATTTCCGAATACGAAGAAAAGAAAATGGAGTCGATGCGTTGCCACAAATCTCAAATGGTGCCGGGATTCCAGAATTTAATTAAGCTTCAGGCCCAGCAGTTTGCTGTTGAAACACAATACGACAGCGTAGAGGTTCTAAGAGTGGTTTCTTCTATGCACACCCATTGCTTTAATTTTCCCGTTGGGTAAGATGTTTTAAATATCATTAAATTAAATTAAAACAGCCCCTTTGATATTCGCATCAAAGGGGCTGTGAGATTTTAAAATGAATTTTTATCAAAGGATAGTAAATACTACTCATTGTTTTAATCTATCAATTGTATAAAACTAATTATTTTACGTTAAAGCCCCATTGTTTCTTGAGGCTTTGATCTTTGATTCCAAAATCCATTAGAAGTGCTCTGACAACAGCATCTTCCCCATATTTATCTCTTATGTTCTCAACGATTGTTTCAAGACGGTCAAGCTTTTCAAGCTTTTGATGGTCATGCTCAAAGGTCAACTGAAAGCTTTCACTTTCACCAACAAGCTCGCAAGCTCTTATCCCAATTGAGCGAATGTTTTGCTTCCAATGCAAATGCTTCGTGAAAAGCTCCATAGCCGTGCAAGTGAGGATATATGACAGCCTCGTGGGTGAGGAAAGTCGTTTTTGGTGCTCCTTAATGTTCAGCTGTGAATCACGTATAGTTATCTGGACGGTGCCTGCCATCGCACCATTTTTGCGTAAGGAATGCATGACACTTTCGGAAAGTGAAAAAAAGACTCTTTTCACATCTGCGTCAGATTGCAAATCTTTTTTACAGGTAACGCTCCTGCCCACGCTTTTTGCGGGCGGTTGTTCAAAATCCATTAGAACAGGCGAATTGTCAAGCCCGTTTGCGTACTTCCATAGCGATTTGCCATGTTTTCCGAGAGCGCAGAATAAAACGCTTTCAGGTGCACGAGCAAGGTCGCCGATTGTAAAAATGCCGAGGGAGCGCAGTGATTTTTCTGTGCTTCGCCCGACTCCGAGCAGCGCACGTGCGTCAAGCGGCCACGCTCGCTGTTTGAAATTGTTTTTATCGAGAACGGTTACGGCATCAGGCTTTTTCATGTCGCTGCCGAGTTTTGCAAAAATTTTGTTGAAGCTTACACCAACCGAGACAGTCAAACCAAGCTCATTTTTAACGGCACAGCGAATCTTGTTCGCGATTTTTATACCGTCTCCAAAAAGCTTTTGGCTGCCCGTAACATCGAGCCAGCATTCATCTATTCCAAACGGCTCGACCATGTCGGTGTAGCGCTCATATATTGCCCTTGTTTGCCTTGAAAAATCAAGATATTTCTCATAGTGTGGGGGAAGAATAACAAGATTAGGGCATTTTTTCTTCGCTTGCCATACTGCCTCTGCCGTTTTTACTCCAAAGCCTTTTGCAATATTGTTTTTTGCAAGAACTATACCGTGGCGCTCCTCGACGCTTCCGCATACGGCAACGGGCAAATTGTCAAGGTCGTCTCTGTCAAGGCATTCAACAGAGGCAAAAAAACTATTCAAATCACAATGAAGAATAACCCTATCACCCAATTTTCTCAACTCCAGCAGAACATTTGTTCTATAATTATAAAACAAATATCAAAGGAAGTCAAGGCGATTCACAAAGGGTTAAAAGACACTAAAGCCGAATTAAGTAGGGACGTGCCACGCAAAAAAATCAATTCGCATATTAGAAAAAGAAGAAATCACCTTAGATTGATATTGAATATTAACATTTTTAATGATATAATTTCATAAAATCTATTCAAGTTTAATAAAGAGGGTGCTATGATGACGAAAAGTCTTGAGGACAGAACATTTAAACGAAATAAATGGGCTTACACCGTGCCCGGCATAGGCAGAGACATGTCATACACATTGTTCGCAAACTTTTTATTGGTTTATGTAATGTTCACGCGGAGCATAACGGTTGAGCAGTTTGCAACTATCGGTGTGATTTTGACTGTCAGCAGAATTTGGGATGGAATAAATGACCCTTTAATGGGTGGAATTATCGAAAACACCCGTTCGCGTTTTGGTAAATTCAAACCGTGGATAATAACGGGCGCCATCACAAATGCGGTTGTTCTGATAGTAATGTTCACAAACCGAGTAAGTGGCTGGAATTTTGTCATTCTTTTTGCGGTTCTCTATTTTCTTTGGGATATCACTTTCACAATGAACGATATTTCATATTGGTCAATGCTGCCTTCGTTAACAAGTGAGCCGAAAAAGCGTGACCAGCTGACCTCTTTTGCAAATTTATTTGCGAGCATCGGTGCGATTTTGGCAACGGCACTAATTCCAATTTTTACAAACGGTGAAAATGCAATCGGTGGCAACTCAATTTCAGGTTATAGAGCAGTAGGAATTTTTATTGCAATAGCATTTGCGTTGAGTCAAGTTGCAGTTTTTTTCTTTGTCAAAGAAGACAAAGTTGTTAAGCTCAAGGACGAGGAGCGCATCGGAATCAAAAAAATGCTCAAGGTCATCATCAAAAACGACCAACTCCTTTGGGTTACACTTATCATATTGCTTTATTATACGGGCAGTGCGTTGTTGACTGCATTCGGCACAAATTATTTATATCTTGAATTTGGATATAACGGAAAATATGTAACAATGTTCGTTGCATTTTTTGCATTAGCAACAATAGCGATAAATATTTTATATCCAAGGATTTCTGCAAAAATGACACGCAAGAAGATGTCTGAGCTTTCAATAATAGTGATTATTATAGGCTATTTATTATTC
>DASRNM010000074.1:0-29809 GCA_035647435.1 Clostridia bacterium
ATAAAAAAGAGGCAAATAAATGTTAGAAAAAAAAGATTTGCCTGCCCATGTTGGCATTATTATGGATGGTAACGGTCGCTGGGCAAGGCAAAGAGGTTTTTCGCGCTCTCAAGGGCACAAGCAAGGTGCAAAGGTTTTTAAACAAATATGTGAATATGCAGGCGACTTAGGGATATCCCATTTAACTTTTTATGCGTTTTCTACAGAAAATTGGAAGCGTCCTTCAGAAGAAGTGCAGGCCATAATGGCCTTGTTTCGTGATTACTTGAACGAGGCACAGGAGCGCAAGACAGAAAACGAAGAAAAGGGAATGCAAATCCGATTTATCGGCCAGCTTAATTCAGATGAAATTCCCGAAGATATCAGCCATTTGGTTAAAAAGCTTGAATCTGATTCTTCTGATAAATTCAAAACTGTCGTAAATATCGCAGTCAATTATGGTGGGCGGCAGGAGATTTTGAAATCAGTTAGGGAACTTTCGCAAAGGATTAAAAACGGTGAACTATTGCCCGATCATATTACAGAAAAAGACATTGAAAACGGTCTTTATACAGCTGGGCAGCCAGACCCTGATTTAATTATCAGACCAAGCGGGGAGTACAGAATTTCTAACTTTTTGTTGTGGCAATCGGCGTATTCGGAGTTTTGGTATTCTGATGTTTTATGGCCCGATTTCACAGCAAAGGATTTTGATAGGGCAATTGAAAACTACTGCTGGCGCAATAGGCGTTTCGGTGGCATATAAATTTCTACATCTTATACTATATGTTTATTGTGTTGATGTGGTAGTGGTGAGAGAGTGATAGTATTATGAAGGTTCGTATTATAACTGGTATTCTTGGGGTGGCTTTGAGTGTGTTGGCCATGTTCTATTTGTTCACTCCGCTTTTTGGGATTCTGCTTTCTTTTTTAACTGTAATTGCAGTTTTTGAAATTGAAAGAGCCGCTCAAATTAGCAACAGATTTATTATTTTTGTCAGCTTGCTGTTTGCAGCAGTTGTACCAAGTGCGATTGAATATGATTTGTTAGAAAAGCTAGACGTTTCATTAAGTGTGGTTCTTATCGTGTATTTGATTTTGATGTTGTTGCTTATGCTCGCTCAATACAAAAAAACTCGCTTTGAACACGTTACAATGGCATTTTTTGCTTCCTTGGCCGTTCCATTTGCTTTTTCTTCTCTGCTTTTGATAAGGGATGTTTACTTGGCTTTTCCGAACAGTTTTGAAAAAAAACATGGGTTCTATTTAGTGGCACTTGTGCTCGTATGTTCATGGCTAACTGACACATTTGCTTATTTCATAGGTGTCAATTTTGGCAAACATAAGATGTGCCCTGTAATAAGCCCCAAAAAAACAGTCGAAGGTGCAATCGGTGGCATTGTTTTGACATTAGTTTCAAACTTGATTATTCTTTACATATTTAATAATTTTATTTTCGCAAAAGAACTTATGCCCTTGTGGGTGATAGTTCCGATATCTGTTGTTTTGTCAGTGGTTTCAATGCTTGGAGACCTTTCTGCATCAACAATCAAGAGAAATTATGATATAAAGGATTTCGGCAAGTTTTTCCCTGGTCACGGTGGAGTTATGGATAGGTTCGACAGTGCGCTTTTTGTTGCCCCATTTGTCTATGCTACAATAACGATTTTTATGGATATTAAATTATGAAAATTTTGACAATATTAGGTTCCACAGGTTCAATCGGTATTCAAGCACTCGAGGTTGCAAGGCTTCGAGGCTTTGGTATATTTTCTCTTACTGCACACTCTAATGTTAAAGTGATAGAGAGGCAAATCCGTGAGTTCAAGCCAAAATTTGCTGCAATGGCAGATGAAAATGCGGCAAAGGATTTGGCTGTCCGTGTTGCCGACACTGAAACGAAGGTTCTTGGAGGCATAGACGGTGTTTGCGAGTGTGCAGGCTATGGAGTTGACACAGTGCTCAACAGCATTGTGGGCATGGCAGGGCTAGCGCCAACTCTTAAGGCGATTGAATCAGGCAACGAAATAGCACTCGCTAACAAAGAAACCTTAGTGGCGGGCGGTCGACTTGTTGTCGATGCCGCTAAAATGAAAAATGTCAGAATTTTACCTGTTGACAGCGAACATTCTGCAATATTTCAATCTTTACAGGGTTGCAATGAAAAAAGTGAACTAAAAAGGATAATACTAACAGCGTCGGGTGGTCCATTTTTTGGGTGGGATAGAGAAAAACTCGAGGGCGTTACACTTGAGCAGGCCCTCAAGCACCCAAATTGGAGCATGGGCGCCAAAATTACAATAGATTCTGCAACAATGATGAACAAAGGCTTAGAGCTTATTGAAGCGGTTTGGTTGTTTGATGTAAAGCCCGAACAAGTAGACATTGTTGTGCACAGGCAAAGCATAATACACTCACTTATTGAATATGTTGATAATTCAATCATTGCACAGCTTGGGTTGCCGGATATGAGAATACCGATTCAATATGCTTTGACATACCCCGAAAGGTACCCTTCGCCCGTAAAACAGCTTATGCTTGAAGATTTTGGTACGCTAACATTTGAAAAACCGGATTATGAAGCGTTTCCTTGCATAAACATTTGTCGTGAGGCAATAATTAAGGGCGGGTTATATCCTGCCGCAGCCAACTCTGCAAATGAGGAGGCAAACAGACTCTTCAGGCAGGGAGAAATTAAATTTATACAGATTCCTCAGCTTATTGAAAAATCAATAGATTTTGTTAATAATCAGGATGAATATACCCTTGAAGATGTTCTTAACACAGATAAAGTCGCAAGAAAAAAAGTTAGGGAGCTTGCTTGATATTATGCTGAACAGATAAGGTGGTAAGTCTATGTTTTTAAGTTTCGTATCTTCGCTTTCCTTTGTGTGGGGGAAGGCGTGGCCAATTTTAATAGCGCTTTTATTTTTTGGTGTTGTGATAATGGTGCATGAGCTTGGGCATTTTTCTTTTGCAAAACTTTTTAATGTAAAGATTAATGAGTTTTCACTCGGAATGGGTCCCGCTCTTTTTAAAAAGCAGAAGGGTGAAACTAAATATGCATTGCGTCTTTTTCCCATAGGTGGTTATGTGAACATGGAGGGTGAAGACGAAGAAAGTGATGACGAAAGAGCCTTTTGCAAGAAACCAGTTTGGCAAAGGTTTATTATTGTTGCGATGGGTGCAACAATTAATTTAATTCTCGGTTTTGCAATTGTTTCAATATTATTGACGCAAACGGACCTTATAGGAACACCAAATATAAGAGGGTTTTATGAAGGTGCGTCAAGCAATGTGCAAGGCCTGCAAGAGGACGACAAAATTCTTGAAATTAATAACAAAGTGGTTTATTCAGAATTTGACATCACATTTCTTATGATGAGGCAAAAGGACGGCATAATGGATTTCACTGTTGAACGGGATGGTGAAAAGGTTAAGCTGACCGATATTGAATTTGAAACAAAGCAGATCGATGGCAACAATGTAATTATATATGATTTCTATATAAAGGGCGTTGAGCCGACCTTTGTCAATGTTATTAAGAATGGTTTTCTTGAAACAGCCTCAATGGGCAGAATGGTTTGGGTGAGTCTTTTTGACATTGTTACAGGTCAATTCGGTTTGAGTGATATATCAGGGCCAATCGGAGTTGTGGGCTACATTGCCGAAGCGGCGGGGGTTTCTACTGAAAAGGACTTCACGCCCATTTTAACCTTAATGGCATTGATAACTATAAACATCGGAATATTCAATTTGCTACCTGTACCCGCACTTGATGGAGGTCGGCTATTCTTCATGTTAATTGAGATGGTTAGACGCAAGCCTGTGCCTGCAAAATATGAAAACTATATTCATGCTGTGGGCTTAGTGATTTTACTGACATTTATGGCGGTGATATCAATGAGTGATATCGTCAATCTTATAAGGGGATGAGTCTTTAATGCAACGCAGGATGTCCAAAAAACTCAAAGTGGGCAATGCTTATATCGGTGGGGACGCACCGATTACGGTTCAGTCAATGTTGAGTGTCCCTGCCGAAAATATTGATGGCAGTATAAAACAGGCTGTGGAGCTTGAGGCGGCGGGTTGTCAAATAATACGTGCAGCAGTGCCGAGCATAAGTGATGTGGGCTTGATTTTAGCCTTAAAAAATAAAATAAACGTGCCTATTGTTGCGGACATTCATTTTGATTATAGGATAGCGCTCGAATGTGTTGGCGCAGGGGTAGATAAAATTAGGATAAATCCTGGAAATATCGGTGCACAGGACAGAATAAAAGCCGTTGCAAACGCTTGCAAATCTAAAAATATACCGATAAGAGTCGGAGTTAATTCCGGGTCTGTCGAAAAGGATATACTTGCAAAGTTTGGCGGTCCTTCAGCAGAGGCATTGGCGGAAAGTGCTATGTATCACGTGTCTTTGCTCGAAAAGTTTGATTTTGATGATATTATTATTTCAATCAAATCGTCAGATGTTGAAACAATGATTAAGGCATATAAAATTGCTGCCGAAAAGTGTGATTACCCCCTCCACTTGGGTGTTACGGAGGCAGGCACATATAAAATAGGTCTAATTAAATCGAGTGTCGGTATCGGCTCGTTGCTTTTAGACGGTGTGGGCGACACCATTCGTGTGTCATTGACTGATGACCCTGTTAAAGAAGTCGAGGTAGGCTATGATATTTTGAGAGCGTTGAATGTAATTGACGGTGTTCAAATAGTGTCGTGCCCCACCTGCGGCAGAACAAAAATTGATCTTATGGCTCTTGTGAAAGAGGTTGAAAACAGATTAAAAGACTGTAACAAAAACATTAAGGTTGCGGTTATGGGTTGTGCCGTCAACGGTCCGGGAGAGGCAAGGGAGGCAGACATTGGAATAGCCGGCGGTGACGGGTGTGCCCTCATATTTAAAAAAGGAGAAGTATTAAGAAAGGTTCCCGAGGATCGTGTTCTCGAGGAGTTAATTAAGGAGATAGAATTATTATAATCCGGAGGTATAAAAATGAGCTGTAAAAGCTTTACGGATTTTTTTGGTGAATACATAAAAGATGAAAACTTGCTTGTCGCCTGTGAGGGTGGCGAGCTTTGTGATATTAATATCGATATGAACAAAATGGAGATCAATGCAAAGGTAAGATTTAAAAATTATGTGCATTGTAAAACTGTTGAAAAAATAGTTTTGTTGATTAGAAAAGAAATTAACGGGCTAAAAAGTCTGAACTTAAAATATACTGTTCCGAGCGACTGTTTTGGTGAGAGTATTATTGACGAGCTTCGCTATGAGCTTGAAAAAAATATAGCTTCTGCGGCAAGCTTTATAAAAGATGCAGTTTTTGAACTAAACGATAGTGTTCTCAAAATAACGCTTTCAAACGACACCGATGAAATCCTGAAGAGCGCTGGAGCGCAGACTTTCCTGACAAAGTTGATTTCACAAAGATACGGCAAAAAAATCAATGTCGAGATTTGTGGTGGTTTTAAGGTTGGGGTAGATAACCCCGTATATAAAAAAATGCAGGCTGATGCCGCCAATATCACTACATTTGCCGATAAACCTAAAAAAGCTAAAAAGAGAGTGGACAAGTCTTTTGATGGTCTTCCGATAAGTGTTGAAAATGCAAAGCCGATTTACGGCAACAAAGTCAGAGGCAAGCCTGTGCCGATTTCTTCCGTCAAGCCTGAGGACGGAACGGTGGTTGTATGGGGCGAGGTTTTTAAATTTAGAGAAAGAACCACCAGAGATAATAGAAGAAAGATTATAACATTTAACATAACGGATTTTACAGGTTCTTACACCGTGAAGATTTTTGAAGATATAAATAATTGCGAACAGCTTCTAAGGAAAATTAAAGACGGAGTGTACGTGATGTTAAGAGGATTCGTTTCTCTTGACAGCTTCATGAACACATACTGTATTCAGCCGAGGTCTATTATGCTCATTGATAAAATTGACGAGAAGGATACAGCGCAGGAAAAAAGAGTTGAGCTTCATTGCCATACAAATATGTCCGCAATGGACGGAATGACAAATGCGAGAAAACTAGTCGAAAGAGCTGCAAAATGGGGCCACAAGGCATTGGCGATTACCGACCATGGCGTTGTGCAGTCTTTTCCCGAGGCGATGAACGCCGCCAAAAAGGCAGGAATAAAGATTGTCTACGGAATGGAAGCGTATTATGTAGATGACACGTTGCCTATAGTTTTTGGAGACAATGATACACCAATTGACGATGAATTTGTAATCTTTGATGTTGAAACAACAGGGTTAAACGCACTCAATGATAGGCTAACGGAAATCGGGGCGGTAAGGGTCAAGGACGGAACGCTTGTGGAGTCATTTAACACCTTTGTAAACCCTTGCATGAAAATACCTGAACGAGTAGTTGAGATAACAGGAATTACAGATAGCATGGTGAAGGATGCGCCGAGTGAAAAAGAAGCGGTAAAAGCTTTTTTAGATTTTTGTGGTGATAAAACACTTGTGGCTCACAACGCCGGATTTGACACGGGCTTTATTAAATCCGCCTGTAAAAGATGCTCGCTTGATTATAACTTTACCCATCTTGACACATTGAGTCTTAGCCGAGCCATGTTAACGAAAATCAAGAATTATAAGCTTGACACAGTTGCAAAACACCTTGATTTGCCTAAATTCAATCACCACAGAGCAAGTGATGATGCAAGAATTTTGGCACAGATTTTCTTTAAACTTATTCAGAAGCTCAAGGACGAGTATGGAGTTTTAAGTTCACAACAAATCAACGACACCTTTTCGGGGGCAGATCCCAAAAAGACACCGGCGTCTCACATGATAATTCTTGCCCAAAACCTTGTGGGGTTGAAAAATCTATACAAACTAATAACAAAGTCGAATGTAAATTATTTTTATAGACAACCCAGAGTTCCGAAAAGTGAGCTGCTAAAACATCGGGAAGGGCTTATAATAGGCAGCGCTTGCGAAGCGGGCGAGCTTTACAAAGCTGTGCTTGACGGTAAGAGCCGCAGCGAGCTGTTGAAAATTGCAGATTTTTATGATTATTTAGAGATTCAACCAAATGGCAACAATATGTTCTTGTTAAGGGGAGGTATTGTTAAAAGCGAGGAACAGCTTGAGAGCATAAATAAAACAATAATAAGTCTTGCTGACGAGCTCGGAAAGCTCGTTGTCGCAACAGGCGACGTTCATTTTCTTGATGAAAAAGACAGCATTTTCAGAGAAATTTTAATGACTGGGCAAGGTTTCTCCGATGCTTCAAATCAAGCTCCTTTGTATTTTAAAACAACAAACCAAATGCTCAACGAGTTTTCATATCTCGGGGAGGAAACTGCATATGAAGTTGTTGTCAAAAACCCGAATCTAATTGTTGATATGGTTGAGGACATAAGACCTATCCCTGAGGGAACATATCCCCCACAAATTGAAGGCGCAGATGATGAATTGGTAAATATTTGTTACACTCGAATGAAAGATAAATACGGCGACCCATTGCCCAAAGAAGTTGAAGATAGGCTAAAAAAAGAACTTGAATCGATTATTAAGAATGGCTTTGGAGTGCTCTACATAATCGCACAGAAGCTAGTTAAGGACTCTGAGGAGCACGGTTATTATGTCGGCTCTAGGGGCTCTGTTGGCTCATCGTTTGTTGCAAGTGCGGCAGGCATTTCGGAGGTCAACCCGCTTGCACCACATTATCTTTGTGAAAAATGTAAGCACAGTGAATTCTTTACCGATGGCAGCGTAAGCTCAGGCTTTGACCTTCCGCCTAAGGATTGCCCCGAATGTGGCGAGCCTTTATACAGAGACGGGCACGATATACCGTTTGAGACATTTCTTGGTTTCAATGGTGACAAGCAGCCTGATATTGACCTTAACTTTTCGGGTGAATATCAATTCTATGCACACAGATACACCGAGAAGCTTTTTGGTAAAACTCACGTGTTCAAAGCTGGTACTATTGGCACACTGGCTGATAAAACCGCATACGGATTTGTGAAAAAATGGTTAGACGAAAAGGGAATCATTGTTTCAAAAGCCGAGGAGGACAGGTTGACGGAAGGTTGTATGGGCATAAAACGCACAACAGGTCAGCACCCGGGCGGAATGGTTGTTATCCCTGCCGACAGGGATGCGGAGGACTTTACGCCTATTCAGCACCCTGCAAACGATACGGAAAAGGGAATGACGACTCATTTTGATTTTAATGCTCTGCAAGACACAATCTTAAAGCTTGATAATCTAGGCCATGATGTGCCAACTTTTTATAAATATCTTGAGGACTTAACTGGCGTTTCGGTTATGGATGCCGATGTTTGCGACCCTGAAATCTATAAGCTGCTATTAAGCCCCGAACCTCTCGGAGTTACAAAAGAGGATATAGATTGTGAAACGGGCACACTTTCAATTCCAGAAATGGGCACGCCCTTTGTCCGCCAGATGTTGATTGATGCTCAACCTAAGAAATTTTCAGATTTATTGCAAATATCAGGGCTTTCTCACGGCACCGATGTATGGTTAGGGAACGCACAGGAGTTAATCAAAAACAAGGTTTGCACAATATCTGAGGTTATAGGAACACGTGACAGTATAATGACTTACCTTATGCATAAAGGCTTGGAGCCGGGCATGGCATTTAAGATAATGGAAATAGTCAGAAAAGGAAATGCAGCGGCCTTGTTGACACAGGAGCATAAAAAAGCAATGAAGAGGCACGGTGTTGAGCAATGGTATATCGACTCGTGCATGAAAATAAAGTACATGTTCCCAAAGGCTCATGCGACGGCTTATGTAATTTCTGCACTTAGACTCGCTTGGTACAAACTTTATTATCCTTTGGAATACTATGCAACTTATATGACAGTTCGGGGTGAGGATTTGGATACTGTTGCAATAATGGCAGGCCGTCACGCGGTCAAGGCAAGAATGAACGAAATAAAGATAAAAGGCAAGGACGTAACGGCGAAAGAAGAAAACACTTTTATCTCTTTGCAGGTAGTCAATGAAATGATGGCAAGGGGTATCGAGTTTTTGACGGTTGATATTTATAAATCCGATGCAAGAACATATATAGTCGAAGACGGGAAAATTAGACTTCCCTTCTCGTCACTTGAGGGAGCGGGCGGTATTGCGGCTCAGTCCCTGCAAGAGGCGAGAGATGACGGCGAAGGAAGATTTCTATCTATTGATGACCTTCAATACAGGGCGTCAGTTTCAAAAAAAGTAATTGAGGCACTTGAAGAAGCAGGAGCGCTTGTCGATTTGCCCAAAAGCAGACAAATGAGTTTGTTCTAATATAATACTAAGAAATTTCAATTTGCAATTGACAGCATCGGTTTATTGTGATATCATGCTACCATACTAAAGCGATAAAAGGGTTGATGATATGAAAAATTATTCAAAAATCACTCCAGAGGGTACAAGAGACCTTTTGTTTGAGGAATGTGATGCAAAAAGAATGGTGGAAAGTGCGCTTTCAAAGCTATTCAAATCAAGGGGATATAAAAAGGTAATAACACCGACTGTTGAATTTTTCGATGTTTTTAATCGTGATTCTGCAGGTATGCCACCCGAAACACTTTATAGCTTGACAGATAATTCGGGTAGACTATTGGTGCTAAGACCTGACAACACACTACCGATAGCGAGAATTGCGACAACCCGTCTAAGGGATGCTGATTACCCCCTGAGACTCTATTACAATCAAAGCGTGTTCCGTCGATGCCCTTCGTATACCGGGCATAGCGATGAAACGACACAGGGCGGTATTGAGCTTATCGGTGCAAGTGGCTTGCGTGCAGACATGGAAATACTTCTGACCGCAGTTGAGGCACTTAATTTTTGTGGAGCACCCGATTACAGAATAGAAATTGGCCACGCTGGCTTTTTCAAGGCGCTTTCAGCGGAGCTTGAAACAAGTGAAGAAATCAGATGTCAAATCGGCGAACTGATTGAAACAAAGAGCTTTGCTGCGCTCAATGATTTGCTTGAAGAAGTGGGCGACAATGAAACAACAAGAGCAATTAAGAATCTGCCGAGACTTTTCGGTGGAGCTGAGGTTTTAGATGAAGCGACAAAGCTGTGCAACAGCGCACAGGCAAAGCAAGCACTCGATTACTTGAAAGAGATTTTTTCAAGAATAGAGTCACTCGGTTTGGGGAATAAAATCAACATTGACATGGGGCTTGTGCACAGAAGCAATTATTACACAGGCATGGTGTTTAGAGGTTATATAGAAGGCTCGGGGGTTACAATACTTTCGGGTGGTAGGTATGATAGATTGATAGGCGAATTCGGGAAAGAATTGCCTGCAACAGGGTTCGGAATTGAAACTGATGAATTGGCAAAGGCCCTTCTCTTAAATGGCGCAGTTGAAGCCCAAAAACCAGCGGACGCATTAGTTTTTGGTGAAAACGGTTGCGAAGCATTAGCAGTGGTTCATGCTGGCAAATTGAATGAAAAAGGATTAATTTGTGAAATCAGCACTCACGACAATTTGCAACAAGCGAAAGAATACGCAGCCCAAAAAGGCATAAAACGCCTTGAAATAGTTGGAATGAACGACACTTGCTCAAAAAAACTGTAAGGAGGAAGTAAAATGAAGCCTATCAGAATCGCACTGACAAAGGGAAGGTTGGAGAAAAGGTGTGTTAGCCTTTTTCAAACGATGGGGCTTGACTGCTCACAGCTTATCAATAAGGGCAGGCGGCTTATTTTGCCCGTTGAGAATTTTGAGGCTGTGCTTGCAAAGGCTGCAGATGTAACAACCTATGTTGAACACGGCGCATGCGATATCGGCATTGTCGGTAAAGATACAATTGTCGAAAAGGGCGGCGACTATTATGAAATGACCGACCTCGGTTTTGGCAAATGTTATTTCGCATTGGCGGCCAAAAAGGGCTCCGACTTCTACAACGGATATAAAGAAAAAATTATTGCAACAAAATATCCCAATGTAGCTAAAAGATTTTTTGAAGAAAAGGGCATGGATGTAAAAATTATAAAAATTGAAGGCTCGGTCGAGCTTGCACCGTTATTGAATCTTACAGATGCAATAATCGATATTGTAGAAACAGGGACAACGCTCAAAGAAAACGGACTTGAAGTTATTGAAGAGATTATGCCAATTTCATCAAGAGTAATAGTGAACATGGCAAGCATGAAGTTGCGTAAGGACGAAATCCAAGAGTTTCTTTCAGACGTAGAGTTAGCCAAGGAGGTCTTGGAATGATATCCGTAACAAAAGCGGACGGTATTGCGGAGCGGCAGCTCATTAAACAGCTAAAAGCAAGAAGCGGTGAGGTTGACAGAAAAGTAACCCTTACCGTTGGTGAAATAATAGAAGATGTTCGTTTAAACGGCGATGACGCTCTCAAGAAATATACCCAGAAATTTGACGGAGTTGTCCCTGAAAACATTGAAATAACACGTGAAGAACTTGAACAGTCGCTTTTGAATAGCAGTGCGGATTTTATTGAATCATTAAAAAGGGCTGCTGAAAACATTAAAGATTTTCACGAAAAACAAAGCTCGCAAAGTTGGTTCAACACTTATGAAAACGGTTCAATTATGGGGCAAAGGGTCAGGGGCTTAGAGAGAGTCGGTATTTATGTGCCGGGTGGCACAGCCGCCTATCCTTCATCTGTACTTATGAATGCTATTCCTGCAAAAATTGCAGGTGTTGGTGAGATAATAATGGTAACACCGCCGTTAAAAGACGGCAGCGCAAACCAAGACATTCTTGCCGCAGCCGCTATTGCTGGGGTTGATAGAGTTTTTCTTGTTGGTGGAGCTCAAGCGGTTGCAGCTTTGGCATACGGCACAAAGGCAATCCCAAAAGTTGATAAAATTGTTGGTCCTGGTAATATATATGTCGCAACGGCAAAAAAACTTTTGTTTGGCACCGTTGATATAGATATGGTTGCAGGGCCGAGTGAAATATTAATCGTTGCCGACGAAACCGCAAAGCCCGAATATGTGGCAGCGGACTTGATGTCGCAGGCGGAGCATGATGTGCTTGCAAGCTCAATTCTTCTGACAACCTCAAAGACTTTAGCAGAAAAGACAGTTGAAGAGCTGAAAAGGCAATGTTTATATTTATCGCGCAAAGATATAATTGAAAAATCACTAAAAGATTATGGAGCTATAATCATTTGCGACAGTATAGATAAGGCGATATCCTTTGCAAACGAATTGGCACCTGAGCACCTTGAGATGTGTGTTGAAAACCCTCTGTCTTACATTGGCGAAATAGACAATGCCGGCTCAGTGTTTTTGGGTAATTATTCACCGGAGTCACTTGGGGATTATTATGCAGGCCCAAACCATGTTTTACCAACGGGCGGAACAGCACGGTTTTTCTCACCCTTATCGGTTGAAAGCTTTGTGAAAAAATCAAGCTTTATTTATTACACCCGTAAAGCTCTTGACGATGCTCATGATGATATTATAAGGCTTGCGAATGCAGAAGGGCTCACCGCACACGCAAATTCCGTTGAAATAAGATACGGAGGAAAAAAGTAACATATGGCTTTTGTACTAAACAAAAAAATTAAAAACCTTGAACCGTACAGCCCCGTTAGCGGAGAATATAGAATAAGACTCGACGCAAACGAGTCGTTTATTCTCCCTGATGAGGAGATTATGCAAAGCATTGAGCAGAGCATGTCAAAGATTAAATTTAACAGATATCCCGACCCATACGCAACGAAGCTTTGCAAGTTGTTTGCTAGTTTTTACGGTGTTAAAAGCGAGCTTGTGACCGCAGGCAACGGGTCTGACGAATTGATAAGCATTATAATGAGTGCATTTACTCAAAAGGGTGACACAATTATTTGCTCACCACCCGACTTTTCAATGTATAAATTTTATTCTCAAATAAGCGAAAGCGATTGCATCGAGGTTAATAAGAAAGAAGATTTTTCGTTTGACGTTGACGGACTTATAAAAACTGCCAATAGCAGCAACGCAAGAATTGTTGTGTTTTCAAACCCATGCAATCCGACATCTGTCGGGCTTGAAAGAGAAGAGGTCAGAAGGCTTGTGAAAAGTGTTGACTCCCTTATTGTGCTTGATGAAGCATACATGGATTTCTATGACCAAACTCTTATTGAAGAGGTTGAAGAACATGACAATTTGATTGTTCTTCGCACCTGCTCAAAAGCAGTTGGTATGGCGTCAATAAGGCTCGGTTTTGCGGTTGCTAATCCAAAATTGACAACGATTATAAAAAGCGTAAAATCCCCATACAATGTTAATTCAGTAACGCAAGCAATAGGCTGTGCTGTTTTCTCAAACCCCGATTATATTAAAAAATCTATTGACAGAATAAATGCATCAAGGGACTTTTTGGCCGAAGAATTGAAAAAACTTGAGGCAAAGCACCCTGAAAAGTTAAAAATTATTGCGTGTTCGGCAAATTTTGTGTATACTAAAATTTATAATGCCAGTGAAATGTATGAGTTTTTGAAAAAAGAAGGGATAATTGTTCGAAACTTTGGTGATTATCTTAGAATTACAGCAGGCAGAAATTATGAAAATGCGCAGCTCATAAACGCAGCTGAAAGATTTTTAAACGGAGGTGAAGGCGAATGAGAACATCTCAAATAAATAGAAAAACTAAGGAAACTGAAATTTCACTAATGCTTTCTCTTGATGGAGGAAAAATTTCAATTTCGACTGATATAGGTTTTTTTGACCATATGCTCAACTCGTTTGCCGTGCATGCGAGAATGGGGCTTGTTGTTGACATCAAAGGTGACCTTGAGGTTGACGCTCATCACAGCGTTGAGGATTGTGGCATTGTTCTTGGAAAGGCTTTCAATGAAGCACTCGGCGATAAATCAGGGATAAACCGTTACGGTAATTTTTTTGTGCCGATGGACGAGTCCCTTGCTTTCGTGAGTGTTGATGTAAGCGGTAGACCTTACCTTGTATTTGATGCAGATTTTAACGGTGATAAGGTAGGGGAGTTTGACACCTGCTTATGTGAAGAATTTTTCAGAGCCTTTGCTTATAACGCAGGTATA
Organism: Clostridia bacterium; assembly: GCA_035647435.1. Classification (GTDB taxonomy): domain Bacteria; phylum Bacillota; class Clostridia; order Oscillospirales; family Acutalibacteraceae; genus JAAZFZ01. The sequence continues at coordinate 14,005 of DASRNM010000074.1, forward strand.
ACCTTGCACATAAAGCTTCTTTACGGTAGCAACGCACACCATCAAATTGAGGCAGTATTTAAAAGTGTTGCACACGCTTTAGCAGTTGCTGTCGAAAAAAACGGTGACGAAGTGCTATCAACCAAGGGGGTTCTTTAATGATAATTTTACCCGCAATAGATATTAAAAACGGTGAGTGTGTAAGACTATATAAAGGCGAAATGGATACCGCACAAAAGGTTGCGGACGATTATATGGAGACCGCAAAGGCATTTAAATCAGCCAATGCCGAGTGGATACACATGGTCGATTTAGACGGAGCGATAAACGGCAAAAGGGTCAACAGTGAAATCTTTATTGATGTTGCAAAAAACAGTGGATTAAAGGTCCAGTTGGGCGGAGGAATTAGAAAAATTGAGGATATTGAATACTATATCAATAACGGTATTTCAAGGGTTGTCCTCGGCTCTGCCGCAATTAAAAACCCAGAGCTTGTAAAGGTTGCGGTTGAAAAATTCGGCAAAAAAATTGCTGTCGGAATTGACGCAAAGGGAAATAAAGCAGCGGCTGACGGCTGGGTTAAGGTTAGTTCAATCGATTATATTGAATTAGCAAAAAAGATGGAAAGTTTTGGAGTAAAATATATTATATATACAGACATCAATCGTGACGGAATGCTTTCGGGCCCGAATTTTGAAAATTTAGAAATTATCAATGAAGCTGTGGATTGCAATATAATCGCAAGTGGCGGAATTGCAAATATTGACGATATAATAGACTTAAATAAACTGGATTTGTACGGTACTATATGCGGTCGTTCGATTTACAGCGGCTCTTTGAATTTAGCAGAGGCTATAAAAGAAAGTAATCATATATATTAAACCGGGAGGGGTTTAACTTTGGATATCTCAAGCGAGACAATGAACAAGCTTTTTGAAAAAAGACAATTAATTCCTGCTATTGTGAGAGATTATAGAACGAACAGAGTTCTAATGCTTGCATACATGAGCAGAGAATCCTTGCAAAAAACCTGTGAAACTGGGTACACATGGTTTTACAGCCGTTCACGCAGAAAACTTTGGAACAAGGGTGAAACGTCAGGCCACACTCAAAGGGTTCTGAAAATCACTGCTGACTGTGATTTTGATACCCTGCTGATTAAGGTCAAGCAAAGGGGACCTGCTTGTCATACAGGCCACACAAGTTGCTTCTTCAATGTAATATGGAGAGTGAGAAGAAGGCATGATTAATTGCAATCAAGTGTAGAAGAAACGGAGTGTTTTTATGCAAGATGTATTTAATGATTTATACAACACAATAGTTCAACGCAGGGATAACCCTCAAGAGGGTTCATATACCTGCTATTTATTTGAGCAGGGGATTGATAAAGTGCTCAAAAAATGTGGCGAAGAATGTACCGAAACAATTATTGCGGCAAAGAATAACAATAAAAATGAAATTATTTATGAAATCGGCGATTTAATTTTTCATCTTTCTGTTTTAATGGCTCAAACAGGTGTCACACCTGGGGATATTACAGCCGAGCTTGAACGCCGCAGCCAAAAATCAGGGAACTTGAAAAAGATGCATAAAGTCGACAAAAACACTTGATGGTTGAGGGGGAATACAAATGAGTATGGGTCTTAAAATTATTTTAGGTATACTTATTTTATTGGGAGTGTTTATTATAATCACTTTGATAAGAGCGGCCTTTTTTACTCCCCAAAAAAGAACTATTCCTAAAATTAAAGAAGAAAAAGTTGATACTCAAAGAGTTGCTAAGCATTTAAGCGGTGCAATTCAAATTCCAACTGTTTCTTACCCCGAGCACGAGCGTGTTGATTGGTCGCAGTTTGAGCGTTTTCATAAATACCTTGAGGACTCGTATCCTTTGATACATAAGACTCTTAAAAAGGAACTAATTGATAAGGCGAGCTTGTTGTATCGTTGGAAGGGGAAAAACTCTAAACTCGAACCGATAGCTCTTTTGTCTCATCAGGATGTCGTTCCCGTTTCAAAAGGAACTGAGGATGACTGGAAACACCCTGCGTTCAGTGGGCACAATGACGGTGAGTTTATTTGGGGCAGGGGTGCTCTTGATATGAAAAACCATCTTATTTGTGTTATGGAAGCGATAGAAACTCTTATTGAAGAAGGTTTCGAGCCTGAAAGGGATGTGTACCTTTGCTTTGGCCACGATGAAGAGGTTGTTGCATCCCAAAGTTCGGGCGCAAAGAGTATAATGGAAACACTAAAGAGCAGGGGAGTCAAACTTGACAGTGTGATTGACGAGGGTGGAGCTATACTACCTGTGAATATTAAGGGAATTATCAGTAAAAACCTTGCAGGTATAGGCATTGCTGAAAAAGGCTATGCTGACTTTGAAATTTCGTTGAACAGCAAAGGCGGCCATTCCTCACAACCGCCCAAACACACTGCAATCGGTGAAATGGCAGATGTTGTAAAAGATTTAGAAAATCACCAGTTTAAAGCAAAAATGATGCCTTTTGCAACTGAAATGTTTTTAAATATAGGTAGAAATGTATCATACCCTGCAAGAATTGTAACCTGTAACATTAAGCTTTTGAAGCCGTTAATAAAACTTATTATGACAAAAATTCCACCTGCCGCGTGCTTAGTTAGAACAACCACAGCGGTAACAATGTCACAGGGTAGCCCTGCGGCGAATGTATTGCCTCAGATAGTGAGTGTAACAGCTAACTTTCGCATGATGCCTGGCACAACTACGGCTGATGTAGAAAAGCATATAAAAAAAGTTGTAAAAAACAAAAATATTAAGGTCAAGATGTTAAAGTCAAAAGAAGCTTCCTGCTTTTCTCCGACACATGGTAGGGCTTTTGATGTTATCGAACAGCTTTGCATTGCGGAGAATCCTGACAATATTATTGCGCCATACCTTGTGATGGGTGGAACAGATGCCAGCTTCTATGAGCCGATTTGTGATAATATTTATCGTTTTGCTCCTTTTCATGTTACAACATCGCTTTTGTTGTGCACTCATGCCACAAACGAAAGAGTGCCAGTTGAAACATTAAAGGATGGAGTTGCATTTTTTAAACGTTATGTTAGAACTCTTTCAAGCAGCTGATTGGGAGGTTTTTCTAATGCCTACATTTTTGATTGCTCCCGATTCCTTTAAAGGGACAATGTCTTCACTCGAAGTTTGTGAAATCATTGAAAAAGCTGTTAAGGATGTAAAAAAAGATTCAAAGGTTGTTAAGCTCCCCGTCGCCGATGGCGGCGAGGGGCTTGTTAATTCTTTTGCTAAAATAAAGAAAGGCAAAACTATAAAAGCTAAAGCCAGAGGCCCTTATGGTGAATTGCTCAATGCAGAATATTTTGTGTTTGACTCAACAGCAGTAATCGAAATGGCATCTTGCGCCGGCTTGCCGTTGGTGGGTGATAATAAAAACCCAATGAAAACAACAACCCTTGGCGTGGGCGATTTGATACTTGATGCCATGAAAAGGGATATTAGAAATATAGTTTTAGGCCTTGGCGGTAGTGCAACAAATGACTGTGCAATAGGTATGGCAAACGCTTTGGGTTATAATTTTCTCGACAAAGAGGGTACATTGCTTTATCCAAACGGGGAAGCATTGAACAAAATCAAAACAATAATTCGGCCGCAAGAATTGCCGCCTGTTGAATTCGTTGCCGCTTGCGATGTTGACAACCCTTTATACGGCAGAAATGGTGCCGCATATACTTTTGCTCCTCAAAAAGGTGCTGACGACCGCATGGTTGAGGTTTTAGATAAAGGCTTAATGAACATTGCAAAGGTGATTAAAACCGATTTTGGCATTGATTTAGTGCAAATTAAGGGGGCAGGGGCGGCAGGTGGTATGGGAGCAGGAGTAGTAGCCTTTCTAAACGGTTCCTTACGCTCGGGGATAGACCTTATCTTAGATGCAGCAGGGTTTGATGAACTTTTGAACGGTGTTGATATCGTTATAACAGGTGAAGGTTGTATGGACAGTCAAAGCCTCAGGGGTAAAGTGCCTTTCGGGGTTGCTAAAAGAGCAACAGCCAAGGGTAAAAAGGTTATTGCTGTGTGTGGCATGCTCGGTGAAGGGGCAGAAAAAATGCATACCTGCGGTATAACCGCAATGTATGCATCAAGAAAAGATAAAGCAGATATTGAAACAATCAGAAAAACGTGCAAAGAAGATTTGTATACAGTGGCAAAAAGTGCCATTAAAGATTTAAACCTTTAATCTTTATTGTCATCCTCATCTTCAAAAAACCGTGACTTAATATCTTGCAACAGCTCCTCCATTGACTGGAGTTGTTTTTTTGCTACCTTGCCAAGGTTTGGATATCCCTTCAACAAACGATTTTCAGTTCTGAGCTTTTTAAAGGACTCGCGCACTTGACCTGTCAACTCATCTCTTATCTGATTGAACCGCTCAACGCTTACGGAAACCTGTTTGCTCCCACTTTCTGTTAGGTAAACCAAACGGTTATCAAAACTCTTATGGATTGTGGTTGATACCTTGTTGATTTTTGCGTTAAGCCTGTGGAATTTATCCATAACAGCTTTTACATCCATAGCCTTGTGCACTGCGTTAATGAGGTCCGCTACAAAAACAACGGCAATAAACGCAAGCGCTGAATAAATATAGTTAATAGGTATTTGCTGTGCGAAACCGTCTACAAAGGGATGAACATAAAAAATGAATAATAGCGCACCTATACCCCAGATTATCGTATGTGTCAGACAAATTCTGCCTTGAATGTTTAACAGTTTGCCAGAATAGTCCCACCAATGAGCATGAAAAAGTTTTTCTAATATAATACTAGTAAGAAATTCAACAATATCACATAAAACCATACCGACTATCGCAATAATAACAGGTGTAAAAAATATATCTTGACCGAAAACAGAAATATAAATCTGGTTGTTATAAATGGGTGATAGTAAAATAATCATTGCCAATGAACCTGTGCCATAGATAGGGCACATCGGGCCAGAAAGAAAACCTCTGTTTATCCATTTTTTTGCGGGTATTGAGCAATAAATCGATTCAAAAAACCAGCCGATTGCACTGTAAAAGAAAAAGTATATAATATAAAGCGATATTTTTTCCATAGCAAGACTCCTTAATTTTTAGGGTAGAGGTATTCATAGATTTTTCTTTTAAATTTGCTTGTCAAAATCTCCTGTGTTGTGCAATATTTATCAACAAAACTGACTATGAATGACTCCTTATATTTCGGAGGGGTTGGAGTTAAGGGCCACATATGTCTAATAATTATATTTTCTGTCATAGGTGACAGTGGGCCAAAAATTTTTCGTGCGTTGTTGAGAGCAAATGTTGGGTGCCTGTAGCCGTGAAGTCGGTGTGACGGGTCGCTTTCGTGCCAGTCATAGAAAAATAAATCGTGAAGAAGAGCACCTCGTGCTGCCTCCCTGAAATCGAGACCTAATCGTCTGCAAATTAAAAAACTCAAATAGGAAACACTTAATATATGCTCAAGTCTGGTAACGTTTTGGTGTTGATAAAATTTTTCAAGACTTTGTATATCATCGCTCTCAAGCAAATCGACAACGCATTCAAAAAAATCTTGGTCTTTATTGTTTATAAGGTTACGAGATTTAATGTATGCTTCAAATAATTTGCTCATTTGGTCACCTCCACACTGAAAATACATGGTAATTATACCACAACTGTAAAAAAAGAGTAGTACATTATTTAAAAATGAATACAATAAATAATACAAACTAGAAACAGTTAATGCTTAAGAATTAGCAACTGTCAATAAAAAGGCAAAAAAACTCAAAAAAGGTGTTGACATTGTCGCCGATTTATAGTATATTAAACAACGTCGTTGGCGACACCGTTGGGGAGCATAGCTCAGCTGGGAGAGCACTTGCCTTACAAGCAAGGGGTCACAGGTTCAAGCCCTGTTGTTCCCACCAAATGGCCCGGTAGTTCAGCTGGTTAGAACGCTAGCCTGTCACGCTAGAGGTCGACGGTTCGAGCCCGTTCCGGGTCGCCAATTTGCCTCTGTAGCTCAGTTGGTAGAGCAGCGGACTGAAAATCCGCGTGTCGCTGGTTCGATTCCGGCCGGAGGCACCACTTTTGCGGATGTAGCTCATCTGGTAGAGCGCCACCTTGCCAAGGTGGAGGTAGCGAGTTCGAGCCTCGTCATCCGCTCCAAAGGACGCTGAAACGAAAAAATCGTTAAGCGTCCCGTTTTATAAATTGTACAAATATGTGGCGCCATAGCCAAGCGGTAAGGCAGAGGTCTGCAAAACCTCTACTCCCCAGTTCAAATCTGGGTGGCGCCTCCAAAAAAGTCAGTTGAAATTGATATAATTTCAGCTGGCTTTTAACTATATGTTCAGTTATGTTTTAAATAATATAAAGTATAATATAATTGCATTAACTTTAAAAGAACTTTACATTTAATTCGTTTTTGCAAAAATGATTAAATTGCTTGATGATATAATTAATAAACAATAGAGAAAATAGAGTTTTTGTGTTTTAAGGAGGTTGCCTATATGAAAAATAAATATATTAAGCCCGAACTTGAAGTGCAGTTGTTTGAAGTTGAAGATATTATAACCGAAAGTAGCGCAACAAACGGAACAAATCTTGATAGCTCTGCTTCAGAATCAGACGCGGAGTTTGGAGACGAAACATAAAATTTGACCAACTGAATGAATAGTTATAACTTTAAGGCAGGCATTAGCCTGTCTTTTTATATGTTGCAACTTAAAAACACATTACATATTCAAATGCTAACTTTTATCTTGACAAAAATAACTTGTTTTGTTAGACTAATTAAGTTGTTAAGAAACTAAAAACTACAGAAAACCTCGATGTCAAGTGGTTAATTTATCTTGACTTGTTTTTTAGTAGAGGTGTTAATTTTCGCGCTGCGAAGTAGCATATGCCATGTGTATCAAAACGGCCATAATTGGCTGGCTCGAAATAGACGAGTATATTTGATAGGGGAGTGTGTCAACCCTTTATTAATAGGGTTTGGCAGTTTGAATTTGCAGCAACCGAAAAGCTCATTTAGCAGGTTTTACAATTTCTAAAATTAAATATGGTTTTATCGCTGTAATATCAGCGTGAAAATATACACGGAGGGGTGTCCGAGTGGCTTAAGGTGATTGACTCGAAATTTCTCCAAAGACAGGCGCTTTCATCCGCCTAAAATCCAGTAACCATGCGGGTTTTATGAGTTCGAAATTTAAATATTTTTGTTGTTCTGTCCTGAAGTTCTGTCCAAATGTTTTTTGAGTGATAAAAAACATTTGGAAAAGAGGCAGGTGAGCATATACGGAGAGGTATCGAAGTGGTCATAACGGGGCTGACTCGAAATCAGTTTGGGAGCAATCCCACGCGGGTTCGAATCCCGCCCTCTCCGCCAACGAAAAAGTCAGTAACCCTGCGGGTTTCGGGCTTTTTCTTTTTTTGTATATTCTTTCAAATACAACCTTTATGTAAGTGTTCTGCCCTGAAATCAGGGCAGAACAGGCACAAATTAAGACTCCTCTTTTTGTGCATTTTGACCATCATCAAAATCAGCCCATTTACTGCTGAAACTATTATCTTCCGGCAATAAAAGCCCTGCGGTCATCGCTTGCGCAGAGGATAGTTTTGATGAATAGTCGAGATGTGCGTAAATATTTGCTGTGGTTGAAAAGTCCGAATGCCCCAGCCATTCTTGAATCTGCTTTAGCGGTACGCCGTTCGCAAGTAAGATACTGGCGCAGCTGTGTCGTAAATCGTGAAAGCGCATACGCTTTAGTCCATGTTTTTCAAGCAGTTTTGGAAAACCATCTGTAAGATAATTTGGTCTTAATCTGTCGCCCATTTCATCCACAAAGACATACCCATCATATTGATAGTTATAAGCATTCCCACAAATACGCTTATTGGTTTCCTGCGCCGCCTTGACCTCCGTAAAATACTCACGGAAATTTGCGACAAGCGGCAACGTCCGCAAGCTGGATTTTGTTTTCGCAGAATCCTGTTCAATATCCTTGTATTTGCCGTCCAGATTGACGCTGGTGACCGTGCGTTTTACCGTAATCGTACATCTATCAAAATCAATTGCATCCCATTTTAGTCCCAATACTTCGCCACGCCGCAGCCCATAAAAGGCTGCAACCAAAACCGGCAATTCAAGCTTAGTGCCTTTGATAATGGTGAAAAGTTTATCCATTTCCTTTGCATCATAAAATGTGGGTTGAAAATCATTCTTTTTCGGACGGTCAACCTTCATCGCCGGGTTTTGTGCAATCATATCCGTTTTAACAGCATATTTGAGAGCCTGATGAATGACTGCGTGGTAATGGATGACAGAGTTTGGTTTGACGGTTTTCAGCTTTTCGGTGTAAAACATCTGAATATGCCGTGCTTCCACTTCTTTGAGTGTTAGCTTTTTCTCCTTGAAATAAGGTATGATTGTGCTTTTAACCATGCTGGCGTACGATGAATAGGTGGCGATTTTAACTCGTACTTTAACAATTTCAAGCCATTGCTCCAAATAATCAGTGAAAAGCATATTCGCTTCAAGATCGCTCTCATGTTCCTTTTCCGGTGGAATCACAAATTCCGTTCTTGTTTTTTGCAAGAATGTTTCCGCTTTTCGTTTGTTGCCTTTTTCCGGTAAGCCGGATGCAATCCACGGACGTTGCCGTTTTCCTTGTGAGTCAAGATAACTCAATACGGCGTAATAATATCCTTTCTTAATTTCTAAATGTCCTGCTACCATAATAATTTTACCTCCAAATAATTTTAATAAGCAACACAGGACAGCCTTTTTACCGACAGCTTTATTATAACTGCCAGTAAAAAGTTCTGCCATCCTGCGATTGGTACTGCTATAAACACCTTGCGGTTCGAATTAACGGCTATCCCGATTTCGTTCCCGCTGTCGTTTTAGCAGCTCCAATGCTTTGAACACAGAATCGTAAACCTGCTTGTCTGAATAGCTTTTTGGGAAGTATTTGCGAATCTCGTCACGCTTAAATTTATACTGCTCTTGCTGATTGGGCTTGAGTTCGGATAAAATATCGTTTATTTTATCTTTAGTGAGCAATCCATCCTGCGATAACTTTTTAAGCTGAATCGCCTGTGCGTGCGATGGTGTGCAATCATTTCGCTGCATGGAATCCAATAAATTGTACTGTTCATCGGCAGATAAATACGATAGCTCTACCGCCGGGGTAAACGCAATTTTATTTTCATCCACCATTTGCAGAATTTCAGGGATTAGTTCAGTTAATCGAATATAACGGTAAATCTGCCGCTTGCTGTTCTCGCTTTCTAACTTTGTGCCAGCTTGGCACGAAGTTAAATCTGTCCGCTGTCCCTGCCGATTTTGTGCATCCATTTTCATTTTATAAGCAAAAGCCTTTTCGCTGGGCAAAACATTTTCTCGTTGAAGATTGGAATCCGCCATTGTAATCACCGCCTCTATATCATTCATTTCCCGAACCATTACCGGCATTGTATCAATTCCAAGCATTTTACACGCCTCCATTCGGCGATGCCCGCTTATAAGCTCATAACCGGCCTCAGGCATTGGCCTTGCCAGCGCCGGGGTAATTACACCATATTCCTTAATGCTTTCGGTTATCTGCTCCATTTCGTCGTCCTGACGGATTTTAAAGGGATGGTTGTTAAACGGTTTTAATTCTGATAAATTTATCTGCTGTATTTTTTCATTGGGTTTCATCGTGCATCGCTCCTGTCTTTCGTTTTGTTTTTCTGTGGCTGGCGGTGACTGCGCTCAGAACGCATCTGTCGCTCAATTTTGATATCCTCTTTCATCACAGCTGCCCGAACCGGAATTTTATCCGCAATTCTATTTTCATTGCGTAAAGCCGCCATACTTGCGCTAATGCTGTCACGCTGCGCTTTGATTTCACGAATAACTGTTGGGTCATCGCACCGACGCAGCTTGTTATAACAGCCATCCCGTTCTTTTTTCAGTTGGTTCATTGCTTTTATATTGCTGTCAATCAGGGCATGAACATCCATATCAGTTTTCAGATTGTATTTGCAAATCAGTCGTATTTGTTTTGATATTTCATCCATCTTACGAACAGCCTCTCGCAACTGTGGCGAAAGCGGCTTCGGTAGATTCTCACGCTTTGGATAAACGCCAAGCAGATAACAATAATACATATACAACGCCATAAATCCGGTGATTTTTTTGCTTTTATTGAAACTGCCATGCAATTCATACCGTTTTGTTTTCGGTGGGATATAAAAAGTCTGGCTACGTCGATATAGTTGTGAGCCATAACGATAATAATTGTCGTCTATGCGTTCCCGCACCCGTGGAACATCATATTCCTCGCCGAGATTGTGAAGGCGCACCGGCTTTTTATCGCCAATGCGCCGGATTGTACCGTATTTGCGATTCGGATCGTCGCCCCAATAATAACCCATATCACACAACGCCCTTTCAAAATCCCTACGATTGCTGGATATTTTAATAGCAGCGTCAATGGCCTCACGCATCAGATTGTACTTTGTCGGCTCACCGTTCTTTTCGGTAAAGTAGTAATTCCGTGACGTTCTGCCTTTCGGATTCTTTACAACCGACAGATCATATTCCTTGCAAAGTTGATCCGATGCTTTTCGCATATCGTTATACGCTTTATAATTGTCGTTAAATTTTTTACCGTCCACGTACGATACCGAATTGATAACAAAATGCGAGTGAAGATGCCCTTTATCAAGATGAGTTGCCACAAGCACCTGAAACCGTTTGCCCCAAAGCCGCTTTGCCAGTTTGATTCCGATTTCGTGGCATTGCTCCGGCGTAACCTCACCGTGCTTAAAACTCTGATATGCATGGTATGATACATTGCCACCTAATTTGCCAAACCGCTCTTTGACTGAACACATTTCTTCGTAAGCTGTTTCGGCATTACAACCAACGCCTGTGACAAAACAAAAACGCTCATCTTCGCTTACAGTTTTCTTTTCCTGTGCAGCATAATGGAGCGTTTTCTTTAAATCGTCATATCTTGTTTTTTCGGGGTTGCGAGTATAGTCAACCACTCGTTTCAGATTATCCTTAATCGGCCATATCTTGGTCGTAGCCATTTAGCATCACCTCCGTTTCAGTCAGCATCTGTGTACCGTTACAAACTTTTTGCAAGTCACTTAATATTCCGGCAAGATAGCTTTTAAATTTTTCATCACCATGCTCACGATATTCCTCCATCAGCAATTCAATCTGCCAGCAAAGGTCATACATCCGTTTGCTCGGCAGCTCACGAGGTGCATAACCGTTTGCAAGCTGTCGCAGATATTCAGATATACTCAATTTGCATTTTTTAGCGTTTCGCATAATACGATTTTTCTCTTTTTCATTAACTCGGATATTGATTCCAAATATTCTGTTTCTCATAATAAAAATCATCCTTTCAAAAATTAAAAAATGGGGTTACAGGGGCTTGCCCCTTTCGGCATTTATGCCGTGGCGATGATTGACGACATCCGGTCGGCAATACAAAGCCTATGCTCGTTACAGTAATGGACAAGCCATCCCTGTGTTGCCATGGTTTTTACAAATGACGGCTTGTGACGGTTATGACGGAGATTTCACTATATAGGTTTTGCCGTCATTTGCGTCATCAGCGTCACTTTTTTCAAGCTTGATTTCACGACATTTTCCGGTTCTGCGGGTAGAGAATCGGATGCCGTTCGGCTCCAAAATGTCATAATAAAATCGGCTTAACATCTTGGTAACAGCGGTTGGTTTGGTATCAAAATCGTTCATCGCCGATAACAAATCAGTCGCCGTTCCTTTCCAAAGCGGCTGCATTTTCATGAAATTCACCAGCCGAAAAACAAAAGAAGGAACCTCGTGTTTTCGAAGTTCCTCCTCGTTTTTGCGTTCCACCAACTGCCAGTTTACATCCTCAAAGCGAAGAATAAGCTGCTGATATTCAATATCTCTGCCAGTTGCCAGCAGCACGGCTGTGTTCGCCGAACGGTTATCTTTTTTCAAAACATAGCTGGAATCCACCGCTCCGGTCAACCCGGTTGTACCGGAAACTTGGTTGAATGGATCGTCTGCATCACCCATTTTTCGCAAGTGATGCACAGCTATAATTGCAATGCCATACTTGTCTGCAATTGCTTTCAGAGAAGCAATATCGTCGTAATCGCTGCCGTACATCCCATTTTTGCCGTTACCCCCACGAGAGTCACGAACCTTTTGCAGCGTATCGATTACAATCAATTTTGTTTGTGGATACTCTGTAAGATAGTCGGTAATTTGCTCCGCAAGACCGCTGCCAATTTGATCGCACATGACAGCAAAACGCAGGTTTTCTGGTGCGCTGTCGGTCAGCGAATACAAGCGATTTTGGATTCTGGTAAAGGTATCTTCAAGGCAAAGATACAGCACATCGCTCTGATTTGTCTTGAAATTCCACATCGGCTCACCGCTTGCTACCTGCAAGCACAAGCGCAACATCAGCCAGCTTTTACCGATTTTAGAAGCGCCGCAAAGAATATGCATTCCCTGTGGCAGCAACCCGTCAACAATAAAAAGTGTCTTTTTTAATGGTGTGGACAGCAGCGTGTCTGCATCCACTGTTTTAAGTTTGTTCATCTAAATTGCCTCCTTTGTGTCCTCTGAGAGAACATAATTGATTACATTAATCTTCGGCACTTTGTATGCGTTTCCGATTTTTACGCCTCTAATATATCCATCAGAGATTAAATCGTAGGCGAGATGCCTGCTTACACCCAGCATTTTTTGCAACTGAGCGACAGTAACGATGTCCGGATAATCCGGAAACATCATTTCATAAAGCTCTTTTAATTGACCTTTTTTCATATGATTATTCCTCCTGTTTTTTAAAAATTAGCGCAAAAAAAGACCACCCGCTTTCTTTCGGACAGTCCGTAAATTTTCTTTGCGATATGTAATGGAGGATTAATTTCACTCCGTTTATATAAAAATACCGCTCTGACTTAAAAGTGCGGGAGCAGTATCTAATTTGTTATTTTCGATTTATCATCCACAAAATCAAGCCATGCCTCGGCAATCCGCCGGATTCGCTTAATAATGCCGCTATGATTTTTGTAGCCCATTTGCTTTGCGATTTCTTCGTAAGTGTAGCCCTGCATCCGCAGTTCTAATATGTTCATATCGTTTTCGGTAAGTGTTTGCTTAAACTCATCTACAACGACATTGCCGATTGCATCTTCTTCAACATTAATTGAACCATCATGAATATCATTTCCGGTTCGGTGATACTCTTTTTGAACTTTTTCATTCACCTGATCAAGCGAAGCTTCAACACGATCAGCAAAATTCTTAGTGTGATACCGCTTACGCATAAAATCAATTTTGGCTTTACTCTGCCGTCCGGCAAAGTCTTCATCGCAGCGATTTCGCTTGATGAACTCAATAATTGGCTGCATATTCTGCTCATGCATAGAACACTTCATCAGAAAATCCATATACATATGAGCTTCTTCCATGCTGAGAAAACGAAAATACTCGCCACGCTTCATTTTAAATATCTTATTTAAATCATAACCAACTTCATGAAGATGCTTAATATGCTGCGGCGTTCCGAATATCCATCGGTACAGCGGGTCGTCCATCGAGAACACTTCTTTTGGGTCAACCACGCCGATATGCGGCCACGCAAGGTAAGCAATACCTTCCATTACCAGCTGAAGAAAGATATCGCTGTTTATCAGCGCTGCCCATTTCTCCGGGTCGTCTATAAGCTCTGCTGGGCAGCGTGGAATCTCAAAGCATTCTTTGCTGACAGCAACCAATTCGGCAGGCAGAAAATAGAATGCCGGAAGAAATTGAATGTTTGAATAAGGCGATAATATAAAAATTTTTTTAGCACCAGCCGGTATCTTGTTTTCTGCAATAAGTTTTTGTATTTTCTTTTCGGCCGGTTTCCCCTCATAGGGATTTTGCATTATTCCACACCTCCAATCTGTTCGTTCCTCTCGGCCTCTACATAGTAAACGGACAGAAACGACCAAATTGTTCCCGATAAAACCAGAAAAATAAAATATTTTTTCAAATTACGGTTTTGATCGTTCTTCGTAATGAAAAAGAGAGTTTAATACATCTTCAGCTTTTCAATTATTCTTTCTTTTTCGTTGCTTCCGTCCGTACGAAGGCGTAAATAGGGCATTTCATATTTATCAAGAATTGCATTTTTAAGCTGATCACGTTCAGCTTGTCGTGAACCTTCTTTGTGGAAAGAAACGCCATCCACTTCAACAACTAATACAGGGGTTTTTCCAAGCGTATCATAAATCAAAAAATCTACATGCGTTAAAATGTTCATAGCATACTGTATTTCTTCGTCATCCAGCATACTTACATCTCGGATCAGCATTTTCAGCGGAACATGGCAGGAAACAGCATACTTACTGAAATTATCGAAAGATAGAATTTCATCTATCACTTGATACATAAGGTTTTCACTGTCAAATTCAGAGATGCGCTTACTCTTTTTCAGAAGAGCCATTCGCTTTTCTGCGTACCCGGCAAACAAATAATCAAACACAGAATATGTTTTGCTCTGAATGACCTCAAGATTATTGTACCGAATATAATTAATCAAATCCTGCGTATTGGTTGGCTGCGTTGTTTCATTTCCGTTGGTTACAAGTATGAGTTGGTGCTCTGCTCTGGATATTGCGACATTTAACCGATTTGGATCATCGGCAAAAGGCAATAGTTGATTATCCACAGTTGAAATGATAATTACCGGACGTTCCTGCCCTTGAAATTTATCGACAGAATCAGCCTTAACATTTGTACCCTTAAACAACACTTGAAGTGCATTTCTTTGTGCATCATACGGTGTCACAATACCTAATGATTCATCTACAGTAACAATCTTTTGTTCGGGAATCACTTCATTTATGATGACATCAATTTCACGTTGATTCAAGTGTTCTATCGCATGATTTCCTTTTACCGTTTGATATACCATCAATGGCTTTCGATCAGATTTTGATTCTGTTAGTATAATAAGCTGATCGTGATAAAATTTTTTGTTACAAAACTCGATAATTTTGGGATGACACCGATAATGTTCTCGTAGCAATGTGCGTGTAACATCGGAAAACAGCGCTGTTACTGAAGATAATAAGCTGTGGTCTGCATAGTGATAGGCCTCGGCTAAAGTGTATTGATTAAATATTTTTTCCGTGGCTTCCCGGTCAACCTTATCCACAACGTTTGGGAGCTGTTTCAAATCGCCAACAATAACTGCTTTTTTGGCACAGGATAACGCCAATGCTCCCGTAGCAATATTCACTTGAGAAGCTTCATCTACAATCACATAATCATATATATGTTGGTACGACAAGCTACTCCGAAGCGAATAAGTGGTACTGAGTACCACCGGATATTCACAAATGAACTCATCTGAGCGTTTCCATAAATCATCACTCTCAAATATACGGCGGGTAGCCCCGCAATATTTTTGTGATAGTTTATGCTTAAAGAGTTGCATGGAAAGAGATGAGTATTCTTTCATTTTCTCATCAAAAGAATAGTGATTGAGCTTTGATGCCAGCGATTCTTTTTCCTTCGTGATTTCCCGAATTGAAGCAGCATAATATTGCTTTTGACAAAGCATAATTCGTTCTTCTGCCGATAATTTATAGAAATGAAAATCCATCAGTCCATATCTGAATAAGTTAAAAATCTTTTTAAGTGAAGAAATTTGTTTATTTTTATCATAGCTCTCGCATTCCATCCATAAAGATAAAGCCGCTTTGGATTTCAAGCGATTAACAGACTTTAACTCCATATCCTTATG
>DASRNM010000075.1:0-2214 GCA_035647435.1 Clostridia bacterium
TTTTGTGTCTGAAATTGACAGCGGTACTTTTGATCCGGTTTTTGATGCGATAAATAAAGCCTTTGCAGAGCTTGAAGATGCAACAAAAACAATTGCTAAAAATCTTCCAAAAGCACTTGAAGGAGTTAAATTTGATGGTGCTATTGATGCCATGGAAGATTTGGGTGTTAGGGCTACAAAAGCAATTGAATCAATTTTGGGCGGTGAGGTTGACTTATCCACAGCTAAAGGCCTTGAAAAAGCTATCCAGAGGTTTGTTAATCTTTTTGAGGGTTTAACAAGATTTACTGAGGGTTTTCTTGAAGGTTTTGACCCGGTTTTAAGGGCCATTGGTCAATTTGGCAACATGGCAGCTGAATCGGCAGAAAAAGGAAAAGAACTTGGCAAAATTGGCGGCTTATTTAAAACCTTCAATGTGGCAGCAAATGCAGTTGATAATTTGAACAAGGCTTTATGGGCTTTAGTCGGGATTAGCGGTGTTAAGGGGCTTTTTTCTGGCTACCAGGCAGCACTTGCGGGGTTAAACACAACCGTTGTTGCCACAATTGGATCCGCAGCGAAAAAAACAGGCCTTTTAGGTTTAGCTGCCGTTGCAGGATACGGGTTTGGTACTGCAATGGAAAAGACCAATTTTCTATGGGTAAATGATTTATCGCAAGGATTAATTGGTTTAGTCGATAAAGTTTTCGACTTTTCCGGTGCCCAAAAAAATGCAGAGATTGAAACAAAATCCCTTGATAAAGCGGTTCAAGCGTATATTGATAATATCTGGAAATTTAGTCATCCCCTTGATGATTTAAGAGAGAAACTAAAAAATCTTGGCCATGAAATAAATGACGCCTCCAGCCGGGAACTTGTTTTGCAGGTTGCCCATGACGAGGGCCTGCTTGATATTGATTATTTGCAAAGTATCGGTAGAACCAGAATTGAAGAACTTCAAAAAACAATAGATGAAAATCCTGTTGTAATTGAGGCAGACACAAGAAGCGTAGAAGAAAAATTAACTGAGCTTGGTTATGATTTAAGCCAAATTCCTGAAGAAAAACTCGTTGAAATAAGAGCTTCGGCCGATACTGCAGAAGCACAAATCATACTAAGAAATTTAGAAGAAAAGGCATATAGTGCTGAAATTGATGTGCAACTCAAAGAACCTGAAAAACTTGAATACTTTGAGGAAATTGACGGCAAACTTATCAGGTTTGAAATTGACGCAGACACAACCATAGCTGCAACAAAGATTAAAGACACAAAAGAAGAAGCTGAAACACCTCTTGAGTTAAGAATCGAGATGGAAAAAGCAGACCTTGAACGTGATCTCGCAAATATAAAAGCCAATGCTGAAATTGTGCAATCGTCCATGGAATGGAAAGCAAAAATGGACATTGCTGAGATTGAAGCCAATGCATCTAAGGTTGAATCAATAATGTCCAGTGTTGGTGAATCTGTTTCAACAGCTGGCGATGTTTTAGGGTCCATTTTTGGCAGTGTTGGTGATTTGAAAGATGCCGGTTTCTGGAATATGGATATAAAAAGCTGGATAAGAGAACAAACAGATATTCAAAAGAGGGGCCTTGAACTTCAGGAGTCTATGGCAGAGGTTGAAAAAAGATATATGGAAGAAAAAATAAAAACAATGGAGCGTGGGGACGCTCTTATAAAAATAGATGGCGACGGGTTACAGCCTCACCTGGAAGCGTTTATGTGGGAAATATTATCTGCTATTCAGGTTAGAGTTGCCGAAGAAGGTCTTGACATGCTTTTAGGAGCTAGCCCATGAAAATAGGTATTTCCACACTTATATATGATTTGAATGGTGCAAGAATGATAAACCAAGATGCTGATATTGAAGTACAAAACAATAACGGCAGCAGGCGATGTTCCAGGGTGGCAACATTAGACGGCGGTGTTTCAGTCACAGATACCGGATATTCAGCCGGGGACAGAGATTATATAATTGAAACAACAGACAATGTTGCAGACTGGTTTGAATATATCTGCAAAACATATTCTTTTATCAAGATAAGCACTGCAAATGGGATTTTTATTGGCGTACCTGAATCATGGAAAGTCAAAAAGAATAAAAGTCAAATGACTATTTTAATAACAGAGGAAGTGAAATAATGAGTAATCACACTATTAACCCACAGTTTGTCAAAGAATTGTATATGGGCGAACATAACCTGTTATCAGACCAAATTGTTGCATGCTTAATGG
>DASRNM010000076.1:0-5375 GCA_035647435.1 Clostridia bacterium
TCCCGTACGGGTTCAAGTCCCGTCTCTCGCACCATATCAGTATCAAAGATTGATACAAGCCAAAAGCCCAGTGTTACTGGGCTTTTGGCGTATCTTGACTTTTTTATTCACGTGTTTTTTTGTATTTTATTGCTCCCGCAATTTAACTTCTCCATACTTTTACGCAAAATTAAAAGGATTACCCTCTTGCCCTTGAAATTTCACCCCCCTGTGAAAAAGGCAGATACAATGCCACCTTTATGGTTTGTCCTGTTCTGAAAATTACTTAAAGATAAGGTTTGTGAACGGTTATCGATTGGGCGAGCAGATTCCAAAGAGACTCGTCAAATTTAGTAAGGGCGTTGTGTTTGAAATATCTATAGTATATAAGGAACCCAAACCAACATATCACTTTCACCGCGATTGGCAAATGTGAAATATGGTACACATGTAATCCTATATGGTATTAGCTCCTTTTTGAGTGGTGAATAAAGTCTGTCATTTTCCCGAGGTTTTTTAAAGCCGTCTACAACAATTGTTGAAAACGGGATTCCCTCAAGCCCTTTAAATTCAGGATTTAATGAAGATGAGTAGAACAGATTATGCACCTCATCATTGTTGTCCACGCCTTCTACACAATAAATGATTGGTCCATATTGCAGCGCCGCTCTGCCTGCGTTACATCTTACATTATCATTAGCTTCAATTAAAATTGGCTTCATTACAAAATTAGATGTTAAGCGAACCTCGTCCGAGTCACAGTCAAAAACAAGATATCCCCGCTCCTGATTCAGCGAAGGCTTTTCTCCATTAAATTCAACATGATATTCCTCACACCAATTCGGAACCCTCATTGCAAAACGGGTTCCGTTACCGCCCGATATTGTAATATCCACCACTCCGTTTTTGGGATACTGTGTTTTTACATTAACTCTGACTGTTTTGCCGTCTATTTTTACAGTAGATGTTGAGCTGAAATATTGGTGTATAAAAACAGTGTTTTTATTGTGTGAAAGCATATAATCACCAAGAGTTGCTGTAAAACGGGCAATATTAGGCGGACAGCAGGAACAGTTAAAAACCTCTACTCTTTGAGTTATGGGAAGGAAATCGCTGTAACTTGTTGAGGTATGGCGGTTATGGTTTTTTAAATTAATTTCGAGTGGGTTTTTGTAAAAAAAGTCTTTTCCGTTTAGTGATATGCTTGATAAAAAGCCATTATATAAAATTTTCTCAATTGTATCAGCATAAACTCGGTCATTATCAAGCAACAGCATACGTCTTGAAAACATTGCCAAAGCAATCGCAGCACAGCTTTCAGAATATGCAGTTTCATTAGGCAAATCATAGTCAATGGTAAATGCTTCGCCCATGCGTGTTGAACCTGTTCCGCCGGTAATATACATTCGTTTATTGACGATGTTATCATAAAGTTTGCGGCATGCTTTAAACAGGCCTTCATCACCGGTTTCATAAGCTATATCTGCCATAGCACAGTAAAGATAAAGAGCGCGCACGCAATGCCCCTCCGCCGTTTCTTGCTCCCTTACCGGGGCATGGTCTTGAGCGTATGGCTTTTTCGTGAAATCGGCAAGAAGAAAATCCTTCTCATCTGTTCCTCTCTGATCCAAAAACCATCTTGCGAGTTTTAAAAACTTTTGCTCGTTGGTACAGCGATACATGCGAACCAAAGCAAGTTCAATTTCCTGGTGTCCCGGTGTCGCAAACTTGGCGGTTTTTTTATGCATAAATTCCTGTGCTATATAGTCTGCATATTTGCTCATAAGCTTTAAAAATCGATCCCGTCCGGTAGCCTCAAAGTAGGCAACAGCAGCTTCAAAAAGATGTCCGGCGCAATACAATTCATGTGCGTTTCTATCGGTGAACCGCTTTGAGGGCTCTATGGCAATAAACCAAAGATTGAAATATCCATCAGGTTTTTGTCCATGTTCGATTAGATCAACCAAGCCTTCAAACAGTTCTTCAAGGCGGTTATCCCATTTTTTTTGAAGGATATAAGCCACGCTTTCCATCCATTTTGCTACATCGGAATCATAAAATACATGAGGCTTATTTGGCATCCCCTCCCGCCAATTCAGTTCAAAGGCCGAAATCCGCCCAGTATCATGAAACCTGTCATATACATTATAGATAGTCACCTCTCGGTTAAGCCTCTGTCTTTCCGCCCAAAATCCGTCATCCATGTTTACGTTTTTATAAGATACTGTATTATCTTGTTTCATTTGAAACCTCCTTTTAACATTGTTTTTAGAGTTGTTTTATGATATTATTATAGCGACGATAAGAAAAACTTTCAATGTGAAAAGAGGTGTTCTAGTGAGAAAATATGACATGGTCTATATACATTGCGGAAAATTTGTTGGAGGAAATAATTATATCCATCCCACGCGGATTATAGATAGTTATGAACTATTTTATATTACTGCAGGTTCGATGTATTTCAAAGAGGGGGACAACAAATACGTTCTTAATGCCGGAGACCTTTTTTTAGCATCCCCTAATATTATCCATGGTGGTTACAAATATAATTTTGGGGAAACCTCCTTTTACTGGCTGCATTTTATCACCGAAAACCTTGATAAATTAGGGGTGAAACGAGGGCATACTCCTAACTGTTCGGATTTTAGGTTTCTAACATTATTCAAACAGCTTCTTCACATTGCAAATACCGAAGATTATCCAAAATATGCAGTAACAGCTGCCCTAGAATCGATTATAGGAGAATTGAAATATGCTCAAACCACGATTGAGCGCGGCGGAATCTCGTTGGCACACGAAATTTCAGAATGGATAAGAATTAATAGCAAAAGAAAGCTTACTATTCAAGATGTCGGAGAAGCTTTTAGCTACAATCCCGACCATCTCAGCAAGCTCATGAAAAAAAGCATGGGTAAAACATTGAAGCAATTCATTGATTATGAACGCCTAAAATGTGTAAAGAATTTGATTTTATCAACAGATATGACAATGGGGCAAATTGCTGAATGTTTAGGTTGGGAAAATGACAATCAATTTATACACTATTTTCAATATCATGAAAAGATTGGCCCTAAAAAGTTTCGGGACCTTTATTTTAGGACGCACCTAAACAATAAATAAACGTCAGAACGAAAAAATTATAGCCATACATCACACGGAATACGAAATTATATCTCGGGGCATTTTATGTAATTTTGCGAAAATGTTATACCCCCCCTTAAATTACGCAAAATTGTATCAAAAGTAGGGTGATGATACACGCCAGTGGCACTGGCAAGCGTTTCCCTCTTAGTTTTACTAAGGGCGATTTTTTGTGCCCAAAATTATATCCCCTTAATAGTATAAGTCCTGCTACTTTTAATGTGAGGAGTCTTCTTTAAGCTCTCATTTTTTACATATTAATATATTGTTGAATTAATTTTATTTTGTTGTTATAATTTTACTAATAATAACAACAAACAACTTTTTGGAGGGATAGTATGAAAAAGCTTCGCTATGGCATTGTTGGCATTGGCAAGCAGGGGAGTTTATATGCAAAAAAGCTGCAAAAGGGATTAGACAAAAATGCAGTTCTTACAGCAGTTTGCGATATTTGCCCAGAAAGGCGAGAATGGGCAAAGGAAAAGCTCAAAAAGGTTGCAATTTATGAGGATTATAATGAGCTTATTAAAGATGAAAATGTTGATGCTGTGGCTGTTGTTACACCGCACTATATTCACCCAGAAATTGCTATAAAAGTATTAGAGCAAAACAAACACGTAATAATAGACAAGCCAGCAGGTGTTTACACAAAGGCAGTTCGTGAGCTTAACGAATATGCCAAAACGAAACCAGAGCTTGTTTTCGGAATTATGTATAATCAGCGTACAAACCCCCTTTATATTAAGGCGAAAGAGTTTATTGACAGTGGTGATATGGGGGAAATAAAACGCATAAACTGGATTATTACAAATTGGTACCGTCCGCAAGCATATTATGACCAAGGCGGTTGGCGCGGCACCTTTGAGGGTGAGGGCGGCGGCGTTCTTACAAATCAGTGTCCGCACCAGCTTGATTTATTTCAATGGCTCGGCGGTATGCCAAAATCTGTAAGAGGTTATGCGAAAGTTGGCGTAAACCGTGACATTACTGTTGAGAATGATGTAACATTTTATACAGAGTATGAAAATGGTGCAAGCGGTGTGTTTGTCACCTCTACTCATGACTATCCAGGCACAAACAGGCTTGAAATTAGCGGAGATGGCGGGCAAATTGTTATTGAGCAAAAGTTAGCAACTGAAACAATGGTAATTCATCGCCTTAAAACTAAAGAGTCTGAATTTAATAGGGTAAACAAAAAGTTTATGCCCTTTTTACCCAAAAAGACAAAGCGGCTTAAAACGGGTATGTTTACAAACGCATACAGATTAGTTGTAGTAGGTCAGCATATCAATATTTTCCGCAACTTTTCAAAAGCTGTGCTGTATGGCGAAAAGTTAATATCACCAGGGGTAGAGGGCATTAACGGGCTTTTACTTTCTAATGCTGTATATTTATCAAGCTGGTTAGATAAAGAGATAAACTTGCCTTTTGATGAGGAACTTTATGTATCAGAGCTTGAAAAGCAAGTAGAAAAAGAGAAAGAAAGCAGTAAATAAGCGGTAGCTTTATAAAGAAAGGTAGGGCAAAACGAATATTAAAAAACACCAAAATATCATAGTAACAATTTTAACTGTTATACCGCTGCTTGTAGGTACATTTTTCGTCTTTTATAAAAACGAGCGGCTTTATATAGACTTTCAATGGAAGGTTATAGAAAAGTTTGGAAATGGCGCTTTAGTTGCAGTCATTATTTTTGCTGTGCTTGTTTTTATTGCACAAGCAGTTAAAATTATATTTAGAAACAAGGCGTTTACAAAACACATTTCGCAAAATGCACTTTTTTGGATTGCGGCACTTGAGGCGCTATTCATAGGATATATGTTTTTGAACAATGCAGGATTTAATAAAATTCAGGCAATATACTTTAGAGTAACACTTGTAATTTTAGCTGGCATTGTACTGCTTTTTTGGTACCCTAAATCAAAAATTAAAAACAATATTGCAATCAAGGCAGTTGCAGTTATATTAGCCTTGGTATATGCAGTTTTCCCGTTTTTACAGTCAGACACAAAAGAAATAACTCTTACTACAGACCCTGTAGTTTTTGTAGTGGAAGACGAGTATCAAATAGTATGGCATACAACTGAGCCTTCAATAGGCTGGGTAAGCGTTGGAGAAAATGTTTATGAGGACAGTAGCGGCGGCACTATGAAAACTCTTGAAAAGGTTCACAAGGTATCGGTGCCAATGGCACAGCTTGATACAGAGAAGTCTTATACAGTGCATGCGCAAAAGGTTGAAAGAGAGCCTTATGT
>DASRNM010000077.1:0-2062 GCA_035647435.1 Clostridia bacterium
GTGCTAAACTGTTTACAATATGGTTTTAGGGGGCTTTGTCTTGAGTAAAATAAAGGATAATAATGTTGATTTTCTCTTCAAGGCGGTTTTGGCACTTGAGAACTTAGACGAATGCTATGATTTTTTTGAAGATTTATGCACGGTAACTGAGCTGAAAGCAATGGCGCAAAGAATTGTTGTTGCAAAAATGCTAAGTGAAAAGCGTGTTTACAGTGAAATTGTTAAAGAAACGGGTGCAAGCACAGCTACCATTAGCCGTGTCAATCGTTCGTTGAATTACGGTTGCGACGGTTATGAAAAAATATTTGCGAGGATTGATAAATGAACGGCTACGGCGTTTTTGCAAAATATTATGACAAACTCACTGAAAATGTGAATTATAAAGGGCGTGCTGATTATGTAAGCACGCTTCTTTCTACATTTGGAGTAAAAGGTGGCACGGTTGTCGATTTGGCTTGTGGGACAGGGAGCTTGACATATGAGTTGCTTGAAAAGGGTTTTGATGTCATAGGAGTTGACGCAAGCTCTGAAATGTTGAGTGTTGCGCAACAAAAGGCGTTTGATAAGGGCATTGATCAACCAATGTTTTTATGCCAGCCTCTTGAGAAACTTGACCTATATGGAACAGCCAACGCAGCTATTTGTATGCTTGACAGTGTCAACCATATAACAGAGCTTGAGGGCGTTAAACGGTTTTTTAAAAGATTATATAATTTTCTCAACCCTTCGGGTTTGTTTGTTTTTGATGTAAACACAATTTATAAGCATAAAAATATTTTAGGCGACAACACTTTTGTTCAAGATTATGAAGATGTCTATTGTGTTTGGCAAAATAGTTATAATCCTAAAACGGACATCGTTGATATTACATTGGACTTTTTTGAAGAAAACAACGGTGTATATATAAGAAGCAATGAAAGCTTTAGCGAACGGGCATATTCGATAAATGACATTAACAAACAGCTTAATAAGTCAGGGTTTGAGGTTTTAGCTGTTTATGAGTATATGACGAAGTTGCCTGTGACTGAAACAACTCAAAGGGCTGTTTTTGTTGCAAAAAAGATTTGAAGGGGAATGGATTATGGGCAAGCTTGTACGCTGCATTTCAAAAGACGGAACTTTAACAGCAATATCGGTTGATTCAACCGATATAGTAAATGAGGCGCAAAATATTCACCTTACCTCTGCCGTTGTTTCTGCGGCTTTAGGTAGACTTCTTACAGGTGCATGTTTAATGGGCAGCATGCTCAAAGGAGAAAACGATACACTAACTCTTAGGCTCAACGCTGACGGACCTGTAGGCGCGGTTATAGCCGTTTCAAATAGCCAAGGTAACGTTAGAGGTTATGTGTCAAACCCTGTTGTGGAAATTCCATTGAACAACAAAGGAAAGCTTGATGTTGCGGGGGCAGTCGGCAAAAACGGAACTTTGACAGTTATGAAAGATTTAGGGCTAAAGGAGCCTTATATAGGTCAAGTCCCAATTGTTTCGGGCGAAATTGCAGAGGATCTCACTTATTATTTTGCGACAAGCGAGCAGACACCAACAGTGTGTGCTCTTGGCGTGTTGGTAAACCCTGATTTGACAATTAAGGCAGCAGGCGGTTTTATTATTCAGCTTTTACCTACGGCTTTCGATGACACAATAGATGCGGTTGAAAGGTGCATTCAAGGTATTCCTTCAGTGACTCAAATGCTTTCAGAGGGATTGACACCGTTTGAGATATGCCAAAAATCATTAGGTGAATTCGAATTAGAGTTGTTGGACGATGCAATGCCTGTTTATAAATGCAACTGCTCAATAGAGCGTGTTGAATCTGCACTATTAGCAACAGGAAAAGACGAGCTCATGTCAATGAGTCAAGACAAAAAAACGGAAGTCAACTGTCATTTTTGCAATAAGAAATATGTTTTTACAGGAGAACAAATTAAAAAACTTATTAAATAAATCACATTTTAAGTAGGCGATTTGATTGACCGAAAATGTAAACATGAGTTGTTACTCTTTTTTAGAAAAGTGCACTTCACAATTTAATAATTATGATGCCGTAATTTTTTTCGG